>JAQBNU010000077.1 GCA_028288365.1 Chitinophagaceae bacterium | reverse complement strand
AAGCTCATATAGTAAGGAAAAGAAGTACTAATCTGCAAAAGCTTTTTTTAATGTCCCGATTTTTCCCCAATGCGAAAAAAGTCTCGGACTTTACCGTTTTGTAAACTAGTGATAATACGTACTTAATACATTGTTGCTATTTTTATAAAAGAAGGACTCATCTTCTTTGCAGAAGCATATGAAAAAAATAATTATAACTCTCCTCTTTCTGATTAGTGTACTTCTGATTATTGAACAATCAGGTTCTTAGTATATTAAGTATTCATGGTGGAACAGGCATAGTGAAACAATGAATCTTCAATGGGGTAATGTTTAATATCTTTTGATGCTTTGATTGCTTTTGTATTTTTTTTCCCCGAAATTTTTATTCCCTACAAAACGAGTAGCGCATGAAGAGTTTGATAGTAGCAGTTTTGCTGATCGGCCTTGCTTCCATCAAACGAGATGTGGAAGTTGTTAAATGGCCTCAACTGCAGGAATATATACTGCAAAAAAAGGATAAGATTAAAGTCATTAACTTTTGGGCAACATGGTGTAAGCCCTGTGTAGAAGAGTTACCACATTTTGAAAAGTTGCATCGTGAATACAAAGACAAACAGGTAGAAGTTCTGTTGGTGAGTTTGGATCAGGCATCATTAAAAGATAAAGTGGTGGCAACATTAGAAAAAAATGACATCACGACAAGAGTGATGTTATTGGATGAAGTAGATTTTAACAAATGGATCAATGGAGTGGATTCTAACTGGTCTGGCTCTATACCTGCTACATTGATCATAACAAAAGACAACGAGCATAAACGATTTTACGAGCAACCACTTTACGGTCAAGAATTAGAAAAAATAATTATGTCATTAAATCCTTAATCTTATGGTATTAAAAAAAACGATCGCACTTTTATTACTCACATTTTTAGTAGTGTCTGCTGTATGGTTATCCTCAGTCTATAAGGTAGGCGATACGATTACTGATTTCAAATTGAAAAACATCGATAACAAAGAAGTTAGTCTATCCGATTACAAAGAGGCAAAAGGATACATCATTGTGTTTACCTGCAATCATTGTCCTTATGCGAAGGCTTATGAAGATCGTATCATCGACTTGCAGAAGAAATACGGAAAGACCTATCCTGTCATCGCCATCAATCCTAATGACGCGGTAAAATATCCGGATGATAGTTTTGAAAACATGAGAAAAAGAGCATCGGATAAGAAATATCCTTTTGTATACCTGCACGATGATACGCAATCTGTTGCACACTTGTTTGGTGCTACGAAAACACCTCATGTGTATTTGGTTCAGAAAGAAGGCGTGAAGAATGTCATCAAATACATTGGTGCCATTGACAATAATTACCAGGATTCTAAAGCGGCTACAGAATTCTATGTCGCGTCAGCTATTGCAGAATTGGAAGCAGGCAAAGATGTAAGCATCAAAGAAACCAAAGCCATTGGCTGCGGCATCAAATGGAAGGAATAAAAATAAAAATTGTTTTATAAAAGCAACGGGGAGTGAATGCAAGGTTATGGTTCGCTCTCCGTTCTTTTTTTCTAGGCAACCATCAACTCCCCATTTAACAAGTACCCCACACATTTTTTGTTAGACAACACAACAAGCATCACTTCTGTATCGCGTTCAAAACTTGCAAACAGGTTCTCTCCTACTTTGATTGTTTTAATACCATGAAGCAAATGGTTATCTTTTACCTTACCAATGCACGAAAAGAAATGTGCTTCGTAAATATCTAACTCGAAGCAATATTTCGAAAGGCATGTAGCATCTTTTTCTATTGAAGAATGCGTTGAGCTTCCTTCTACTTTATTGAGCACTTTTGCTCTGATAAGTGTAAGACCTTTTTTATTGATATTGTTTTTGAAAACAAAATCAGTAACCAATATCACGAAGGGAACGATGGCGAAAAACCAACCACCAAAGAAGAATAGCAAGGCACCTAACATGGCCCAAAGTACGCACAGTAATTTCCTTCTTCTTAATTTTTTCTTAAGAACAGGATGTAATTCTCGATATATCTTTCCGTACTCCATAATATAAAGATGAATCGTTACTTTCAAAACATGATAAAAGAACGATAAGTTTACATGACCGTTTTTAACAGTTCTTTAACCTATACGTTTTCATGGGAGAAATGATTCCATATTTTTAATTATTTATTACAAACATTACATTTAGTAGCTCTCATTGCCTAAAAATAAGCTTTTCCACAAGCTGGGAAAAAATATCGCACGATTGAATAATGCTGTTTATTCTCTTAAAGATGCAGTAAAAAAAGAATCGTTTTATACAAAAAAAATGCCTTCCGCTTATAAAGCGAAAGGCATTTCTAAAATTAAGAATTACTTATTTTTTAGTAGCTACTAAGTCAACGTTCAATTCGAAATCGTTAGAGATCGCTTTGTCACCTAAAGAATCAAAGAAGCTCGCAGAACCGTATTTGATGTCAAATTTAGTTCTGTCTACAATGATTTTTGCTTTTGCAGTTACTGTTGTACCAGCTACTGTAATCGTTGCAGGAAATTCAATGGCCTGAGTAATGCCTTTGATGGTAAGGTTACCAGCCACTTTGTAGTTTGCACCACCTGTTGAAGTCACTTTCGTGATAGCGAAAGTTGATTTAGGGAATTTCGCTACGCCAAAGAAATCATCCGCTTTCAAGTGACCAACCAATTTAGCGTTGTAATCGGCATCTGTAAGATCTGTACAAGTGATGGTTGTTAAGTCGATAGTAAATGTACCACCTAAGATAGATTTGCCATCAGAAGTCAAACTACCATCTGCGATGCTGATGGTACCAGTGTGCTCACCTGTTACTTTTTTACCTACCCAGGTTACTTTACTTTTAGTTTTGTCTACGTTGAAAACGATAGAAGCTCTTGTGAAAGCCAAAGCAGAAAATGCCAAGGCTGCTGTTAATACTACGTGAGAAATTTTCATGGTAATTAAATTTAGGTTAGTTAAGAAATTGGTTTATTTATTTTAATTGAGAAAATACATTACAGTTAATGAATCAACACAGATGTCATAGAAATAGATCCCATGTCCGTGCGATCGTTGAAGAATTCTACAGATTCTTTTTCACCTTTCAATCCTAAGGTATACAGCAATGGAAGGTAATGATCGGCGCTCGGTACAGCCAGCTGTACGGCCTTACCCAACGATTGGTATTGAATAAGACGTTGGTGTTCGTTGGATGAAATTAAATTTTTAAAGATATCATTGGCTTCTATGGCCCAGTCGTAACCGCCGCCTTGTGGGGTTTGCCAGCTTACCATACGCAGGTTATGTACCATGTTACCGCTGCCAACAATCAATACACCTTTATCTCTCAAGGCAGATAATTCTTTGGCCAACTCATAGTGCCATTGCGCATCTTTTTTATAGTTCAAACTCAATTGGTAAACCGGAACATCTGCATCTGGAAACAAGTGACACAAGACAGACCAGCAACCATGATCCAATCCCCACTCCTGGTCTAGTCCTACATCAACAGAATGAATGATCTCTTTGGTTTGCAAAGCAAACTCAGGACTTCCCATGGCGGGGTATTGAAACTCATTCAATGCTTTTGGAAAACCACCGAAGTCATGTATCGTTTGTGGTTTAGGCATTGCAGTGACAAACGTACCATTTGTTTCCCAATGTGCCGACACGCATAACACGGCTCTAGGTTTAGGCAGTGATTTTCCTATCTCGCGAAACTTGCGGGTATAATCATTCTCTTCTATGGCATTCATTGGACTGCCATGACCGAGAAACAATACCGGCATTCTCGATGTGCGTTCAAATTTATCCGTAATACTTTTTAACGAACTCAATTGCATGGTTAGTCCTCCTATCGGTATCAGTGCTAATGTCTTTATAAAATCTTTGCGATCCATATAAGTTTAACAAGGTTGCGGTAACCGCTTACAATGTATTTATTTAAACTTGATACAATCTTAAGCTATCGTTTTATTATAAGCATTGATGCAGGTTAAGAAATTCAACATACAATTAGGATTGAGATGCACTGCTCCGATTCGATTTAAAACCTATTTCGTCAAAAAGCAATAATGCTTGTTCCACCGCCTGATTGTTTTCTCCTCTTACTGTAAAAGATACCACCTCCGGTGTCAGGTCAATGTTGGCATGTACCACTTTAGAAAAAGGCAATAGCTGTTGCACTTCATTCTCCAGAAAGTGATTCACTACATTGATCACCAATTTGCCGGTGACCACCGTTTTAATTTTATCCAGTAAGTCTTTGTATTCATCACTGAGGTAAAGTAAGATCAAATCGGCCTGCCAGGCACATTCATGAGAGCATTGCAGCATTTCAACAGAAGCCTGAGGGTGTTTGCTGAGGATGCTATTCCTGATGCATTCCCATTTTTCATCTGCCAGCAATATAGGATAACCCAAAGCTGCCAAACGAAAGACCATGTTGGAATCAGAATGATTGGATGAACCGACGACCGCTATAGTTTTTTTCATACCCTACTAATCTTGATAACCATACAAAGATATACGAGGGGCGAACGATTTTCATTGACGTGCATCAAAAAAAGGCATTGATCTAGATCAATGATTTAGCAACAACATGTTTGGAAGGAGAAACCCTAAATAGTCTGTGTGGAGTAAAAATCTTATTTATCGCTAGCTATTTTTTTTCTAATGCGACTTAGCGTTTCTGGTTTCAAGCCCAAGTAAGAAGCAATCATGTGTTGAGGTACACGTTGCATGATGTCAGGATATTGCTTTTGCATGCGAAGGTACTTCTCTTCAGCGGTCGTGCTGATGGCAGAGACCAGGCGTCTGTGCATGGCTACATAGTTTCCTTGTAACAATAGACGTAAATAGCGTTCGTACATCGGTACGCGTTCAATGATGCGTTCTTGGGCATCTCTTTCCATCATCAGAACTTCTGTATCCTCCAGTGCATCGATGTTATAGGAAGCATGCTCATTGGTGAGAAAAGCACTGAGGTCTCCGATCCACCAGCCTTCTATGGCAAATTGCACGACGTGTTCTTCGCCTGCGTCGTCTACGGTATAAGAACGAAGACATCCTTTATTGACAAAGGTAAAAAACTCGGCTTTGTCTCCTGCTTGCAATAGGTATTGCTTTTTTCTGATTTTCTTTGGAATGCATTGCGTGGTGATGAACTCCCATTCCTGTGGAGTAAGGCTTACTTTACTGGTAATGTGTTTGTGTAAAACGTCAAACATGTGTGTAGTGTATGTATGTTTCGATGAAACACTATTTCCTTTTGAAAGGTCTCTTATCTCTATTCCCGCCTGGCTTAATAAACGTTCTTTTTTTCAACGGCTCATAAGCAGGACCTTCACCTAATCCCTCTGGAATAGGAAGCTTTGGAATGTCTTTACCAATCAGTTCTTCTACCGAATAAAATTTACGCTGATCTTTTTCATTGATAAAAGTAATCGCTGTACCCGTTGTTTCTGCTCGTGCGGTACGGCCAATGCGGTGAATGTAATCTTCCGGATCAGGAGGCGCATCAAAGTTAATGACCAGGTCAATGCCTTCTACATCGATACCTCTGGATAAAATATCTGTACCGATGATGATCTGCAAACTTCTGCTTTTAAAGCGTCGCATGATGGCTTCTCTTTCGGTTTGCTCCAAATCGGAGTGGAAAGCTTCGACTGAAAATCCTTTGGCTCTTAATTCTCGATCGAGTGCTTTTACATTGTCTTTGGTAGAAGCAAAAATAATGACACTGTTGAATTTCTTTTCCGAAAGAATATGTTTGATCAGGTTTACTTTTTGATTGTCGTAAACTACATAAGCTTGTTGCAGTATACCTTCGGCCGGTTTAGAAATGGCAATGTTGACTTGCTCTGGATCTTTTAAAATCTGACCTGCCAGTTTCCTCATATTTGGAGGCATGGTAGCAGAGAATAAAATGGTTTGTCTGTTGGTCGGCAGGTAACTGATGATCTTGATCAGGTCGCTGTAAAAGCCCATGTCGAGCATACGATCGGCTTCATCCAATACCAGGTGCTCCAGGTGTTCTAATTTTACCGTACCCGATTGCAATTGAGCAATCAATCTTCCGGGAGTAGCGATGATGATGTCTGCTCCTTCTTTCAGTGCTTTTTTCTGTTGTTCCCAAACGACTCCGTCTCCTCCACCATAAATAGCAATAGAACTCACCGAGATGAAATACGCAAAGCCTTCTATCTGCTGATCGATCTGTAGCGCCAGTTCACGCGTTGGACAAAGGATCAACGTATTGAGGTGGCGTTTTTTGGCAGATAAAATTTTATGAAGAATGGGTAAAACATAAGCGGCAGTTTTACCTGTACCTGTTTGTGCGCAGGCTATGATGTCTTTGCCAGAAAGTATAACAGGAATAGATTGTTCTTGTATAGGAGTTGCTTTCATGAAACCCATGGAGGACAAGCCTTCCAAAAGTCCGGGATCAAATTTAAATTCGCTAAATTCCAAGGAGGTATATTTTAATGAGAGGTATCAACATTCAATTATTGTTGCTTAAAGTTAGATAATTTTCAATGGTTAACCAATAATAGCCTGTAAAAGTACAACGGTCTCTTCACCTTATAAATCCTGATAAACAGCCTGATCTTCTTTTAAATGAAAAAAGGACCCATTGTCTAACGGGTCCTTTGGATGAAATGAAAGGTGATGATTTTAATATTTAATCAATTGGGAAGAACGAATGTCTGAACCCGTCAATAATTGCAATACATAGCTTCCAGGTTTCAACTCCTGAAGAGATAGTTGTTGGCTGAATGTTCCGCTTTGTCCAGTGTATGTTTTTGTAATCAATGTTTCTCCCAACGAAGAAGTAACAACAAGTTTAACGTCTGTAGGTGCCGGCAAATCACAGGTGATAGTCACTTGATCTCTGGATGGATTAGGGTACATCTCCAATGTCTGAATGCGTGAAGTAATTCCTATGATGGCAGTAGGACAAGAAACAATTTTCACATCCAGTGAACCGGTATAATCTGTACAACCAGCTAAGGTCTCTGTTAAATATACTTTACCAAGGACTACACTACCCCAGTTGACGCTGATTTGATGGGTGCTTTGTCCTGAGTTGATGGTTGTACCAGTAGGCACTGACCAGGAATAAACAGAAGAAGAATTATTGACTACGCTATATGTTTCATTGCTGACGTCACATGCTGTTGGCGCTTCATCTCCGGTGATATCATTGTAAGGAAGCAATCCTCTTCTTAGGTTATCAAAGTAAATGTATTTGGCTACTGTTTGTTCAGGGTTAAAAACAATTGCGATCTGATCTATCTCACTCAGCAATGTCGTCGCATCTTCTACGCGATCGAATTTGAATACCAATGTTTCCCATTTGCGCAAAGCAGTAGTCTTTGCTTTAAGCACTGTTCTTATGCCCGCGGGATAACTACCGCCAGCTACTTTAGCTTTGTTCATGAATCTTAATTCAACCGTCAATTCAGGAGTACCGTTAGTATAAGCATCCATATACAATACTCTTTGTCCTGATTCATATACTGAAAAATCATTGATGGGAAGATTTCCCAAGACGACTTGATTTCCGCCTGTTGCCGGTGATTTGAAAAGGTAACCTGCTTTAGTCGATGTGTTGACGACCGGACTTGGGTTATTAGCAGAAGGAGAAAACGTGGAAGACGTCCAACTGTCATAGGTTACGTTGGTATTCCCGTTCATATCATCTAATATAATTTTGCAACTGTTATCATCGAGCAATCTTACAGGAAGTACAAGATCAATAGAGCCACAGGACTGAATGACACTCAGAGAGACATTGCCAGCAGACGATGTACCGCCCCAATTCACCAGGATAGAGGCAGTTCCCTGGCCTGATGCAATGGTGGCACCAGTTGGTACGGACCATTGGTAATCGGTTGCACCAGAAACAGGTGGCACATAATATTTTTCATTGCTGGCATTGACAAACAATTGTTGATGACCAAGAATATTAAAATTCGATGGATCAGAATAGACTCTTATATAATCTACCTGCATGGTTTGAGGCATACTGCTATCATCTACTGTTCCTCCAAGATCGCCTCCTACAGCATGGTTCAGAATGATATAAAATGGTTTGTCAAAAGGCCAATGGTAAGGATTAATGTCGTCTTTTGTTACGGTGTGGTAGAGCGTTCCATCCATGTACCATTTCACAGAAGTCGAATCCCAATCTAAAGTGAAGATGTGAAAATCATCGTAGTAATTGGCACTGGCAGGTAAATTATATTGCTGACCATTGTATTTATGATCTGAAAGTGAAGTACCATAATGTACTGTTCCTGCTATGGCATTTGGATCTTTACCTTCGTACTCCATGATGTCTAACTCTCCGCTGGCAGGCCATGGACCGTATTCCTGGTTAGACGACAACATCCAGAAAGCAGGCCAGGAGCCCGCTCCCTTAGGTAATTTGATGCGTGCCTCAATTCGTCCAAAGGTGAAATCTCCCTGGTGAAGAGAAGTTATTTTTCCTGAAGTATAATTACTCCCACTATAACTTTCTTTTAAAGCAGTAATCACCAAATTACCACCTTCTATTTTTACGTTGTCTGTTCTGTCTGTATAATATTCCAATTCGTTATTACCCCATCCACACAAACCGATGTCGCAACCGTCTCCGATGGTAGGAGTCCATTTGGTGAGATCCAAGGAAGTTTCATCAAACTCATCCTGCCAGACCAATTGCGCGCAGGGATTAAGTGTTTGTGCAAAGGATGCCGAAACGAATAGTATGAAAAGAAATGCAGTTGAAAGAAAACGTTTCATGTTAGTTTTAATGTAACAAGGTGGAACCATAGCTTAGACCAATAGACTTCCCCAAAACAGTCTGTTGGAGTAATAAATATAGACAAAAAAATCTATTTTTTAGCGTGTTTGGATAAGGTATTATAGGTCAAATAAAGCCCAACAGCCACCATGGCAGCGCCAACCATAAAGGGTGCTGCGGGAAAAATAAATGGAGCCGATGGAAGTGTAAAAAATGAAAATAAATAATTCATGATCAACGGACCAACGATGGATGTCAGACTCATGACAGATGTGAGCCCTCCCTGTAATTCCCCCTGCTCATTTGCTGGTACATCAGAAGACATGAGTCCTTGCATCGCAGGACCTGCAATGCCTGCAAAAGCATAAGGCAAAAGTACGGCATACATCATCCACCCTTCTGTCGCCAAACCAAAAAGAATAAGGCTCATCATGTTTAAAAATAATCCTGCATAAATAGCTCCGTACTGCCCTACTTTAGGCATGATCAGGCGTATGAGTCCTCCTTGTACAATGGCAATCATGAGTCCTACAAAACCTAATGAATAACCGACAGCTTTTTCATCCCATTGAAATTTATACATGGTATAATAGGTCCAATTGGATTGTACCGCATGACTTGCAATGAATAATAAAGTGAAGGCCACAATGAGTCCCATGACCATTGGATATTTTTTTAAATGTTTCAGAGAACCCAATGGATTGGCTCGTTTCCATTGAAAGCGTCTTCTGTTTTTAAGAGATAAAGATTCTGGCAATACAAAATAGCCGTAGATGAAATTGACCAATGAAAAAGCAGCAGCTACTAAAAAAGGAACATGTGTTCCCCACTCGCTGGCAATACCACCAATGACGGGGCCTATGATGAATCCTAAACCAAAAGCGGCACCGACCATGCCGAAGTTTTGTGCTCTCTTTTCTGGCGTACTGATGTCAGCAATATAAGCGGTAGCTGTTGTAAAACTCGCACCTGTGATGCCTGCAATTACTCTACCAATGAACAACCAAAAGATCGTTGGCGCAAAGGCCTGAAAGACGTAGTCGATCCCCAAACCCAATAATGAAAATAACAATACTGGTCTTCTTCCAAACCGATCACTTAAATTTCCCAATACGGGAGCAAATAAGAATTGCACAATAGCATAAGAGAATGTAAGCCAACCGCCATATTTAGCGGCTTCACTGATTCCTTCACCGGTTAGTTTTTCAATCAGCCCAGGCACAACGGGAATGATGATACCAATGCCTATGACATCAATGAGCAACGTGATAAAAATGAAAATCAAAGCGCCATCTTTCTTCTGTGCCATACTTTATAAAGTAGATTGATTTGAAAATCGTGTGCCAAATAAATAACGCGGTCCCCAATACGAATCATCGATAGGAGAAACGATCACACCGCAGGAATTGGAAGTATGAATGAAGGTGCCGTCTCCCAGGTAGACTCCTGAGTGGGTAATGAAATTGGCAGAACTATACGATGCATAAAAAAATACCATGTCACCTTTTTGCAATTGATCTTTCGATGGAACGATGGTACCATAACGTGCCTGATCATGCGCGGAGTGAGGCAGCTTAACTCCAAATTCACCATGTATGACCATCATGAAGCCCGAACAATCTATCCCCTTCTTTGTGATGCCACCCATTTTATGTGGTGTTCCTACGTATGTCTTGGCCAAAGCGATCAATGCTTCTTTGTCGTAACGCGCAGTATCCACTGCATGTTCAATGCCTTTCTTCTCAAAGTCAATCAATTTCTTTTTTATAATGGGATCTTGTGTGGAGTCAATCACTTGTTGGAAGCGATCGTTGTCAAAAGTGGCAGCGGTGCAAAGTAGAAATAAAAGTACAAAGGGCAAAATGGTTTTTAACATGAAGAAGTATCAAGGCTCGTCTACAAATATAAACGATGTCCTTGTTTTTTCGTCAATAAAAAAAACAAAAATGAAAGATGTGGATATTTATATACTACTTAATAAAAAAGACATCTTGAATCGTAGACTCAAGATGTCTTTTAGGATAGACTAAATACAACCAGTTGATTAAGATTTAACCAACAACACTACTCTTTTTCGCATTAAAGCATCTGCACCATATCCTTTGTAACTGATGCGAGTGGCCGGAATGCCTTTACTGATAAGGTAATCAGCGATGGCTTTGGCTTGTTTCGGTGTTCTGTCGTTGTGATACGTAGTACGAATGTCATAGGCAATCATGCCCAAACTATCTGTCACAGAAGATGCCGTATCAACTACTATTTCTGTCAAGTCGGGTGCTTGTATACTGTCGCTGTTCACTTTATCAGTATAGACTCCGATTTCAGCTTTTGCTGTGGCATTATCTTTTAAGAAAGCTACAGCTCTTGCCAATTCAGGTGTAGAGAAGGAGGTTAATTTAGCAGAGGCAGGTTCAAATGCAATGTTGTTAAGATCTAATACGACACTTGGAGCAATAGTTTTTAGTTCTATTGTTTTTTCTACTTCACTGTACTTGTCCAATTGATCCAATTCAAATAAGGTTGAAAAATAAAGCTTACCTTTTTCATTACCCTGCACGGCTACATCATAAGTATCGCCTTGTGGAAGAAATACATGAAAGCTGCCGTCTGCATTCGCTTGTATGACATTTAACTTATTGTTCTTTTTATTGGTGATGACAATTCGGGCGCTGATCGGTTGCTTGGTGGCAGCATCTTTTACAAAGCCTTTCCAATACAATACTTTATCCGGTTGTAAGTCTGCAGGAATGGTACTCATCGCGATGTCTTGTCCGCTCTTCTCTTGTATGACCGTATAAAACGCTGTAATGCCTTGTGCTGAAACAGCCACCCAACGATCGTCTTTTGGTGTATTCAAAAAAGTCAGAGGTTTAGGAGTTGACCATGTGCCATTGGTTAGTTTTGAAATGTATTGATCAAATTCTCCCAACCCTCCTGCCCGTTTCGATGCGAACAACAAAGTTCTTCCATCAGCTAAGATTCTTGGGTTACATTCGCAACCCATGTTAATCGGTGCCGGTAGAGCGACTGGTTCTTTCCATAAAGAATTACCTGGTATTCTTTCCGATACGTAGATCTTACCACATGGAAGTCCACCTGGTGTTTTTGTAGCATCGTAACGAACGAAATAAAGAAATTTATTATCTGGTGATAAGGATGGATCACCTTCGTCGCCTTCTGCATTTAGCGGTTTGGCTGGGTTTACAGCGGGTTGCCAGGCATTTCCTTTTTTCTCCATGATCCAGATGTCCTTTGCTCCCACTCCTCCATATTTGCTGGACGTGAAAACAATGAAGTTGCCATCATGACTCAATGTATAATCACCGGTGTAGATGGTTTTGATTTTAGAATTAAGCACAGGTAATACTTCAGGTCGAGACCAGCCAGTGGCACTTTTATAACTGACCATGAATTCAGGGTCGTACATATTGCTGACTTTAGAGGTAAAGATCATGGTCTTTCCATCACCACTAAGGGATGGATTGTATTCCGCTCCGGTAGTATTGACGGGTGGACCCAACACAACACGTGATTGAGCCATTACAGCAACAGAAGCAGCACCAAGAAGGACAAGTGTAAAAATGTTTTTCATAATAGATTGGATATAGTCTCTAGAAACTATGTTAAGGAAAAAAAAGGTAAAAACAAATCATCGGGTTTGATGATTACAGTTTAATAATCAATAAACCCAATGATCATTTCATCCGATCAACTATTACTTCTTAAATCGAAAACTCAAATAATTGATCTTGAAGCCTTCTGCCATAAACTTCTTCTCGTATGTCGTTTGTATACCATGATGCAAAGGCAAGAGGTTGCTATCGTTGTAGAGGTCTCTGGTGAAAATCAATTCGTCGATTTCCTTGATTTCTCCGGATTGCAGGAGTTCTAATGTATATTCAAATAGCAAAATGCTATCTGTTTTTAAATGAACTTCCCCATCGGCTTTCAACATGTCGCGGTACATGTCCATGAAACGCGGACTGGTCAATCGTAATTTTTCTTCTCCTTCTTTCGGTCTAGGATCTGGAAAGGTAATCCAGATTTCACTCAACTCTCCAGACGCAAAAAAATCTGTAAGGTTTTGTAATTTGGTACGAAGGAAAGAGGCGTTTTTATAACCTTCTTTATTGGCTATGGAACTGCCTTTCCAGATGCGCGATCCTTTGATGTCCGCACCTACATAATTTTGATCAGGATAGACAGCAGCGAGTCCTACGGTATACTCTCCTCTTCCACAGCCAGCTTCCAGTATGATGGGATGGGCATTACCAAAGTGTTCGTGCCACTGTCCTTTAATTTTTAAATAATTTTCTTTACCCGGTTGAACGATATTTTCACTGATTTCATTTTGTCTGAAACGCTCCTGCTTTTTTCTTCCCATGGCGGATTAAATGTTGTTCAATTCGGATAATAAATAAATGCTCCCTCCTACAAAGATAAAACTTCCTTTGGGAAGAATAGCCTTGGCTTTCTCTACTGTTTCGTTTACGTTTACAGTCGCGTAGGCTTCAACGCCTTTACTTCGTGCATAGTCAAGCAATGTTTGTGGATCACTGGCTCTTTTATTTTGAAAACCGGAGAAGATCACTTTGATGCCGGTCGGAATGGTGTCGATGAATTGTTCCGGTTTTTTATCACTCGAGAAGCCAAGTACCATCACACCACAAGGTTGCGGCATGAGACTCAATTGAAGCAATACTTGTTTCCATCCGGAAACGTTATGTACGGCATCGCAAATGATCAATGGTTCTAACGACAACGTTTGCCATCTGCCTTTCATGTGCGTGTTAATGATGACACGTTGTATACCGCGCTCAATCGAAGAATGATCAATAGCATAATCCAAAGACACAAGTATTCGACACATCTCCAACACACCGCATAAATTATATGTTTGATAAATACCTGCCAGTTCCGTTTGCAAGAGGTATTGATCATGTGTAATGGTATCAGTCAATTTGAATTTACCTGCGCCATTTTTCCATCCGATGTATTCTGCTGACCAGCGCTCAGAAGCAAGAGTTAATGGGGCATTCAACGCTTCTGCTCTGTATCTGATGACCTCGTTATAACTTTCATTGGATTCACTTTGCACCACCGGTCTGTAGGCTTTGATGATGCCCGCTTTTTCTCCGGCAATGGTAGGAAGATCGCTTCCAAGCATCTCGGTATGATCAAATCCGATGTTGGTAATCAAACAAGCCAATGGTTGTTCAATGACATTACTGGAATCCAGCCTACCACCTAGTCCGGTTTCTATGATGGCTATATCTACGCCTTGTGCAGCAAAATAATGAAAAGCCATTACCGTGGTGATTTCAAAGAAAGAAGGTGTCAGTTCATTCAGCAATTGTTGATGCTGTGTAATGAAATCAACAACTTCCTGTTCTGGAATTTCTTGTCCGTTGATGCGAATGCGCTCTGTAAAAGACTTGACGTGAGGAGAGGTAAACAGTGCCGTTTTATAACCTGCTTCTTGTAAAATGGAGGCGAGAAAATGAGAGGAACTTCCTTTGCCGTTAGTGCCTGCGATATGGACGCAACGCAGCTTCAGATGAGGATCTCCAATGGCATGCAAAAAATCTCTGGTGATTTTTAATCCTTCGTTGATTCCGGTTTTGCCACTTTTTTCAAAGGAAGGAAAAGATGAAAATAAGTATTGGGTGGCTTCTTTGAATGTCAAGAAAGGAATTACTTAGAACGGATAATGAAGGTAATGTAGCCCGTAGAATTTTGTGCGGCTTTGACGAAGTCTTTGGTTTTTTCCAGCTCCAGTTTCCATACGGCATCTTCGTATTGCTTGGCAACTGCTGCACTTACTTGTCTTTCTGTAGTGACAACAGAGATGATAGAACCGTCTTCATCTACTGTTACCTTGAAAACAATTTTACCTGATTCACTGGAGTTGTCTTTTACTTTAGGAGCACTTGTCCATCTCCAGCCAGACATGTTTAAAGATGAACCATTGCCACCAGGCCCGTCACCGCCGTTACCTGAATTGCCATTGCCATAAAAGTTTTTAGAATCCAATGTACCGTTGGTTTTACCCTGATCACCGGCTTTATTCTTGTCTCCGTTTCCCATCGAATTACGACTGTCCGATTTAGTGACGTTCGTTGTTGCTTCGCTGGCTTTCACTTCTTTCGTATTTTCTTTAGGAGATTCTGTAATCTTCTTTACTTCCTGCGGGACTTTCTTTTCCTTCTTCTCTTCTAACGCGTAAGGTGTTTCTTCTTTAGTTGTCACTACTTCAGATTGATCAGTAGCAACAGGTTCGGAAACTTCTTCCTGAGGTTCTTCTTGTACAGGTTGTACTTCGTTTTGGACAGAAGGTTGTTCGTTGTTTTCTCCCATACCATAATCGTCCACACCAAAATTGATGGCGATGCCAGGAGCACCTGGAAGTGGAGGATTGGGAGGATACCAGGCCACGATGAAAAAAAGACCAAGCAACAACAAACCGTGAACTGTCACAGAAATGATCAGTCCTTTGTTGTTGTAGTTTTCATCGCTTCTGTAATTGATGTGCATGTGTGTATTCAGGCTAGCCTGTTTATTTTTTCATGATCCAGATGTCTGAACCATAATTTGTCGTTAACTCTTCTCTCTTTTCTAAAGCGGTAGATTTATTACCTACGTTATCTAAAGCGACTCTGAAATATCCATCACCTTCAATGACAACGGTAGTCAGACCTTTTTTATTGAGTTGCTTGCTGAATTTCTGCGCATGTTTGTCGTTCTGGAAAGAACCAAAGATGACAGAGTAAACGGCATTAGGATCTTCGGCAACAACAACAGCCAATGGTTCAACCCGTGCAAGAGCCGCCGAATCGATAGGTGCTACAATTGGTGCTTTCTCTTTTAACCCCAATAGTTCCATGACATCAACACCTGCAATAGAATGCGTATCCGTTTGTTTCATGAAAACAAATAAGCCACCTATACATACTACCAAAACTATTGGTATCATGATCAGAATCGTTTTTAAAGCGCTGCTTTTTTTCTCAGATTCATCAGTTGAGTTAGCCGATGATTTTTTCGATGGAGTGTTTTTAGGATGAGTGGTAGACATAGTGTAATTGGTTCTGTCAATCGGTTGAACAATAAATTCTTTAAGTCCAAAGGTATCACCGGAAAAATGGTCTGTCAATTCAGGATCAAATTGCAATTTACCTTCTTTATTCAGGAAGAAACGACCTATGTTTTCAAATTCAAAAAAGCCAAACTTGTTGATGTGTTGCTTGAGTGAATGAATGAAAAATAAAATATGATGCATGGCTTCATCGTCCGTGCAGCGCTCTCCTACAGCAATGTGTTTCAAAAGCAAACTGTCGTTTAATACCAATCTGCTGTTGAATCCTATGACTTTATAAGGAGGTGTAAATTTGTGCGTGATGGGATGTATGGAAGCACTCTCGTAATGCTTGATGAAGGCACCAAACGTTGGAACAATAACGCAGTCGTTATGTTCTAGTAAATCTGATATGTACTTTTCTACGATCACTTGGTGCATTAAAACCTATACGTGACTCCAAACAATAGGTTTATTCCCCTTGATTGATAGTTCATGTAACGTTGATACTTTTGTGACAGCAAGTTGTTGGCCTCGATGAAGGCAGAGAATTCGTCAGAAAAACGATACTCTGCTTTCAGGTTTACATCTATGATGTCGTTTAGTTTTGTCTCTTTCAGGGTCTGTAAATTATACCCTGTCAGTCCACTAATATAATAAATATCTGTTTTTAACACTATTTTTTTATAAATAGTATAAGTGGCAAAAAAAGTACCGACGAAAGATGGTCGGTGCCATGGCTTTTTGATCAGGGTATCATTGCTTGTACTGTAGCCATAATAATCCATTTTCAAACCGGTGCGGAAAGGATGTGCATCATAAGAGATCTCTCCGTTCAGGTTAAAGACAGAGGTATTGTCGTTGCTGTACAACAAAGCAAACTTAGAGCTGTCGCTGGCTGAATTGGTCATGTAGGACAAGTTGCGGTACAACAGGTAAGCACCACCTACTTTGATGTTGATGTTATTACCTAAATTTCCTTTGATCCTGGCGTATAAATTGATCTTGTTATTGGTATTGGCTAGGTTGTTACGATTCGCTAAATAGGGGTTTTGAGCGGTAAAAGAACTCCATGTATTCTTTTCCATGCCTCCCTTAAAACCTCCTTCGGCCACCCATTTATTAGGCACAATGGTATAGGTCAAATCAACGATCGGATACAGATGTGAGCCTTTACTTCCTGTCAGCGTGTCGCTGCTATACGTATAATTCAACCCAAAAGTAGCCACCAATTGGTCTTTGGTCATGGTATACTTTGGCGTTAACCCCACCATTAAACGGGAAAGACTGGAAACAGAATCACTGTAATTACTGCTGTTCACAAAGAGGTCGGCACCCAATACAACATCTTTTTCTTTCTGGTAAGACAGGTTCAATGAACCATCTATGTTAGCTTCTTTATTATTATGATTACCAGATTGATATCCAAACTTTACACCAGCATTATACCCTAGTTTCCCATCCCCCATGCTACCCGTCGAAACGTCCGCGTTTACTTTTGTAAACAGTATTTTTCTGGAATCATTGCTCCAATCAGAACCAGAAATGTTATCATGATTACTTACACCATACCAGGTATAGCGTTCCCGCCCTGCTCCGAAGGATGCCTTTACCCATTGTTTGTCAAACCAGTATTTACCCTGAAGGTCTATTTCGTTGACACTGTTTTTGACTCCTTTGTAAGGGCCGTTGGCAGAAGATAAGTGCTTGAACCTTGCTCCCAGAGAATAGTTCTTTTGCTTCCCGGTATGTACAAAACCCTCAAGGTATGGGGTCACATAATTACCAAAGCCTGCCTTGATATAGTTATTATGTATTTCCACGGGTTCGTCTGTTTTAGTGGTCGGTACTTTGACTTTCGTATCGAACTGAGGTAAGACAATTCCTATTTCCTGTGTTTGGTATTTGCTATTGGTTGGAGCTACCTGCGGTTGAGGATCGGGAATTTTTTCAAACTCACGGTTTGCCGGCGGTAATTCCAGCTTCTTTTCCTTTTCAATGACAACAGTCTCACTTTGTACTTCGCCACCACTCTGCGCCAGCACATAAGAACTGCCCAATACCACGAACACAAAGGTGTTCAGGGCAAGACGTAAAGTTATAGGCAATGATTGATATGAACTCATGGGATGAATTATTTTAATTGTTCTAATCTCGCTTTTGCTTTTTCAACAACAACAGGATCTTTACAATGATCAATGATGGATTGTAAGGTGGCTTTTGCCTGGAAGGTCTCATTGGTGGCGATCAGGTTTTCTGCAATCAATAGAAATCCTTTATTTACCCAGTCGGTATACGTGGCATAGTTCTCATTCAGAGAATAAAGTGTCTCAAGCGACTGTTGGTATTCTTTCTTGGTATACTGAATTTCTGCCAGCATATAATTGGCTTCCGCTGCGTAAGCATCTTTGTTGCTATTCATCAACTGCACCAGGTAATCCGTCGCTTCCACGTACTTAGCACGTTGCTGATAAATCTTCGCTTTATAAAGTAAGGCTTTGTTTTGTGCATCCAATACAGGATTACCATGCGCCAGAATTTGATTGGTATAACGTTCCGAAGAGTCCAATTGGCTTAGCTTATAGTAGTTTTCCATCAAACCTGTCCAGGCCACAAACTGATCTTTTTTACTGGTGGCAAACTGGTTTAGTAACGCATAGTATTCAACAGCTTTAGCAGAGTTGCCTTTCGTATTTTCCATTTCGGCCATACGTCCCAGGGCTCTGTTGTAGTATTTATCTTTGTTCAACAACACCTTTTGATAACCAACTTCTGCTTCCGTATATTTCTTCAAACGGTAATTGCTTTCCGATAAATAAAACAAAGCATCTCCTACCTGTGGATGATCAGGGTATTTGGTAACGAACTGGTCAAAGTTTTTAGCCGCTTGTTCGTAGCGCTGATTGCTGTATTGTGCCAGGGCATTCGTGTATTCGATTTCTTTCAATCCTTTTTGATCGGGATTGGCTGTTTTGTATTCGCTGAGGTAAGTGTCAAACTGATCCGAACTTCCTTCGAGGGCTAAGATTTCCTGCAGACCAATCAATGCGCTCTCTCCCACCGGATGTTGTGGATAGCGTGTCAGGATGGTTTTATAATCTTCTTTTGCTTCCGGATATTTCTTCAGATTAAAATTGGCCAAGGCTCTTTTTTGCAACGCATAAGGAATATATCCGTTCGGATCATTTCTTGTAATGATGCTTGTATAAGCTTTCGCTGCTTTTTCGTAATCACTCGCTTCCATGTACAATTGTGCCTGCTGGAACAAGGCATGATCATAATACACAGACGAATGATACTTTGTAATGATCAATTGAAAATTTTCTGTGGCCTTTGCACTCTGATTAGACAAGTTGTATACGATTCCTTTTTGAAATAAAATATAATCCGTTTCCGGATAATGTGCCGATTGGGCTTTGTCATAATAGGCAATGGCCTGAGGGTATTTTTTGGTGACATAATACAAATCACCTAAACGTACCAGCGCATCTTTGTAATAGTTGCTGTTCTCTCCTTCTTCCCATTGATCGGTGTAGATCTTGAAATGAGGAATGGCTTTGTCGTATTGCTGTGTGTTATAATAGGCATAACCCAAACCGTAGCGCGCCTTGTAGCTTTGCACATCTGTTCCACCCTTCAATACCTGGCTGTAATCTTCAATCGCTTCGTTGTATTCTTTCAACACCGAATAACATTCTCCCATCCAATACCATGATTCCAATAAGATTTCTTTAGAGAATGGATTGGCGTTTGATTTTTGGAAATAAGAAATCGCTTCTCTAACCTGCGATTGATTGTACAATTCTACTCCTCTGTAAAAAGTTAGTTTTTGATACGCAGTATTTACACGAATACTCTTTCTTTTAAGTCGCTCTAAATAATCGATGGCAGCTACATAATCCTTACCATTCAGAAAGGCCTCTCCCAGCAATCCACCAGCTTCTTCCTGATGATCCGATTTAGGATAGGTTTCTATGAAGAACTTCAATTGCTTCGTAGCCTGTGTATACTGCTGCAGGTCAAAGCTGATCTTACCGATTAAGAAATCAGATTCTTCTTTGATGTTTAAAAGATAAGTGGAAGAAGAAGCTTGTGTGAAAGAAAGCAAGGCTGCTTCTTTTTGTTCCATGGCAAGATAGCTCAAGCCAAGGTAGTAAGCTGCCGCTTGTCCGATGGTATCTTTATTTCCTGCAATGGGTTTGAATTGCTTGGTGGCATTGTCCCACATCTTGGACTTATAACTGGTATAACCGTATCGATAAGCAATGTCGCGCGGTAAAGTGCCCGATTGAAGACGTTCTGCTTTCTGAAAATAGGTATAAGAATCGGTGTACTTCTCTTGTTGAAAATACGACTCTGCCAATAACAAGGTGATTTCATATTGTCCCAATACTTTATCCGTGCCGTCAGCAATGGGTTTGGCATATTTGATCAGCTGATCGTAATCACCTTTGCGATACAATACATTGGTCTTTAATTGAGGAACCAGTGACTTGAATTCATCGTTGGTTTCTGCCTTGTCAAGATCTGCAAGGGCTTCATCGTACAATCCGTTTTTAAATTCTATATAAGCAGCATAATACGTAGAAGCATATTGGTATTTGTTATTGCTCTTCTTGCTGTCGTTGAAATAGCCTAATGCTTTCGTGAAATCTTTTTTAGAAAAATAAGAATAGCCGATTCTGAATTTACCTTCCAGTTGTTTGGCTTTCGATAAAGAACTCCAGTCCACCTTATCAAAAAACTCGATGGCTTTATCGTAGTTTTTGGAGTTGTAGTAATAAGTCCCCATTTCGAGGTTGGCTTCACCCGTTTTACTGTGTTCGGGATGAGCAGCGACAAATTGAGAGATGCGGTACTCTGCATCAGGCTGTCCTTGGTACAAAGCGCATAGCCCAACATAATATTGAGCATTCGTTGCGAGTAAGTGAGTGGGACATTCTGTAATGAAGCTTTCAAATTGTTCTCTTGCCCCACCGTAAAGTGATTTCAAAAACAACTCTTGTCCCAGCTGGTATTTCTGTGTAGGATCACGCTGTATCAGTGTTTGCTGAGCTTGCGCACCTGTTATAGCCAGAAATACCAATAAGAAATGAATGATCTTATGCATGCGATCGGAAGGTTCTGATGTAGTTCAAACATTAACGTTCAAAGTCCTTTGCAAAGTATGTGCTATAAAAAACTAAGAAACCAAATGTAACAAAAAAATGAGCCTTGCCCCCTTATGCATGAAAGATTTTATGCACAAGCTCTTTGAGGATATAACCGTCGTCAACACTTGGTGCGCCGACACCTTTGCTTGACAGATCTGTCTGACGAATGTATTCAATGATGCGTACACATTTAGGATATGGATACATCTTTGCCGCGGCTGTATATTCTTTTACAAAAAAAGGATTAACGCCTAACATAGCAGCCAACTGTCCCTCTCCTTTGTCCCTATTAGCGTGGGTTTTGATGACTTTAACAAAATACCCAAACAGACTGGACACCGTTACCACCAACGGATGATTTTTAGGATTGGAATCGAAGTAGGCAACGATGCGGTATGTTTTTTCTGCGTCTTTAAATCCAATGGCTTTGTTCAATTCAAATACATTGTATTCTCTGCTTACGCCTACGTATTTTTCAACGAGTTCTTCTGTAATCGTCTCGCCTTTCTTCGGCAGGTGCTCTTTGATTTTTTTCAATTCATTGACAATGCGATGCAAGTCATTGCCGATGTATTCCGCCATCAATTGTGCTACCTCTGGTTTTACTTTGTATCCTTCCCGCTCGATTTCGGTTTGCACCCATTTGCCCAGTTTGTAATCTGCTACCGGAGCGGAATTCAGCAGAATGGCTTTTTTGTCTAAGGCTTTATATAAGGCTTTGCGCTTATCGAGCGTTTTCCCTTTATGGCAAAATACTAAAATGGTAGATGGTAGTGGAGACTCTAAATAGTTCAACATCAGCTTCTCTCCCACTTCTTTGGTAAGGTCTTTTAATTCCTGTGCTTCCTTTACGATCACCACCTGACGCTCTGCAAACATAGGGAATTTGCGTGCAGTCTGCAGTATGGAGGCAACGGTGTTGTCTTTACCAAACAACACATGTTGATTGAAATCTTTCTCGTGTGGTTGCAAGGCACCATGCTCAATAGCCGATGAAACAAGGTCTATATAGTATTCTTCTTCTCCGTGCAGAAAATAAACCGGAGCAAATTTAGAAGCGTGTATGTCGGCCAGCAACTTATCGGATTCTAGAACAGGCATAAAATGGTCTTGATGAAATGATATGCAAGATAAAAAATAGCTGGATTTTTAACGTTATTTTTCTGAATAAGGAACTAACAATTGTTATATTTACTCCCTTACAAACCTTTTTGCAATTATACAGTTGGCTGGGAAAGCATGAAAAATTTTGTTGAAGAACTGAAATGGAGAGGCATGATACACGACATCATGCCAGGGACGGAGGAACAGTTAAAAAAAGAAATTACCGCAGGGTACGTAGGCTTTGATCCAACCGCCTCTTCGTTGACTATAGGGAATTTAGTGACGATCATGCTGCTGGTACATTTCCAGCAGGCAGGCCATAAACCTGTTGCCCTTGTCGGTGGCGCTACGGGGATGATCGGTGACCCTTCGGGTAAATCAGAAGAACGTAAATTTCTTTCAGAAGAAACACTACGCTACAATCAGGAATGCATTCAAAAACAATTAGCAAAATTTTTAGATTTTAATTCTTCGGCTAATCCTGCAGAACTGGTCAATAATTACGACTGGTTCAAGGGCATGGGTTTTCTTCAGTTTCTACGAGAAGCAGGAAAGCACCTTACGGTGAATTACATGATGGCGAAAGACTCCGTGAAGAAAAGATTAGAGACGGGTATTTCTTATACTGAATTTTCTTATCAATTGATTCAGGGTTACGATTACTACCATTTGTACAAAGAAAAGAAATGCCGCTTGCAAATGGGAGGATCCGATCAGTGGGGCAATATCACTGCCGGTACGGAATTGATTCGCCGCATGACGGAAGGCAATGTCGAAGCCTTTGCCATGACTTGTCCGCTGATCACGAAAGCAGACGGAACAAAGTTTGGTAAATCAGAAGGCGGCAATGTCTGGCTTGATCCTGCATTGACTTCTCCTTACAAGTTTTATCAATTCTGGCTCAATGCTTCGGATGAAGATGCCAGCAAATGGATACGCATCTTTACATTGCTCACTCAACAAGAGATCTTGCAGCTCGAACAACAACATGCGCAAGCACCTCACGAACGGTTGATTCAAAAAACATTGGCCAAAGACATTACGATTCGTGTGCATTCAGAACAGGAATACAACAATGCCATCAAAGCCTCTGATGTATTGTTCGGACAAGCCTCTGTAGAAATTTTACAAGAAATAGACGAACCTACTCTTCTATCCGTTTTTGAAGGTGTTCCGCAAATACACATCAACAAAAGTCATTGGGAAGCAAGCCCTGTCGTGTTGGAACTTTTGTCAACCGTCTCTGAATTCAATATCTTCCCTTCCAAAAGTGAAGCGAGAAAAATGATACAAGGTGGCGGCGTAAGCATCAACAAAACCAAAGTCTCCGGACCGGATCAGGCATCTAAAGAATTTAACCTTTTACAAAACAAATACCTTCTTGTACAGAAGGGAAAGAAAAATTATTTTTTAATTCAAATCATAGATTAATATTCAATGGCCGATCTTAACCACACCATCAAAGTAAAAGCACGTTGTACGTTTAAAAACGACAAAGGTCAACGTTGCAAGACAATGACAACCATGACTCATCCCTTCTGTGAAGATCATACACGCAGTGAACTGGGTTTCTGGATCGGTCAATCTACAGTACCAAATGCAGGACTTGGATTGTTTTCAAGTAATAAATATAAAAAAGGCGATACGATTGTAGAGTATGCCGGAGAAGTCATTACTACCAAGCAATACAACGAACGCTACGAGAACAGTGGTTACGGTGAGTACGGCATGACATTGGGTACAAGAAGAGTCATCGATGCACGTAAGACTTCTTCTGGTCTGGGTCGCTACGTATGCGATGCTTACGGGTCTGAGCACAAGAAAAATTCTCAATACGAAGAAGACAAAGGCAAAATACACATCATCGCCATTCGTAAAATAAAACCAGGTGATGAGATTTTAATTTCTTATGGTAAAGAAATGCGCAGAGCAATGGGCATTCAACCGGAGAAATCTAAAAAAGATAAGAAGAAGAAAAAGGATAAGAAAAAAGATAAAAGCAAAAAATAGTACTCCATGAAACCAGTTTATTCAGTTCTCCTCACGCTGTGTACATCGACTCTACTGTATGCACAGCAAACATTCTCTACTTTTCCCGTAGCGATAGATAAAGCAGAATACGACGATCGCGAAGCGGTATTTGTATCGGATGAAAATGGACAGGAAGGCATATTCCTTTCTGACAACAATGTGTTTCACTTCCTGCAACTGGATGAAAAAGGAATGCCTGTTTTTGATTTGAAACAAAACATGCCGTTGAATTATGTCAGTCTCAAACGTGCTGGTGTCGGTACTTTGAACGGCTACTACCTCTGTTACCTGGCACAAGGAAACAAAAAGATTTCCGTATTGCAGGCAGATGTAAACAACAAGAGTCTTACTTATAGCAGTTTCCCTTTTGTGGCAGAGAAAGAACCTATTTTATTTATAGCTGCTGGTGCTGGCTATGCTTATGTAGTTACTTCTTCGGGAGAACTGAAGAATGAACTAACCCTATACAAGTACATTACATTGGGACAACCGGTAGTGACGAAAGTAAAAACACAAGAAGCAGACATCTACAAATCGCTTGGCATCAGTCCTAATAAAGCGATGGAGCAAATAGCTGTATTTCCATTGAATAAATCGGTTCACTTTACTCAAGCCGGACAGGCCACCAAAGCATACCATAGCACGGATCAATTGATCCTCTCTTACGATGCTCCAGAAGGAGAAACACGTTTGCTGACGATAACAGATGCCAATCCTAAACTCGTAACGATAAGACCAGAGCAAACAGCAGATAAGAAGAGTGTATTCAGATCGATCTTGTTCAATGATCATTTGTATCAATTGACAGTGACTTCTAAAAGTCTTACTATTGGAAGCACAGATCTGACGGGTGAAACAATGACACCTGCCATGATGGGACCTCAGTTGGAATCTGATTTTTATTTTGAAAGTTCTTATTCTGCGCGCATTGGTTACAACCGTGAACGCAAAGGTGCTACAAAGGTAGAGCTGATCAAATCATTTGGACGTTCTGATATTGCAGGGCTTGGCATCATGGAAAGTAATAATGGTAAATTATTATTAGTTGCCGGACTGGCCAATAAAAATAGCATCGCAGATCCTACTGTAGATGGTGGAGATAACGAGCAAAAAGGACAATTGAATGTGAACATGAATCTGGAAAGAAATTATTCGGATTTACATTTGCCTTCTTATGCATCGGATCAAAACGCATTGCTCCGATTCAAAAAGGAAATCTGGGTGTATACTTATTGGACATTAGGCAATGATGCTGCGCTTTCTAAGGCGTTGCCAGAAGACATCATCGCATTGGATGAGTCATTGGATTTGTTCTATAGAGATCCTTTGAATAACGTTGCTCCCGCTGTTTGGAAACAAGATGAAACTTACCTATTCGGTTTTTACAGCAGCAAAAATCAGAATTATAATTTGTATAAAATTTCAGGCAAGCAAGCTGGCGGAAACATGAACCGCAGATAGTATTGTAAGAGATAAAAATAAAAGCGGAGAGTAATCATACGATTCACTCTCCGCTTTTTTTATAAGCCTAATGTATCAGAAACCGTATAGTCACTTTTCTTATCCGAATTCATCGTGACCATCTCTCCCAGAAAGCCCGCCATGAATAGCTGTACCCCAATGACTGCAAAGGCAAGTCCAAGATAGAACCAGGTGTTATTCACGACATCTCTGTGATGTATACCATTGGAGATATAATAAATTTTCATAGAGATTAAATATGCCGCTATGCCGAAACCTAACATGAAGAAAAGAGTTCCTAATGCACCGAAGAAGTGCATGGGGCGTTTACTAAATTTAGAAACGAAGGTGATGGAAAGTAAATCCAGAAAGCCATATACAAAGCGTTCCAATCCAAATTTAGTCACACCATACTTGCGCGGACGGTGCACGACTACTTTCTCTCCTATCTTTGAAAACCCGTTCCACTTCGCGATGACAGGAATGTAGCGGTGCATCTCACCGTATACTTCGATCGTTTTTACTACATCACTTTTATAAGCTTTCAATCCGCAGTTGAAATCATTCAATTGTATGCCGGACAACAGACGGGTCATACCGTTGAATAATTTAGTAGGAATAGTTTTGCTCAACGGATCGTGGCGTTTCTTTTTCCAACCGGAAATCAAATCGTAGCCTTCTTCCTTGATCATTTTATACAAGCCAGGAATTTCATCCGGACTGTCTTGCATGTCGGCATCCATCGTGATCACAACGTCTCCTTTGCAATGCTTGAAGCCCATGTGCAACGCGGCAGATTTACCGTAGTTCCGACGAAAACGAATGCCTTTTGCATGGGGATTCAAACGAGATAATTCTTCTACAATTTGCCAGGAAGCGTCTTTACTTCCATCGTCTACAAAAAGAATCTCATAGGTAAAAGCATTCGCTTGCATCACACTGCGAATCCAAGCCTCCAGCTCACGCAGAGATTCTTCTTCGTTGTAAAGCGGGATGACGACAGAAATTTGAGGCGCGTTAGTCATTCGTTAAAACAATTGGTATTGAGAAGCATTGAAGACAGCTTTCACTTTACTCTTCAATGGTTTTCCTATAAATGGATTGTTCTTTGATTTTGATTTCAAAGCAGAAGCAACAGGTGTCCAGTTTTCCGCTGCATCAAAGACCGTGAGGTCTGCAACGGCTCCTACTTTTATTTCTGGTAAAGGAAGATTTAAAATCTGACGTGGTCTCACCGTAAAACGATCCATCAAATCTGGTAAACTTAGTTTTTGATTGGTCGTGTAAACCGATGCAAAAGCTGTTTCAATATTTGAAATACCAAAATCTGCCAAATCGAATTCAAGATTTTTGCATTCTGTATCTTGAGGTTGGTGATCGCTCACCACTGCGTCAATCGTACCATCTGCTAAGAATTTCCAAAAAGATTCAATGTCTTTTTTACTGCGTAACGGAGGATTTACTTTGTAGAACGTATCAAATGTTGTCATGTAACTTTCATCCAATATCAACTGGTAGGCTGCAATGTCACAGGTGACAGACAATCCTTTTTTCTTGGCTTCTTTGATCATGTCCAAAGAACGTGGACTTGATAAGTGGCTGAAGTGTATTCGTCCACCGGTATATTCCAGAATGCTGATGTCGCGTTGCACCATGACTTCTTCTGCCAACTTCGGTATTCCTTTTAAGCCGAGTGTTGTACTGGTCTTGCTTTCATTCATTTGTCCTTGCACGGACAGGTATTTGTCTTCTGCATGCACCATCAGCAAGCCGTTGAATGGCTTCAGGTACAACAGTCCTCTCAGCAAAACATCAGAGTGCCATACCGGAGCATTGCCATCTGAAAAAGCAACAGCACCTGCATGATGCATGTCCAAAATTTCTGTCAACTCTTCTCCTTTATTTTTGGACGTCAAAGAACCGACCGGTAATATCTTCGTGAGAAAGTTACGTGCTGTACCCAGCACATACATGATGCTTTCCTTATTGTCAAGACTTGGCTGTGTATTGGGCATGCAGGCTACCGCGGTGTAACCGCCCATGGCTGCAGCAGCAGCGAAGGAGGTCATGTTTTCCTTGGATTCAAAACCAGGATCACCGGAGAAGGAACGCAAATCGCACCAGCCCATGCTCACCTTGAGGTCCTTGCCTTCTACTACTTGAGAAGCTTCGAAGTTTTTATCACCTATTTTCTGAATGATACCATCTTGTATCAATAGATTTACTCGCTTTCCGCTCCATTCGGAATGAGGGTGAATAATTTCTGCTTGCTTGATGAGTACGTTGTTCATTATTTATTAAACCAGCGAATCAATACTATTTCGGTGAAAAAGAATACCAGAGACAAAAATAAGCAATATTTCCAAAGAGGAACACCTTTTGTCAATTCCTTCAACTGCTCTTCAAAAGCGACCTCAGAAAGATTATCCAGCACTTTGACATTCGGATAAATCTTAAGGGCCTCCTTCAATTCTCCCGTCGAGTAAAATTGGGTCATAGACTCCTCTCTACCCGTATTTAGAGCAAAGGTACGTATGCTCTTATCGTTGAGCATCAATTGATAAAAGCCCGGTTGAGAGATTTGTTCGGGCAGGTCAAAGGTAAAAGTCGTACCGTTCAATCGTTGAGAAGGAATGACCAGGGCGCCCTTAGCATCTTTAATTTGTAGCAGGCTTTTTCCTACCTCTTGGTTGATCGATAATTGAACCACTTCATCACTTTGTCTGAAATAACGTTTTTCAGCATTTTCCTTACTGAGCAAAGCCATCTTCAACAACAACGGTACAAAGAAAGAATGCTGTGCCAGATTACCGTTTTGTTTATCCAATGGAAAATGTATGATATACGAAATCCCTTTATAAGCACTGCCAACAGAAGATCTGGAGACAGCAGTTTCTCCACCATGTGTAGAAAGTAAAGTGCTATAACCTGGTGGTAAAGCAATACTGGGCCTGGCCAAAGGCATGACAACCTGATTGTTTTTCTCTTCAAAGAAATCAGAGAAAAAGGGATTATGAAGATCCGGAAACTCTAGACTTTCATTGGAAGATTGTCTGGTTGTGTCTGTTTTCTTTGAGGGTAATGCAGGAATCACGAGGGCTTGCGCGAGATCGCTATTGATGCCTTGATCCTCTGAACTGGGAATGAACAAAATACTTTTACCAGTATTTAACCAAATGGGAATGCGTTTCACAACACCCTGTGGCAGTCCGTTCCAGCCTTCTATGAGGATGAAATCAGCTTCATCCAGTTGCGAGTAATTCACCTGTTGACTGTTGCAGGCATAAAAAGAGAAATCGGCTTCCTCTTCAAACACCAGATTTTGCGGAGGGTTTGATCGATTGGAAATGGAAGCTACTTTGATGGCTGCACTGGCATTGAGTGTGAAATAAAAAGAATTGTCAAACGATAAATCGCCGTCTTCTAATGTAATGACACCTTTTAGCTCGCCGCTTTCTGCAACCACATATTCAAAGAAGCCCATTGTTCCTGATGCAGCGGGTATATCAAGGTAGGATATACCCGCTTGTTTCTCGTTGATGAAGAGTTTGAAAAGTTGTTCCTTCACTTCTTCTTCCCCGCCATTGAAGGCTTTGTAGAAGACTTTCAGTTTATCTCCTTTCTTCACGACAGGGCGATCAAACCAAATGGAATCGATGTAGACATTAGACCTCGTATTGTTTTGTACAGGAATCAAATAATAATTGGACGTAGAATCAAATGGTATATGAAGACTTCCTAAGGTACTTTTTTGGAAATCGGAAAACAGAAAGCAATGCTTATTCTGCTTGCCTAGCTGATCAGCGGAAGCAAAGCGATTCACCACCTCTGAAAGGCTTCTGGAACGTACGGAGAAATCTTCTTCACTGGTTCGCTTACTTACTATTTGCGGAGACATAGAAAGCAGATCACTTGACCTGAAATCGTTATCAAGAAACTGATACCTCGTACTTGGGCTTCCTGATTTCAACAAGGATTGTACATTCAATACCGATTGATCCAACAAAGTACCCTGACCAGGATTTCGCTCCATGCTATAGGAGTTATCCAGGTATACCTGAAATGCAAGCCCTTCCTGTTCTGTGTTCCAGTGACTATTGTCTTTCCAGTAAGGCATGGAGAATGCGACGATTAAAAATAGTAAAGCCAATAGACGTGCAGCCAAAATTAACCACTCTTTCAACTTGCGTTTGGAACTGCTTTCAACTGTCAGCTGACGAAGAAATTCAGTACTTGAAAAATAGATTTTCTTAGCCCTTTGCAGACTTACTAAATGTATTATTACCGGTAGACTCAGCCCCAGTAAACCCCAAAGCGCTAAAGGATTCCCAAACTCCATTGGACAAATCTATAAAAAAGAAGGTAAAGTGCCCTGTTTATTATTTGAAATATTGGTTTAAAATACCTAGCTTTTGACTTTAATTAACATTAACCTATAGAACATGAAAAAGTTTTTTGCCTTTTCTCTGCTGACAGTAGCGCTGCTAGCTGTACTTTTTAACCTGTCATCATTCAAACATACTGAATCTGCTAACGATATTGGATCATACATATTGATTGATGTGTACGAAGTACCAGGTTACCAGGATCCAGGTCTTCACATTCACTATGCAGATAATACAAGTGAATATGTTCCTTTCAAAAAAATGGATGCGCACAACCATGACGACAACGGTCAGATCATTGTCAACAAAGTCAATGATCTGGTTGGTAAGGGATATACCGTAGAACATATCGCTGCCGGTTTGGGCGACAAAACAGGTATGATCACTAAAATCTTCCTAAGAAAAGACAAATAGTTTTTTCTTTTCAAATACCATACAAAGCCTGGTTGATCATTCAACCAGGCTTTTTTTCTGTTGCATGATTCATTTATGGAAGACCTTTACCATTCAAAACTAAAAAACAATACCTACGATGCCATCGTCATCGGCTCAGGACTTGGTGGCCTGACAGCGGCAACGCTTTTTGCTAAAAGTAAAAAGAAGGTATTGGTACTGGAAAAACATTACGAGCCCGGTGGTTTTACACATACGTTCAAACGGAAGGGTTACGTGTGGGATGTGGGGGTACATTATGTCGGGCAGATGAATAAGGAAAATGCCATGATGAGAAAAGTATTTGACTACGTCACAGAAGGTCAATTGCAATGGACATCGATGGGTGACGTATACGACAAAGCCATCATAGACGGTGATGAGTATTCTTTTGTATGTGGAATGGAAAATCAAATTCAAGAATTTGTCCAACATTTTCCGGAAGAAGAAGAGGCCATTCGAAAATATTATAAAATTGTCGGCAGCATGGGTACCGCAACAGCCATGTTTTTTGGTGAAAGAAGTATGCCTAACTTTATCAGTAAATGGTTTGGAGGATTGTTGCGAAGAAAATTCAATTCATATTCTGATAAAACGACCTATGAGGTATTAAGTGGTCTTACTAAAAATGAAAAATTGATCTCTGCTTTATGCGCCCAATGCGGCAACTACGGCTTACCTCCACAACAAAGTAGTTTCGCGATGCAAGCCATGATTGCAGAGCATTACCTGGACGGCGGCAATTATCCTGCGGGTGGTTCTGCTGAAATTCATAAAACCATTTTAAAAACTTTCAAGACCAATGGTGGTGAATTGGCGCTGAAAGCAGAAGTTGATCACATCCTCATCAAAAAAGGAAAAGCCATTGGTGTAAAATTGACAAACGGTGACGAGTTGTTCGCTCCTATCATCATCAGTAATGCCGGAGCAAGCAATACATTTAAGAAACTCATTCCATCAACAGAAAAACTTCCTGCCGCTTTTCTTAAAAAGATACAAGAGACAAAAGCTTCTGTTGCACATATCTGTTTGTATGTAGGATTGAATAAATCGGATGAAGAGTTACAACTTCCCAAACATAACATTTGGTTGTACAACAGTTATGAGTTTGATAAAAACTTTCGTGAGTTCATACAAAAACCGGAGAGCTCTCCCCCATTAGCTTACATTTCTTTCCCTTCGGCCAAAGATCCGCGTTGGGCAGAAGAGCATCCTAATAAAGCCACCATACAAGTGATTTGCGCAGCTTCCTATGAATGGGTAAAACAATGGGAAAATACCAGATGGCAAAAACGCGGAGCAGATTACGAAGCCTTTAAAGAACGTCTGAAAGAACATCTCCAGGACAAACTTTATCAGGTGATGCCACAAGTAAAGGGCCATATTGCTTGGAGTGAAATTTCCACTCCTCTATCTACCAAATATTTTTGTAATCATCCTCAAGGAGAGATTTATGGATTGGAACATACACCGGCTCGATTTAGAATCAGGGAGCTACGAGTGCATACACCGATTAAAAATTTATATATGACGGGTCAGGATCTGGTGACGGTAGGTGTGGGAGGAGCACTATTTTCAGGTGTATTGACTGCTTCTTCTATTTTGAAGAAAAATTATTTATGGAATGCATTGCGTTATAAAGTGAAGGAATAAAAGAACAA
>JAQBNU010000062.1 GCA_028288365.1 Chitinophagaceae bacterium | reverse complement strand
GATAGTTGTCAGTGATCAGTAAGTAAAATCATGCAGTACAATAAAAAAGAAAGCCTTGTTAACTAACAAGGCTTTCTTTTTTATTGTATTACTGTTCACTGATAACTGTCCACTAGTTAATCATTTTTTAACGCCAATGGCGATACACTACTTCTTTGTTTGGCTATGCGGGCAGCATTTTTATATGCCATTCCTCTGTAATACACCGAACCGTAACTTGATCCTGTTCCTGCTCCCGAAGCTCCTCCATTGTCTGTGGTCCCCGGTTGAGCAGCGGCCAGTCTGCGGTCTAGCTTGTACGTGGGTTCATCACAATAGGCATAACCATTGTTTGATGTTTTAGTTTTTTGTTGCGCAACGCAGGCGAGTGATACACTCATAGCTATGCATGAGAAAATAATTACCTTTTTCATAACCTGTTAGTTTAAGTGGAACAAAACAAAAGCATTCAAAAGGTAGATCATCATGCATAGGCCGCTTGTTTATTTTTCTAACGGAAGCTTGCAGAGAATTAGTATGTTTGTTCTATACTTTTTTGAACGATTGTCCAATTTAGAAACAATACAAACAACTCGTTTGGTGCAATCAGAAGGATAAAAGTGTGCGACACTCGAAGAAGTGCCGCACAAAAAATATCAAATAGTATTAATTAAAAAATAAAGAAGAATAACCTGTTGGTTTATATTCATTGAAAAGATTGTGAAAAAATTCAGTGATGGTTTTTATATCGCCGAAGCGAATGTACAAACCCACTTCGTTGCTTTGATCCAGGAAGGAGAATTCAACTAATGGAGTATTGGCATATTTATTTTCTACCAGAGTTTTAAACGATTTGAAATCGTCTTCGAAACCATTCAATGTAAACGATAAGTAATTCCCATAACCATTATGGAAATAGGTGAGCGCCTTGAAGTGATAAGGACTATCGAATGAACCGATATAGTTTGTTTTATCTACCCACTTGTTTTGCTTCAACCATTTTTCTATTTCCCAGGTGATATCGTATTTTTTCAGTACAGAAGTTTTTAGGTTCAACAGGGCATTGGTCAATTGTTCTTTTTGTCTATCTGAATAATTGATAGATGGTAAATCTCTTTTCAAAAAGCCCAATAGAGAATGATGTGTATCTGTTGATGTGTAGGAAGACAAAGAGTCTTGTGCCGCACGATTCAAAGAAGGATACTGATCCGTAAACCAATTGAAGTGGTCGTTCTCTATGATGACTGCTTCAGCAGGACCGGCTTCTTTCGATAACCAGTGTTTCGTATTGTATAAGACAAGATCAGCTTTTTCCTTCAAAGGATTAAATCCATAACCAGGTCCGATGATGCTGTTGTCTACTACTACTGGAATGTGAAGTGTTTTAGCGAAAGCAATTATTTTTTGAAAATCAGGAATCTCATGTTGCTCACTCACCGTTTCCAAATAAATAAATTTGGTACGCTCGTTGACTTGTTGTTTGAATTGCTCAATCGTAGTGTACTGAGGTTTTTTAACCGTGATGCCTAAGTGTCCCCAATGTGTAAATTGTTTATGGTAGAGACTTTGAGAATTGTAGGTTACAATGTTGTCGCCTTGTTCCAATAAATTCACCACCAATAAAGTCAGTGCGGCATCAAACGAATGAAGTGAAATGGCGGAAGATCCTGACTCAATCGAAGTAAGATAAAGCTCCAGGATAGAAAGTGGACTGGACGTTTCTTTTTTAAGCGGGACGCTTTTCTTTCCTGAATAATCCGTGATCTGCAGGTTGTCGATCAATGAATACAAAGTTTCAGGTGTTGGCTTTGTCAACTTTGTCAAAGTTGAAGGGAATGTGGATGTAGTTACGGTTTTCATGTGTACCTCCTTTTTAATAAATGTGATCAGCTGGCTTGTTAAACTCTACTAATTCGATAGACAAAGTAGAATATAAATAAATTTATAAACAAGCAGTTAGGAAGAAATTTTTCAAAAAAGTTAGGTGTTTGACTTTTGAGTTGGTGGTACAATGCCCGTGAAAAGTGGGCTTATTATAAATGGATGCTGATTTTGAAAGTGATCTTAACAATCTGTCTTGCTCCTAAATGCGTAACTACATACTTATCAGACCTAATTAGATTTTTTTAAATGACTCTTGGATCATCAGTATTCTAAAGGATGACTAAATTCTCGTATCATCCTCTTTCTTTTCGTGGACACCTACCGCACCAGGCTTTACGATTTCAAGCTAAAGTTATGCGTTAGGGATCGAGCGGAAAGCCCGAAGTGCGCTGGCTTTTGAGGGGAGACGGACTTGGAGCGAGAGCCCGACCGCCACTGCTAGGATTGATTAACTTTCAAGATGGAATGGCGGTAACGCCCTAATCCACTTGCAAGGCAACTTTACCTTCCTCTCGAAAAAATCTTATCATTTCTAGGGGCAAGACTGTGTGAATATTAAAATGGCAAAGCCGTTGAATTCTTTATCTCTCCCATCACAAAAATACTGTGCGCACTGCCAATGTTTTTAATGGTCGATAGTTTATTCATTACGAAATGCTGATAACTCGGCATGTCTGCTACGAGTATCTTCAACATGAAATCGTATTCACCAGATATATTATAGCACTCAACAATCTCGGGTAGTGCAACAATGTCTTTTACAAAATTTTTACCGACATCTTTGGCATGTTCCTTTAATGAGACGTTACAAAAAACAGTCAATCCTCGTTGCAATTTTTGTTTGTTGAGCAGTGCCACATATTTGCTGATGTAGCCTTCCCTCTCCAGTCGCTTGATGCGCTCGTATACAGGCGTAGGGGTAAGGTGTAGTTTACTGGCCAGTTCTTTAGTTGTGATCAGCGCATTTTCCTGCAACTCTTTCAATATGGCGATGTCTGTTTTGTCTAAATCCTGCATAGATAAATTCTCTAAATAATGGGTAAATGTATCTGTTTTTTAGATAATAAATCTTTATAAATATATTATATAAGCTTTAATTACTTAGTTTTTGGTATTTATATGAAATTATAATCTTATAATTCAAACTTGCATGGTAAAATAATCTATCGCTATGCAAATTATCACACATAATCTTGGTTACCCACGTATCGGTGATCAACGCGAATTAAAAAAAGCCAATGAATTGTATTGGGCCGGCAAATCCACTCTGGGGGAATTGTTGAAAGCAGCAGCTGACATCAGAAGTCACAATTGGGACTTGCAAAAAAAAACTGGAGTGAATTTAATCCCTTCCAATGATTTTTCTTTTTATGATCAGGTATTGGACATGTCTCTCATGGTGGGTGCTATTCCAGAGCGTTACCATGATATCATCCTGGATAAAACAAATACGGAACTGGATCTTTATTTTGCCATGGCCAGAGGCTATCAGAAAAAAGGATTGGATGTTATCGCTATGGAAATGACCAAATGGTTTGATACCAATTACCATTACATCGTTCCCGAATTTCATAAGACACAAACCTTCAAATTATTTTCGACCAAAGCGATTCAGGAGTTTTCTGAAGCCAAACGTCAGGGCATTGTCACGAAGCCTGTTCTCATTGGTCCGGTTTCTTATTTATTATTGGGGAAAGAAAAAGAAAAAGGATTTCATAGAATAGAATTACTTTCTAATCTTTTATCTGTTTATGTACAGATTCTGGAAAACTTAGAAGATCAAGGGGCTGAATGGATACAGATCGATGAACCTTATTTATCCATGGATCTCACCGAACAAGAAAGAGAAGCATACCTTGCTGCGTATGCAACACTGCGTGCGAAGTTCCCTCGTTTGAAATTTATTTTAACTACTTACTTTGATTGTACGGGAGATAATTTGCAATTAGCTATTAATCTTCCAGTAGATGCTTTACATCTTGACTTGATCCGTTGTCCTGCTCAGCTCAGTGATATCCTGGCTACTCCTTTTGTGTCTTCTTCAAAAGCACTTTCATTGGGTGTCATCGATGGAAGAAACATCTGGAAAAATGATTACAAAAAATCGCTGAACTTTATTCAAAAAGCCATCGATGCAATTGGTGCTGATCGTGTGTTGCTTGCTCCGTCTTGTTCTTTATTGCATACACCCTGCGACCTGGATTCAGAAAAAGATGAAAAAGTATTGACTCCGGAAATTAAAAACTGGATGGCTTTTGCCAAACAAAAAATAAATGAACTGATTGATCTTAAAAAAATTGCAGAAGGAAATGCTGCGGAGGAAGTTCTGAAAAATAATCAAAGTGCTATTGAAAGTCGCAGAACTTCTACCCTGATTCACAAAACACAGGTAAAGGATCGTGTGAAGGCCTTGACCGATGAAGACTCCAAGCGCAAGAGTGTTTTCATAGAAAGACAAAAAAAGCAACAAGCTGCATTGAAATTACCTTTGTTCCCTACAACTACCATCGGTTCTTTTCCTCAAACAGACGATGTAAGAGCATTGAGAGCGAAATTCAAAAAAGGTGAATTGACAGTCGTTGAATACGAACAAAAAATAAAAGCAGAAATTGATAAATCCATCGTGTGGCAGGAAGATTTGGGTATCGATGTTTTGGTTCATGGTGAATTTGAACGCAACGACATGGTAGAATATTTCGGCGAACAATTAGCCGGTTATGTCTTCTCTCAAAACGGTTGGGTACAAAGTTATGGCAGCCGTTGTGTGAAACCTCCTATCATTTATGGAGATATAGAACGCCCTGTGCCAATGACGGTCAACTGGTCCGCTTATGCGCAGTCGAAAACAAAAAAAATAATGAAAGGCATGTTGACCGGTCCGGTAACGATTTTACAATGGTCCTTTGTTCGCGACGATCAACCAAGAGAAACGACAACCCTGCAGATAGCTTTAGCGATTCGCGATGAAGTGGCAGACTTGGAAAAAGCAGGCATCAAAGTCATTCAGATCGATGAACCTGCTATCCGTGAAGGCTTGCCGATCCGTAAAGCAGACTGGCCCGCTTATTTGCAATGGGCGGTCAAAGCATTCCGCATCAGTGCATCGGTGGTGAAAGATGAAACACAGATTCACACACACATGTGTTATTCGGAGTTCAACGACATCATCAGCAACATTGCAGACATGGATGCCGATGTAATCACGATTGAAACCTCACGTTCACAGATGGAATTGTTGGATGCCTTTGCAGACTTTAATTATCCGAATGAAATTGGTCCTGGCGTTTACGATATACATTCTCCAAGAGTACCGACGACAGAAGAAATTTTATTCTTATTGAACAAAGCATTGGATGTTATTCCTCGTCAAAATTTATGGGTAAATCCTGACTGTGGTTTGAAAACCCGTAAATGGCCGGAGACAGAAGCCGCGCTAAAAAATATGGTGGATGCTGTGAGACAATTGCGCGGAGAGTTGGTTTCTGCCGAATAATTATTTTTTTATTAGTTTACCCGCAAGTCTTTTTAGACTTGCGGGTTTTTATTTTTTAGTAAAACAAAAAAAACGATTACGCTTGATGTTAGCGTCTCGCCAACATCTGTTGGTCTGAAACGTTCAGTGGTTAACGCACCACTTGTTGGCGAGACGCCAACAAGAAGAGAAATTGATTGCGATACATCATTCAATACGAATACCCCGCCTCTTCTTCCTTCAACACTGACAACGGACCGTAAATGTGTTTGAAGTATAATCTCTTGAGCATTTTGAAATAGTGTAAGAACGCATATACTACGATGCTACCTATCAAAATAGAAATGACAGAAGGGAAGAAGTAAAGGAATAATAATTCAACGGATAACACACGGATAAATTCCAGGTAGAAGACCCATCTTCGTTGTTCCAGCATGGCCCCACAGTTGATGAGTGTAATCAATATGATAAAGAAAAATACCGCAGTGGTAAATGTATCCGCTACTTCTCTCCATTCGGTAAGATAAAGCAGAATACCGACGCAGGAAACAATTTGAAAACCGATATACCATTTGCTATTTCTTGGCAAAGGAATTTTATGATGTGCTTTTTGTATAAGCAAGGTTCTTTCAAGAGAACCTCTTACATGGTAAGGGACTTTGTCTGGTTTGCCAAACAGAATTTTCAATTTGTTTTTAAAACCGGGTGTACGGTGTGTATGCAAAAATAATTCTGCCACGTAATGAAAATGCTGCCACAAAAAACTATTTGATTTTAAAGGAGCGGTCAATCCGTA
>JAQBNU010000160.1 GCA_028288365.1 Chitinophagaceae bacterium | reverse complement strand
TACCTGTATTTGGGCATTTCGGGCTTTAAAAATGAAGTGCATGGTAACAGTATTTCGGGCAGAGGGCCGGTATCGGGCTTAACCCAGCAATTGTATAGCCAGGCCATGCTGAACGAGTTAAAAAAGTTGGACGAAGCCCATCATAACGATGCCATTTTTGTACTCACCAGTTCGGACATTGCCCTGGAGGTGATCCACAATCGTGTAATAACCATTGATGACGGCACACCCGACAGCGAATATTTAAGATTTAAATTTGCAGGCAAAATAGCAGGCCCTATCTACATCATCACCCCTGCCTCATACATTAAAAATGGGCGCCTGGCATTAATTATTAAAAGCTTTGTAGATTATCCGCATTTCAGCACTAAGCAAGTCAATCCGGAATATAGTTTGTCAACGTCGGATTAAATCTTAAATTTTCTCTATCAAACAAACCGCGTAAGCAACCACACCTTCTTCGCGGCCTATAAAGCCCATTTGCTCGTTGGTGGTGGCCTTTATGGAGATATCGTCCTCGTCAATGCCCGCTGCTTGCGCGATATTGGCCTTCATAGCGGGGATATGGGGGTTAATTTTAGGGGCTTCCAGGCATATCATGGCATCGATGTTGCCAATGGCCCAGCCTTTCTCATGCAACAGCACCATTACATGCTGCAACAATACCAGGCTGCTGATGCCTTTCCAGCGGTCGTCGGTATTTTTAAAGTGATAGCCGATATCGCGCAGGTTGGCCGCGCCTAACAGGGCATCGCAAATAGCATGGAGCAATACGTCCGCGTCCGAGTGACCGTAAGCGCCCGAGGTATGCTGCAAGTTTACGCCACCCATTATAAAGGGATGATTATGCTTTAGCTGATGCACATCAAACCCAAAACCTACTTTTAGTTTAGCCATTTATTTTTTATCCGCGTTTTTTGATCCGCCAAGGGTAATCAATACCGAAAAGCGCAGGGTATTAGATAGTGGGCTTTTTTGCTGGTTAGCCGCCAGGTATGAAAAATCAATATTGAAGATATCATATTTAAAGCCGGCACCCATGGTAAGGTATTGCCTATCGCCCTTGGCCGGATTTTCGTAAAAATAGCCGGTACGTAACGAGAATTGCTTGTTATAACGGTACTCCAGCCCCGGCGAATAACTGATCTCTTTTATCTCTTCGCTAAAGCCACCCGGCGCATCGCTGAACGAGCCGAAGATACCCGCCGGTACCGATCGATTATCGTCTGTACCGCTGATAATGTTGCCGCTATTATCCCTGATGGGGGGCGTTGGCACCAACAGTTTATTAATATCAAAAGTAAAGGTAAACTCGTTATAATCATCAATAAACCAGGTATTGGCCGCACCAATTTTTAGGTTGGTAGGCAAAAAGTATTTCGCGCCGCCATCCGAGTAACTAATTTTGGTACCGATGTTTGAAATATTAACCCCAAAGGCAAAAAGGGCGTCGCGGCCAAATTGCTGGGTTTCTTTTTTATAAAACATGGATACATCGGCCGCTATGGCATTAGCCGGCTTAGTTTGCTGGCCCGAGGCAAATGCTCCGTTTGAAAGGTTGGAGTGGATATACCGCCCTGTTAAGCCCAGCGACAGGCCCTCGACATACTTACGCGCGAAGGAAACATCAAGCGAAAATTCGCTGGGGCGATAAGTGCCCTGGTCGTTCTGGTTGGCATCAACCAACTGGATAGACCCGAGGTTAAAATAGCGTAGCGAAGCGCCAAGGGTATTGCGGTCGTCCAGTTTATGGGCATAGCTTAAATAAGCCAGGGCCACATCGGGCACCAGGCGCCTTAACCATGGGCTGTATGATAAAGACAGGTTGTTATCCCCCTCGATAAAGGCCAGTTTAGATGGGTTCCAGTAATTAGCGTTAACATCGGGCGAGAGGGCTACGCCGGCATCGCCCATGGCCCCCGAACGCGAATCGGGCGAGATAGACAAGAAAGGCACCCCGGTTACAATAGCGTTTGAGCTGCTGCCATTGGTATTAGTGCCGGTTGGCCCAACCACCTGCGCCTTTAAACCCAAGGGCAACATAATCGCAACAAAAGAGCCTATCCTTATAAAACCAGGGGAAAATATCTTCATATTAACGTGTTTCAGTTTAAATGCAAACGTAATGTACCGTTGCGAAAATAACGTATAAATATAAAATAACTTATTGCCATTCAAAATTATTCCGCCTATTATAACATAAACATGCTTTTTTCCGTTAAAGGCTAATTATAAACAGGCATTTTAAAAAATAATCCCTATTTTAGAATTGGCATTAAATTTGAAATTTTTGATTAAATTTACGCTCTGATTAATTGTAATTGCATGAAAATGATTTTTAGCAGGTATGTTTTAGTGATGCTTGGCGCGGGTGTGCTGCTAAGTGGTTGTGCCCCTAAACAACAATCGCCAACAACAGGGATGCGTTATAATGATAAATACAATGGCGGCTTCCAGGTTTTCAGGAAAACACATCCTGCACCCGGCCCGGGCCTTATAGCTATTGAAGGCGGCACCTTTGTACTGGGCGGAAGCGCGGGCGAAGACGTAACCTACGAATATAATAATGTGCGTAAACGGAAATCCATCTCCACCTTTTACATGGATGAGACCGAAGTTTCAAATAACGACTGGCGCGAGTATCTATACTGGCTGCAAACCAATTTCCCCGAAGACCGTGAGCTTTATTATAACGCCATACCTGATACGCTGGTTTGGAGAAGGCCGCTATCATACAACGAACCGTATGTAGACAAC
>JAQBNU010000172.1 GCA_028288365.1 Chitinophagaceae bacterium | reverse complement strand
CAACACATTTTCAATCGTATCAAATACTATAAAAAATCGTCGCAGCATTAAACCTGCTATGATGAATGGCAATAGAATACCTAATGGCCACGTAGCCGCGCTGTTAGAACTGGCCGACTGGGCGCCTAACCACGGTAATACCCAGCCATGGCAATTTGTGGTGTATGCCGATGCCGCTAAGTTTTGCGCGCAACACGCCGAATTATATCAGCAAAATACCGCTGCCGAAAACTTTAACCCAACCACCTTTACAAACCTGACCCACATGGGCGATAAGGTATCGCACATTGTAATAGCCAGCATGAAACGCGGCGATTTGCCCAAAATCCCGCCGTTCGAGGAAGTTGCGGCGGCATCAGCAGCTGTGCAAAATTTATTAATAGGCGCTACCGCGTTAAATATCGCGTCGTTTTGGAGTACCGGCGGCATGACCCTGCGCCCTGAGTTTAAAGCTTTTTTAGAATTGGGTGATGATGATAACGTGCTGGGTATATTGTACTTAGGTTATGCTGATGAACACCCCGAAGGCAAGCGTAAAGTACCTGTTGAAGATAAGGTGAAGTGGGTAGGTTAATTGTTAATTAAAGGTCAACTTACTTTCGTTAAAGTGTATTTCTGTTGATAAAGTTTGGTGTGATACATTATATTCTATATATTTGTTTTCACACTTATAAATTTTATAAACCTTTTTGCTGTATTGTTAACCACTTTACTAAGTAAAATATGAGAAAACATTTTTTGTGGGTAATCTGCGCGCTTGTGGTACTATCGGTATCTGTTATAGATATGGGTTTTGCAAATGTGAAAAGCGACAGCACCAAAATTGCGTCAGTAAAAAAATCTAATTCATCTCAAATTGTATTATTTGTCCATTATGTGGATGATATCTATCAGTCAGCTGGTTTAGGCCAATCAGGTTTGGATTCAGCCGTATTTGAGAAAGCAGTAACCGGGTATTATAACTTAAAAATTGCTAACCGCTTGCCGGCTAACAGTTCTGTTTTAACCATTGTTGATTTCAACAAGTCGAGTACTACCAAACGGATGTGGATTGTTGATCTGCAAAAACGTAAACTGGTATTAAATACTTGGGTTGCACACGGGCAGGGCAGTGGTGCCGATATGGCCAACGAGTTTTCGAACAACGAAGAATCGCACCAAAGCAGCTTAGGCTTTTATATTACCGATGATATTTATGTTGGTAAGCATGGCCGGTCGTTACGATTAGATGGTGTAGATGAAGGCTTTAACAATAAGGCCCGCGAACGCGCCATTGTATTGCACGGCGCCGAATATGTAAATAAAAACACCATTGATCAGTTAGGCCGCCTTGGCCGCAGCTTTGGCTGCCCGGCGGTATCTACCGAAGTAGTAGAGCAGGTGATTGAAACCGTGAAGAATAAAAATTTATTGTTTATTACCGGTAACGATAATGCTTATACATCTAAATACTTAGATGAAGACCAGGCCGCCAAATTTGCATTTGCAGATAGTAGCTTTAACCTGGTAAAGGATGCGCTTACCAACTAACCAATTATAAACCCACTTGGGTTAGCCCGTCAATTAATCATTGCCGGGCTTTTTTATGCTAAAAGTATTGTTATTTATTCAGCTTGTTTAAGGATGACGGGAAGGGCGCGGCGCCAGTAAAATCAACTGAAATAGTGTAAACCCAATATTTTTATAACTATATTATTATCAATTATTTAATATAAAAAGATATTGAAAAGTGTAAACTTTGTGTAAACCCTATTCGCCCTGCTTTTGGGTGTTCGATTGCTTTGTGCCTACCCATGACGCGTTTACTCACCCCGACTACGCTACGCTGGTCGACCCTCTCTTCGCTTCGCGGAAAGAGGGCAAAAGCAATATCGAACAATCTTATTCCCTCTTTCCGACGAAGCAGCAATGTCATTATTTAAGGAAAGGCTAACCCCATCGGGGTTAAATATCGGTAGAAAAAATCCAATTAGTCGGTCCCGTGCCATCGGTACGGAACTAAAGTAGCGTACCGATGGCACGCAGAATTAATTGATGACCATTTTTCTACCGATATTTCACTCCTACGGAGAAAAGAAAATGCTTAAATAATGACATTGTGCGCACGCACCTTTCGATAGGCTGGGTGACAACTCTTCTTCTTCTCAGAATTCGCTATAATTACATACCCGCCATTTTTTGCAAGTGCGCAAATAGCACAATATCTAATCCATAAACATCGGGCCTGAATTGTAGTTGCCCGCTTTCATCGGCCCAACAGGTTATATAGGTAATGTACACCGGTACTTTTGGCGATATGGCTATAGCGGTCGGCTCAACTTTATCCTCGCTCAGTAACTTCTCTACCAAAGTGTATTTCTTGGTACCGTCGCCAAATAAGGCTTTAGCAAAGTCCAATGGTTTTTCCAATCGTACACAGCCATGGCTTATTGCACGCATACTTTGGTTAAAGGCCAGTTTGGCAGGGGTATCGTGCAGGTAAACGCTGCTTTTATTGGGGAACAGGAACTTAATCTTACCCAGCGAGTTATCGGCACCCGGCTGTTGTTTAAAAGAGTATTCTGTAGCCGAATTAGCATCCCACTTAATAGTCTCGGGGTCTTCAATTAGTTTGCCATCCTTATAAACATTAATATTTTTGTTGGATAAGTAGTAAGGGTCTTTTTGCGCTTCAACAATAATTTCCTTACCGGCAATGCTTTCGGGGATATTCCACACCGGGTTTACCTGCGCTTCATTAATCATACTGTTCAGTTGCGGTGTCTCGCGCGAGAATGGGCGGTCAACCTTATCGCTGTCATCATATTCAACCAGTGTGTTAGCATGGTCTTTATTGCGGCCTTCGCCCACACAAACCTTCATGTTCAGTTCAGATTTGCCGGCATTTATAATATTTAGTTGAAAATCGGGGATGTTGAC
>JAQBNU010000039.1 GCA_028288365.1 Chitinophagaceae bacterium | reverse complement strand
GAATTATTTACGTCGCATAGAAAAAGTAAAAGGGAAGTCTACGGTCTCTTATGCCAAGACAGAAGTGCAATTGGCTAACCGCTACATGAAATACGAAGAAGGCTCCAAAGCTTCTTCTCTGTATGCAGAAGGATTAAAAACATTGAAAGATTCGAATCTTGTTTCCGATAAGATTTACCTGGAAGGTAGATACAACGAAGGCCGAATTTTCATGAAGAAAAATAAATTTGCAGAAGCTGCTGCATCTTACACGGAAGCCTGGCAAGGAAGTTCCTTGTCAGACGATGAAGCCAAAATGCACGCATATTCTGCACTTCAATTAGGATATCTTTCCAAACATTACCGACGTTACGACGAAGCACTTTCTTACCTGACACCTTTGTTGACTTATTCTTCTGCAGACAATGGATTTAAAATTAATTTATACAATAGTCTGGCAGGCATTTATGTGGAGCAAGGCGAGTGGATCATTGCAGAAGATGATTACAACCGTGCACTGGCGTTGAATGATATGGATGCTTCACCCAAGATTCGATTACAGATTCTTTCAGGATTAATCAACTTATACGAGAGCGAAGGAAAGGCTGATAAGTCAGCGCCTTTGTTGAGCGAAGCCGCCACACTGGCGGAGAAGAATTTTGGTAATCAATCAGAAGAGTATGCTCACTTGCTGGCATTGAATGCTGCTCAACAAAAGTTAATGGCGCAATGGACCGCTGCAGAAGAAAGTTATAAAAAGGCCATAGGTATTTTAGAAGTGAAGGCGAAGGATAGAGTAGAAGAATGGATTTTCCTTTACAATAATGTTGCGGAAATATATCAGCTGTTAGGAAGAGAACAGGAAGCTGAATTGTTCTACAATAAAGCGTCAGCGATGGCAGCGTCTACTTGGGGAAGTAGTTCTGTTGATTACGCTTATACCCTGACGAATCTTGCTTCGATCTTGGAAAAAAAAGGCAAGTATGATGAAGCGTTGATCAACTACAACAAAGCATTGGTGATTTTCGAAAAGACATTAGGCAAAAACAACATCGATTATTTTTCAGTTTCTAATAACATTGCTTACGTCTACATTCGGAAAAATAATTTAGCAGAGGCTGAAACGCGCTTAACCACATTGATTCCGCAAGCAGAAAAAACACTGGGAAAAGAACAGGTATTGGTAACGACAATGCTGAACAATCTCGGATTGATCAGGGAAAAACAAGAGCGGTACAAAGAGGCGTCTGAACTTTATGTACAATCATTGACGCGGAGAAGTAAGATCAATGGCGCGCAACATCCTTTGGTAACGGATGTATATTGTAACTTGGCAAGATCGTTTGCTGCGCAGAAAAATTACATAGCAGCAGATACATGTTGGTTTAATGCATTGGAAAATTTCAAAGCGGAGATTAATTTGTATTTCCCTGTTATGAGTGAAAAAGAGAAATCGGCTTTTTACTATACGATACAAGATCGTTTTGAACAATTCAATTCGTATGCGGTGAATCACACGGTTCGTTCTCCTCAGATGTTATACTATATATTCAAGTATCAGACGTTGACCAAATCTTTGTTGTTCAGATCAGGAAAGAAAATGCACGACTTGCTCAAAAACAGTGGCGATCCAACGGCACAAAAAGCATGGTCCGATTGGGAAAAGCAACGTGAAGTGTTGGCCACACTCTATACCAATGGTAAACTGAGTAAAGTAAAACAAGACAGTTTGGAAAATAAGATTGAAGAAGCAGAAAAAGGGTTGTCTAAATTTGTACAAGCCACCAATGCTTCGTTTCGATTGGAAGTCTACGATTGGAAGGATGTCCAAAATAAACTGGCGGATGGAGAAGTGTGGGTTGAAGTGGTTCGCTTTAGAAAGTATAAACCGGAAAAAGGCGGAACATATATCAAGTATAAATTTTCAGATGATCAGATTGAAAGAGATTCTGTGTACTATGCATTTATTCTTATCGATAAAAAGAATACTCTGCCGCAATTGGTGCTGGTGAAAAATGGAACTGAATTAGAAAACAGATACATCAAATATTATTACAACGCCACGATTTATAAACTGGAAGATGAATATACCTATAAACAATTTTGGCTGCCGGTGCATGCTGTAATCAAAGGAAATAAGAAAGTATATTTGTCTTCTGATGGAGTCTATCACTTGTTGAATGTGGCTACAGTCAAAGATGAAGGAGGAAAGTACATGTTGGATCAGTATGATATCTATAGTTATACAGGTGCTTCAGATTTATTGGAATACAAAGTACCCGACGCTACTAACCGCAAAGTGCGGTTGATTGGAAGTCCTGAGTTTACTGAAGTGAAAATAGGAGCCGTAGCCAGTATACCAATGGCTCTTCCCGGTACGCTGCAGGAAGTGCAATTGATCAGTGATTTATTCAAACAGAAAAACTGGCAGGTCACCTTGAGTTCAGGATTTAATGCCAATGAAAAAGCATTGAAAGAAATTGAATCACCATATGTTTTGCATGTCGCTACGCACGGTTTCTTTTTAGAAGATATAGAAGCTTCCAAAGAACAAGCCTCACAATCTGAAAACCCTTTGATGAGATCAGGATTAATTCTCGCAAAAAACAAAGACAAATCGGATGTGTTTTCTGATGGCGTATTGAGCGCGTATGAAGCCATGAATTTGCCTTTGACAGATACTCGTCTGGTGGTATTGTCGGCTTGTCAGACAGGTCAGGGGAAAGTAAAGAATGGAGAAGGTGTTTACGGCTTGCAGCGTTCCTTTCGCTCTTCAGGGGCTTCATCGATTGTATTGAGTTTGTGGAGAGTGGATGATGCGGTGACGCAACAACTGATGGTGCAATTTTATAAAATCTGGCTCGATCATCCGGGCAGCGACATGAAGCAATCCTTCTTCGAAGCACAGCGCAGCATTAAAGAAAAATATCCAGAGCCGTATTATTGGGGAGCATTTACCTGGATCGGTAATTAAGTATGTATAATTATATCGTAAAACAGTGAGGTACATTTATCTTTTAGTTTGTTTGTTCTCTTGCCTAAAACTAATGGCTCAGGATAAAATTTTTCTGGAATCAGGAGATACGTTGCATGTCATCATTTCTCAGCGTGATGATAAGCAGGTCGTATATGTTCCATACGATGATCCGGAATTTAATACAACTACGATTTCAACAGAACAAATAAAGAAGATTCAGTTGCACAATGGGAAAGTAATTGATTTTAAAAAGTCGAGGTATCCGGGCTATTATGCGGGACTGTGTTTCGGTAATGGTGCTCCGGTAAGTGACTTTGCCAATAATGATCCACATAACGATCGAAGTGGTTATGCAACGGCAAAGTTTTTTCTAAGCATAGAAGCGCGTATGCGGTTGTTTCGTTTTATAGGATTAGCTGGAGATCTGAGTCTAGGAAGTTTTGGTACCAATAGTTCAAAGTACTTTGATTACCTGTCTCAGAAAGATAACCCATCATTGGTATATGTCAGTGGAAGCTTTGCAGATTACCGTTACGCTAGTTTTTCCATTGGTCCTGATTTGGGTTTTAATGTAGGCCGCCGGTTGAAATTGTTTTTCCCCATGCAATTTTCTGCTATCAGTATCTCTACCAAAGGCAATGATGAAATACACTATCAAAAATCAGATTCCACTCAGCGTGATGAAACTAGAACCTCTAAAGGAACAGGTG
>JAQBNU010000114.1 GCA_028288365.1 Chitinophagaceae bacterium | reverse complement strand
TATATCCCGCGCATTTCTCAGCTACGATACCAACCACTAATTCAGCGGAGTCAAACACCGGAAAACCTTTGCCCTGAGCGAGGTCTGTGAGTTCCACAAACTTCATATCAAAACGAATATCCGGTTTGTCGCAACCATAATATTTCATGGCGTCGTCGTAACTCATGCGCTTGATTTCAGGCAAGTCGATGTTTTTTATTTTTTTGAATAAATGCTTTGTCAAACCGCCGAATACCTCCAGAATATCTTCACGTGTCACGAAAGACATTTCGCAGTCGATCTGTGTAAACTCCGGTTGACGGTCTGCGCGCAAGTCTTCGTCGCGGAAACATTTTACAATTTGAAAGTAACGGTCAAAGCCTGATACCATCAATAATTGTTTGAAGGTTTGTGGCGATTGAGGCAAGGCATAAAACTGACCCGGATTCATACGAGAGGGAACGACGAAATCGCGCGCTCCTTCAGGTGTTGATTTGATCAATACCGGTGTTTCTACATCGATGAAGCCAAGGCCATCTAAGTAATTACGCGTTTCTTTGGATACGTTATGGCGCAACAATAAATTTTGACGTACCGGTTCTCTGCGTAAGTCCAGGTAACGGTACTTCATGCGCAATTCATCTCCGCCGTCTGTTTCATCTTCAATTAAGAAGGGAGGAATCTTAGCCGGATTAAGAATTTCAATCGACTCAATTTTTATTTCTACATCACCAGTCAACATCTTGTTGTTTTTAGCAAGACGTTCCACCACAATGCCTTTTGCTTTTAATACAAATTCACGACCTGCTTTGCGGGCCGCTTCAATAGAAGTAGGAGAAGCTTTACCTTCTTCCAAAATCAATTGCGTGATGCCATAACGGTCACGAAGATCCAGCCAGATCATACCTCCCTTGTCTCTCACTTTGGCTACCCAGCCGCATAATGTGACAGATTGCCCGATGTGACTTTCTCTTAATTCTCCGCAGGTGTGTGTTCTTAACATGGTAATGTATTCTATTAATTGAGGTCGCTAATTTAGTGATTTTTTCTTATGGTTGAGGAAAAGAGCCTAACTGTCTTGCCCCTAAATCCCCTAAAGGGGACTTGTTAAAATGCTGGCTCGTAGAGACGCCATGCATGGCGTCTCTACAGTGGTTTAGAGAAAATTTTATTTATTTGAAAATCCCCTTTAGGGGATTTAGGGGTAAGACAGTTAATATAAAAAAAAGACCCTGGCTTACACCAAGGTCTTTTTTATTATGATAGTAAAATGGATTACTTCGCTTCCGGGTTGTATCCTTTTCTGCTTTCCTTGATACGAGCGCCTTTACCACTTTTTTCTCTTAGGTAGTATAGACGAGCTCTTCTTACAGATCCTTTTCTCAATAATTCTACTTTATCAATAGTAGGAGAAGTGGAAGGGAAAATTCTTTCAACGGCGATACCGTTAGAAATTTTGCGAACAGTGAATGTTTCGCCGTTTGTACCAGAGTTTTTGCGCTGAATCACAATACCTTGGTATTGCTGCACTCTTTCTTTGTTACCTTCTTTGATTTTTACGTGTACGTTGATCGTATCTCCCGTGCTGAAATCCGGCAGGCTATTTCTTTTCTCCTGAGATTCTGCTTCTATTGATTTGATGATTTCGTTCATAAGATTTAAGTTATAGCCTTCCTTTCAAAAGGGACTGCAAATATATATAAAATAATTGATTTGCCAGATTTATTTCTAATTTTTTAGTTTGTCGTATAGATCTGGTCTTCTGGTCCGTGTCCTTTCCAGTGCCTGTTCGTATCGCCAGTCCTGAATTTTTTTTTCGTGGCCCGAAAGAAGGATTTCAGGGACCTTATGGCCCTTGTAGTCTTCTGGTCGGGTATATACCGGGGGAGCCAGCATGCCGTCCTGAAAAGAGTCCGTAAGCGCTGAAGTTTCATCCGAGAGCACACCAGGTATCAGACGAATGATCGAATCGGCTAAAACCGCTGCTCCTAGTTCTCCACCTGAAAGTACATAATCACCGATGCTGATTTCGTGCGTGATGAATTGTTCTCGCACCCGTTCGTCCACTCCTTTGTAATGTCCGCACAGCATGATCAGGTTTTCGTTTAATGAAAAACGATTGGCCTGCTGCTGGTCAAAGGTTTTACCATCTGGTGTCAGGTAAATGACGGCATCGTATTTTCGTTCGCTTTTCAGTTGGCTGATGCAACGATCGATGGGTTCGGCCATGAGCACCATGCCAGCGCCTCCGCCGTAGGCGTAGTCGTCTACTTGTTTGTGTTTGTATAAAGTATAATCGCGCAAGTCATGTATATACACTTCGGCGATCCCTTTTTCTTTTGCCCGCTTCAATATAGAATGTTCAAAGAAACTGACCATCAATTGCGGTACACAGCTTATGATGTCAATTCTCATCTTCGTCTTTGGTTGGAGGAGAAAGGTAGATGTCCAGCAGACCATCTGGAATAGCGGTGTGCACGGTTTGCGTATCAGGATTGATATCCAGCACAATGCTCTCATCAATAGGAATCAATACTTCCTGGCCCTGGTATTCAAAGGCGAGAAGATCCTGCCCTACTTTTTCATAGTAATCGCTTACTGTTCCAAGGTTACCCAGGTTTTTATCTAGGATGATGAAGCCGATGACATCCATGCTTTCTCTGGCATCGAAGTCTTCATCGCTCATTTCTTCTTCTTTGATGTACAGCCCAGAAGTCATGTAGTTCTTGGCCTGATCAATGGTGTCGAGGTCTTCGAATTTAATGATGCCTCTGTTTTGACCTTGCAGAGAAAATTCTTCAATAAAAAAAGGAATCAATCTTTGTTTGTGTTCCACAAAGATTGATTCCAAATCAAGGTAATCATCAGGGTTGCTGGCTTCAAGTAACACTTGTACCGCTCCCTTCAGTCCATGGGCCTTAGTAATTCTACCCAAATAGAAGTAGCCTTCTCGATCCATGGTTAATGTAATTATTCAGCTGCTGCTTCAGTCGCCGCGTCTGCAGTCGCTTCACCTTCTGCTGCTGCAACATCAGCGGCAGCTACAGGATTTTCAGCAACGATTTTTTTCGCTTTTACTTTTTCAGCGATCGCTTCTTTCACTTTAGTTTCTGCTTCGAAACGCGCTTTTTTGTCTGCTGCTTTTTTGTTGTTGTCAGCATCTTTCGCTTTAGCAACACCAGCATCTTTAGAAGACAACCAGTCAGCTAATTTTTTGTCAGCTGTTTCTTGTGTGATCGCTCCTTTGTTCACTCCGATTTGCAAGTGCTTACGGAAAAGAACACCTTGTTTTTGAAGCAATGTCTGAACTGTATCCGTTGGTTCAGCACCGTCCATAACCCATTTGAAGGCGCTCTCAGTGTTAAGAACCACTGTAGCTGGATGAGTCGTTGGATTGTAAGTACCCAATTTCTCAATGAATTTACCGTCACGCGGCGACTTCGAGTGTGCAACTACGATGTCGTAGATGGCTAATTTTTTTCTACCTTTTTTAGCCAATCTGATTTTTACTGCCATATTTTTGTATGTTTAAGGGTCTGTGCCGGATCACGTCCGGCGAAAACGAGGAGCAAAGATAAGGCTTTATCCACATTTAGCAAGGGGAGATTGAATAATATATGAAATATATGGGAGCTTTTTTGTGGATTCAATAGTGAAATAAGGAGGACAATGTGGGTTGTCATGCTAATTTGGGCGTTTCCCCGTCTTAAGACTTAGAGGTATAACGATCACCTGCGGCGGGACCGGGCTTTCCGCTGCAATCCCTAACGCAGATACAGCAAGAGTAAAAGAGCAACAGCAAATACTAGTGGTCGCTGTATTGTCCTGTCAGGGACTACATGTTGGTAACAACTCAGCTCAACTAATAATTAAGTCCCTTTAGGGACGACACATCTTGAAAGCAGTACAACTTATTAGTCATACCATGGAAATCATTTTCGCCACACACAATAAAGGTAAACTCAAAGAAGTACAGGCCATGGTGCCGGAAACCATCCAAGTTATTTCACTTGACGACCTGAACATGACCGATGATATACCGGAAACGGGTCATACCTTAGAAGACAATGCACTCCTCAAGGCCAGAACAATTTTTCAATTGTATAAAAAACCGGTCATTGCAGACGATACCGGTTTGGAAGTGGAAGCGCTGAATGGTGCGCCGGGCGTGTATTCTGCAAGATATGCCGGTGAACCCAGCAATGCAGACAAGAACATGGATTTATTACTTCACAAGATGCAGACGACCACCAATAAGGCGGCTCATTTTAAAACGGTTATTGCTTATATCAACGCAGAAGGCAAGGAACAACTGTTTGAAGGTACAGTAGACGGAGAGATCATCGGAGAGAAGCGTGGTAGCAATGGTTTTGGTTACGATCCGGTATTTATGCCGATAGGCCATGACCTCACATTCGCAGAGATGTCGATGGACGAAAAAAACACCATGAGTCATCGAGCGAAGGCGTGGAAAGTTTTTAGTGATTATTTGCACGCATGAGAAAGCCTTATATCATAGGAGTATGCGGTGGCACAGCATCTGGGAAGACGTATTTTCTGGAGCGTTTGCAGGCACAGTTGCGTGCAGAAGAGGCCACATTTATTTCTTTAGATAATTATTATCGTCCCAAGGAAGAACAACCGTTGGACGAAAATAACATCCCTAATTTTGATACACCTGGATCCATCAACTGGCAAGAGCTGGAAGATACATTAGACCGGTTGGACAAAGGAGAAACGGTTCGCTTAAAAAAATACACCTTCAACAATCCCTTGGCTCCTGAAGAATGGATAGACCTGAAACCCTCGCCAGTATGGGTGATTGAGGGGTTGTTCAGCATGCAGCAAGAGCAAGTCAGGAAACGTTTTGACATCAGTTTGTTCATGGATACGGAAGAACATTTGAAGATCTTCCGCCGCATTGAGCGTGATTATGCTGAACGTGGCTATGACCTGAAAGACGTGACCTATCGCTACCTGCACCATGCCATTCCGGCGTATAAAGAATATGTACAGCCTTTCCGTGCGCTGGCGCATGTGGTGATTCCCAACAATGTAGATATCGCGCCTGTGGTTGATTTATGGGCTATTTTTATAAGAGACAAGGCAAAACTTTCACATTAAGTTTTTTTTAGTAGATTTGAGGCTCTTTATGGGTAAAAAGGTTTTACATATCGTTTTTGTTTTGCTGCTGGTATTGGCTGTGCCGTTAAGTCACATCGCTAAACCTGCTTATACAAAAACGATTGTCAAACAGGAAAAGACTTCTACCGAGTCATCCAAAGAAACTTCCAAAACATTTCTTCAGCCACAAGTTATTCATGCACACGTATCACACGCGCATGTATTGACGCCTTGCATACCTGATCATCACCGCTTCGAAATCTTTTTTCCGCAGGAAGAAACCTCTTCTTCTGCTTGTACCACTTGGCTTGATAAAGGAACAAGCAAGTTTTTCAAAACACTTTTTCGACACTTTATAGCTACCCAGGCTCCCTAGTTGAAAGCTGTGGTGTGCGTTGCACACGATCCTTTAATTAATATTCACACACAATTTCTTATTGTAATTCATTTTATTTTATGCGTAACAAAGGTTTAATCATTGCTCTTACGGTCATCGTAACGTTACTGAGCTTTTACTACATTTCGTTTACCTATGTAGCTCAGGGCATCCAGGAAGAAGCTGTAGCACAGTCTAAGGATTCTTCGGGTGTAGTAAACACATCTAAAAAACAGGCTTACCTCGATTCATTATACGACAAGCCGGTGTACAATTTCTTAGGCATGGTGCCTTACACTTACAAAGAAGTAAAAGACATGGAGCTTGCTTTGGGTCTTGACTTACAAGGTGGGATGCACGTGGTGTTGGAGGTTTCTCCTATAGAAATTCTAAAAGCACTGGCAGGTTCTCAGGCTGAAAGTCCGGCGTTTAAGAAAGCATTGAAAAATGCTATGCTTGCTCAACGTACGAGTCAGGAATCATTCGAAAAGTTATTTTATGCAGCCTATAAAGAAACGGCTGGTGCAGATCAACTGTCAAGAGTATTCGCCAATTCACAGAATGCTTCAAAAATCAATTCTCAATCTACCGATAAAGAAGTAGAGAAAATGGTTGACGAAGAAATCGATGGAGCAGTAGATCGTTCATTTGAAATTCTTCGTGCGCGTATTGACCGTTTTGGTACGATCCAGCCGAACTTACAACGTATTCAAGGGACAGGCCGCATCCTGGTGGAGTTACCAGGTGTTGAAAATCCTCAACGTGTGCGTAACCTCTTACAAGGAACAGCTCAATTGGATTTCTACGAAGTGTATCACTTGTTTGAGATCGGAAGTACATTGACTGAAATCAACAAGTACGTGGTGGCTCAAAGCAAATTGAAAGGTACTGCTGCTGACACTACAGATCTTTTGACAGATTCTTCTTCTACAGCAGATCAGGATTTGTTGTCTGCAGATCCTTTAGCTTCTGATTCTACTGCTGCTGTAAAAGCAGATACGTCTAAAGTAGCTAAAGCAGATTCTACATCTGCTGCTGATAGTTTAGCGGCTAACAACTCTCCACTCTTTACTTTATTGAAAAGCCAATATAACTTGGTGTATGATCTAAAAGATACAGCGAAGATCAACCGCATCTTAAATTTGCCTAAGGCAAAAGCGTTGCTTCCAACTGACCTTGTATTTCTTTGGGATAGAAAAGCGAAGAAAGACGGTACCATTGAGTTAGTACCTATTAAAAAAGGAAGAGGTGGTAAAGCGCCACTATCAGGAGATGCCATCACCGACGCGAGAGACGGTGCGTCTTCTGACGGTAGAGGTTATGAAATCTCTATGCAGATGAATGCTGCGGGTGCACGCATTTGGAAAAAACTAACGGCCGATGCCGTAAAAGATCCGAGAAACAAAAGAAGAATTGCCATCGTGTTGGATAATGTAGTTTACTCTGCACCAACGGTACAAAACGAAATTCCTAACGGGAGTTCTTCTATCTCCGGTGATTTCACAGCAGACGAAGCAAAAGATATTTCGAACATCCTCAAAGCAGGTAAACTTCCTGCTCCTGTGCGTATCGTAGAAGAGGTAATCGTTGGTCCTACCTTGGGTCAGGAAGCGATTGACTCTGGTTTGATGTCCTTGTTTGCCGGTTTGCTGGTGGTTATCGTGTTGATGGCATTATACTACAACACGGGTGGTTTGATTGCTGACATTGCATTGATCTTCAACGTAATTTTCACCTTAGGTATTCTGGCTTCGTTCAACTCCGTGTTGACCTTACCAGGTTTGGCTGGTATCGTATTGACACTCGGTATGTCTGTAGATGCCAACGTATTGATCTTTGAACGTATCAAGGAAGAGTTGAAAAATGGGAAGAGCATGCGTGCCGCTATTGACGCAGGTTTTGACAAGGCCTTCAGTTCTATCTTTGACTCCAACATCACGACGATCTTAACTGGTACTATTCTATTCTTCCTGGGATCAGGACCGATCAAAGGTTTTGCGACTACATTGATCATCGGGGTATTGTGCTCGTTCTTTACAGCAGTATACATTTCAAGAGTAATCTTGTTATGGGTAACGAGTAAAAATCCAGAAACGTCAGTGAAATTCACAACGATTATTTCTAAAAACCTTTTCCAAAATCTGAATTTCGATTTTGTGAAATATAGAAAAGCAGCGTATATCGGTTCTCTTGCCTTGTTGTTGTTTGGTGCAGCGGCTACGGTAATGAATGGCGGCATCAATCTGGGTGTAGATTTCAAAGGTGGTCGTTCTTACATTGTAGAATTTAAACAAGATGTTGTTGCTTCAGATGTGAAGTCTTCATTGTCTGATGAATTCAAAGGAACAGGTACAGAAGTAAAAACGTATGGTAGCAATAAGAAACTAAAAATCACTACCAGTTACCTGGTTCAGGATGAAACGGAAAAAGGAGATCAAGCCGTAGAAGCAGCGTTAACAGCTGGATTGAAACAATTCGACAAAGGTGATTTCCAGATTTTGAGCAGTAATAAAGTGGGCGCAACAGTAGCCGATGATATTTTACAATCGTCATGGCAGTCTATCATTGTTTCTTTGGTCGGTATCTTTATTTATGTCTTGATCCGATTCAGAAAATGGCAATTTGGGTTTGGTGGTATCGTCGCTTTGTTCCATGATACCTTGATGATCATTGCGATGTTTGGAATTCTTCAGTTGTTAGGTATCGCTTCGTTTGAGGTAGATCAGGTAATCATTGCTGCCTTATTAACGATTGTCGGGTTCTCTATCAACGATACAGTAATTGTATTTGACAGGGTGCGCGAGTTTGGTGCAGAATACTATAAGATGGACATGAAAGACATGTTGAATAAATCCATCAACAGTACGTTGAGCAGAACGATTATGACTACTGTAACGGTATTGGTAACAGTAGTCATTCTATGCATCTTCGGTGGTGAATCATTAAGAGGCTTCTCTGTCTCTCTATTGGTCGGTGTCGTATTCGGTAGTTATTCAACAATCTTCATTGCGATCCCGATTGTGTTGGATTTGCGTTCAAAGTCTGATAGAGAAGTGAAGAAGATAGACTAAAAAATAAGTGATCAGTTGTCAGTGAACAGTGATCAGTATAATGAATAAAAAAAAGAGCAGGCCATTCGCCTGCTCTTTTTTTATCTCAAGTGTTAATAAAGTGAAGAGCGGAGAAAGAGAGCGAGTATCTTTCACTCTCTTTCTCCGCTCTTCACTCTCATTTGTTTTCTCTCATCTTCTTCACCACTTCCCACAACACAATGCCAGTCGCTACGGAGATGTTGAACGAATGCTTCGTGCCCCACTGTGGAATCTCTAAAGCATGATCGCAGAGCGGCAGTAATTCTTCGGATACACCGTTTACTTCATTGCCTAAAATCAAACAGTACTTATCGGTTTTTTGCGGTTGAAAATTTTCCAATGAAATGCTGCTGTCGATTTGTTCTACGGCTACTACTTTCCAGCCGTCTCGCTGCAAAAGCCCCAATTGCGTTTTCAGTTCATCGTTGGTCATGTATTTCCAATCGACCGTATTTTCTGACCCCAATGCACTCTTGTGAATGTCTCGATTGGGCGGAACGCCAGTGATGCCTGCCAGCCACAATTCCTGTATCAGAAAGGCATCTGCGGTGCGAAAAACGGAACCGACATTTTGTAGGCTGCGCACATTGTCCAATACAACGATCACGTTATTTTTTGTCGTAGCTTTTGCTTCTTCTTCCGTCAAACGCCCCAATTCATTGGTTTGCAGCTTTCTCATGTCAATATGTGAATAACTTGATTGGTAAAATCTTTACAGGCTTGTTAACTTTAATCTCCTCAAAGATAAGCTTATTTGTTTACAATGGCTCACGAAAAAGAAACTCCGGATACCCCTTTAATGAAACAGTACTGGGCCATCAAAGCCAAGTATCCCGGTGCTTTGCTTTTGTTCAGGGTCGGAGATTTTTACGAAACGTTTAGTGAAGATGCGGTGAAAGCCAGTCGTATCTTAGGTATCACGTTGACTAAACGTGGTGCAGGTTCGGCATCTGAAACCGAGCTGGCAGGATTTCCTCATCATTCATTGGACACCTATCTTCCGCGTCTGGTAAGGGCCGGACAGCGTGTGGCCATTTGTGATCAACTCGAAGATCCAAAGGGAGTGAAAGGCATTGTCAAACGCGGTGTGACAGAGTTGGTGACACCTGGTGTTTCTTATAACGACAATGTACTGGATGGGAAAAATAGTAATTATTTAGCTTCTATTCATTTTGGAAAAGAAAACGTAGGTGTTTCTTTATTGGATATATCCACCGGAGATCTACAATTGGCGCAGGGTTCATGGGCCTACATAGAAAGAATATTGCAAAGCTTTCAACCCTCAGAAGTCATTTACTGCAAAAGTAAAAAGAAAGAATTCAGCGAAAGCATCGGTGATCGTTTCCCCGTTTATCCTTTGGAAGAATGGGTGTATCAATATGATTTTGCGTATGAAAAATTAACGAATCATTTCAATACGGTTTCGTTGAAAGGCTTTGGTATAGAAGGACAGGAAGAAGGCATTGTGGCAGCCGGTGCGGTATTCTATTACCTCAATGCCACAGAGCATCATGACCTGAAGCACATCAATACCATTTCGCGTATCGAAGAAGAAAAGTTTGTGTGGCTCGATCGTTTTACGATTCGCAACCTGGAAATTATTTCTTCGCAATATGCAGAAGGCATTTGCCTGCTTGACATCATGGATCAAACGGTAACACCCATGGGAGGACGTTTGATGAAAAAATGGTTGGTGATGCCGTTGAAAGAAGTAGATACCATCAAGGAACGATTGGATGTGGTGCAGGCGTTGCACGATAAGCCTGAGAAACTCGAACAGCTGCTTCATCACCTTCGTCAGATCGGCGATCTCGAGCGTTTGATTTCCAAAGTTTCTGCGGGTAGAATCAATCCGCGAGAGATGAATCAACTGAAGCGCTCGCTGGAGCAATTGAATCCTATCGCGGCTTTGCTGAAAGAAACAGGAGTGATTGCTCTGGAAAGAATGGCAGAGCAGATCAACGCTTGCGAACTGCTCGTTCACAAAATAGAAACAGAGCTGAAACTGGATGCACCAATGTTGTCCAATCAGGGCAAGATGGTAAAAGAAGGAGTCGATGCGAAGCTCGATGAATTGCGCTCTATCGCTTATTCAGGCAAAGATCACTTGTTGCAGATTCAACAAAGAGAAATAGAACGTACCGGTATTGGTTCACTTAAAATTTCATTCAATAAAGTTTTCGGTTATTATTTAGAAGTTACGCACACACACAAAGACAAAGTGCCGACGGACTGGATCCGTAAGCAAACGCTGGTCAACGCGGAACGTTACATCACCGAAGAATTAAAAGTCTACGAAGAAACCATTCTGACAGCAGAAGATAAAATCGTTACCATCGAAGCCGATATTTTTAGAAAGTTGATTTTGTTTGCAGAAGATTATGTGCAGATCATTCAGCAAAATGCACAGTTGATTGCACGATTGGATTGTCTGGTTTCCTTCGCTTACATTTCTGTTCATAATAAATACACGCGTCCCGAAGTCAATGACAGCCTGGTTTTAAACATCGTGGAAGGTCGTCATCCGGTGATTGAAAAAAATCTTCCACCGGGAGAAGATTATATTCCGAATGATGTCATGTTAGATGATCAAACCTGCCAGATCATCGTCATCACTGGACCCAACATGGCAGGTAAATCGGCCTTGCTTCGCCAGACCGCGTTGATTGTGCTCATGGCGCAGGTGGGTTGTTTTGTTCCGGCCAAGTCGGCAGAGATCGGGATCATCGATAAAATCTTTACCCGTGTAGGAGCTTCTGATAATTTGTCGCGTGGCGAATCGACCTTCATGGTAGAGATGAGCGAAACCGCCAGCATTCTCAATAACCTCAGTGAACGCAGCATCATCCTGATGGATGAGATCGGTCGTGGTACGAGTACCTATGACGGGATTTCCATCGCCTGGTCCATTGTGGAGTTTCTGCATCAACATCTTAAGTACAGACCGAAGACACTGTTCGCGACACATTACCACGAGCTGAATCAATTGTCGGAGCAATTTAACCGCATCAAAAATTTCAATGTGTCGGTGAAAGAAGTAGGTAATAAAATCGTATTCCTGCGCAAGCTAAAAGAAGGCGGCAGTGAACATAGTTTTGGTATACATGTGGCGCAATTGGCGGGTATGCCTAATCAGGTTGTCCTGAGATCTGCAGAAGTGCTGAAAGGATTGGAGAAAGAAAAATTAACCGATTCGAAAAAACAGACGTTGAAAGAAGTCTCGGAGCAACGTCTGCAGATGCAGCTATTTGAACCCGTACCTGCGGAGTGGGAAGAGCTCAAGAGCCTGTTCGATGGGCTGGATATCAATACCATGTCTCCCGTGGAAGCCTTGTTGAAACTGAATGAAATGAAGAATCTTGTTCAGAAGGACAAGGTTAGGTCCTAGGTCAGAAGATTTTTATAAAAAAGTATTGCAAAATAAGCTTCTATGCCTATCTTTGTCGTCTCAATCCCGTTAAAAGGAGAGAGGTACCAATGCGAAAGTAGCTCAGTTGGTAGAGCACGACCTAGCCAAGGTCGGGGTCGCGAGTTCGAATCTCGTCTTTCGCTCCAAATCAGGAAACGTAGGATCCCCTACGTTTCTTTTTTTGCCCGGGTGGTGGAATTGGTAGACACGCAGGACTTAAAATCCTGTTGGCAGTAATGTCAGTGCGGGTTCAAGTCCCGCCCCGGGTACCAATGCAGTAGAGAGGTTTGAGTATGGAAGGATTGCCACTCACTACTCGTGATCACACTAAAGACTAAGAAAGCTCAGCTATGAAAATGGTTGGGCTTTTTTGTTTCTGGTACTTGTTATTTCCCGCCACCCAAGTACAACACAATACCCAGTTGTGAATTGAAACAATTAAAACTTGTTCTGTAGTGATAGCTTTTCCATTTCGTTATATCATTCAAATACTCATTATTAAAGAAGCAACCCAAGCGATTACTGATGCGGTATCGTGCCCGAACCCCTATGCCTAAGCTCCAGCCTAAAGTGGTAGATTCATTTTGAGTGATAGTGCTTGAGTGCTGGTAGTTGACAGTAAATGCAGGAACATGCAAGAGCGTTAACCCTGTCATTAATTTATAGTCTACAGCAAAGCGATGAAAGACCGAAGAATACATCGGACTAATTAAAAGATGAGCATTGAGCCAACGAGATTTTTCAGTCGTTAGATTCACATCGGTAATAAAGCCGTCGCCGGAAGAAAGACTCTCGAAGAAATAGTTGCCACTGAGTTCGGCGCTCAATCCGTAATGTTTTGTTATGAAATAGGTTCCTCCTATGAGTCCCGTTAAACCTATGACAGGAAAAGGTACGCCAGAATGAATATCGGCATCATAAGGATATTTTGAATCTGGCTTTGCCACGCCAAAGCCAGCGTAGACAAAAGTTTGTTGTTTTAGTTTTCCATTTTTCTTTTCCATCAGTTCTTGTCCCCGAACGGAGTGAATGGTAAGTATCGAAATCAAAACGGTCCATAAAATCTTGTAACGACAGATGTCTACAATGTTCATCATTTCTAAAAAGTAATTGATCAGCTGAAAGAGTAGGATAAATCTAATAAGATAATCTGTTAATCTTCTGATCTCCATTTTAAAAATTAACAGAAAATTAATATAATCCCTAATGAAGCATAACCTGTGATCACCTTCTTTGCAGAAGCACTGATCATATGTTATGAAATCTCTTTATTTTCTCCTTACCTTTTCTTTATGCTGTTGTTTGACAACAGGACTACAGGCGCAAACCATCGATTACACTTTTGTAACACTGGGTTGCAACCGTGTAGACGATCCGGATACGACGGCTAACAAGCCCAGCACGGCCAATGTGTATCAGCTCAACAGGATGTTCAGCGAAGTATCTCAACTCAGTCCTTTACCGGACTATTTGCTGTTTACCGGCGACATGGTAGTGGGTTATGTCAACGATACGGTAAAGCTTGCCAATCAATTGCGAGGCTGGATCGTGCTTTACAAAGCATCACCTTTGTTTGGAAAGTCTACACAGTTGGTGGCTATACCGGGCAATCATGAAACACAAAATAAAGCGGCCGGTAAAAAATCTTTTGCAGCAGCGGAAAGAACATTCGTGAGAGAGATGAGTGAATTCATACTAGGCAGCAATGGCCCTTTGGCTACAGGACTTGTACCCGGAACAGATTCTCTCATTACGAATCAGGACAAGCTCAGCTATTCGTTCGATCACAAAGGAGATCACTTTGTCATACTCAATACGGATCCGGTGGGAAGAGACGGTACAGTTGCTACACATTGGGTGAAGCAAGATGTAACGACTGCCAGAGCGAATGGCGCCAGACATATTTTTGCCTTTGGACATAAACCGGCTTATGCTTCGGTGATCAAACAGACAGATGGATTGATTGTGCGAAAAGATCTTCGTGATTCTTTTTGGACAACATTAGAAAATAACCAAGGTGAAGCCATGTTCTGTGCGCACAATCACTTATGGGAACAACAACAACCACATGCAGGTAAGACCTGGCAAATCATTGCAGGTAACGGTGGAAGTAATTTAGAAACCAGTACACCGAATCCTTATTTTGGCTATACACTTGTGAATGTTTATACCAATGGTGAAGTAGAAGTACAAAGCTATGGAAGAGATTTAAATGCTACGAACTATTCTTATGCAGCAGATGATCAGGCTACGACTTTGCGTCAAACAACAGATATTACCTGGACAGCCACAGTGACGGAGGTAAAAGAGGGAAACGAAGAAAATAATTCCAATGGCTTAGCAGTTTTCCCCAACCCTATTACGAACAATGCAGAGATCAAGGTTAACCTAGCAGTAGCTGGCGATGTGACGTTGAAGTTTTATGACAAAGAAGGTAAACCAGTAATGACTGTCATTGATCAAAAAATGGCGCAAGGTAAATACAGTTTCACTGCCAATATCCAATCGCTTGCGAATGGTACGTATATCGTGGCTTTGGTAAGTGGTGGGCAACATGTGTCTCAAAAAATTGTAATCAGCAAATAAAAAATAGTTCACTAATCTATAAAAGGCCTCTGTTTTTCACAGAGGCCTTTTTTGTTTAACCAGATCAGAATACAATCCTCAAACCGATTGTCAATCCTATGCTATAAAGCTTCTGTTGGATCGGCGAAGAAGAATTATAAACAGAGTTTGCCGAGTAATTGAAAACAGGTTGTGCAAGCAAAGCCAGGCGCGACTTGAATTGGTATTGCATTTCCAATGCGGCGAGGTAAGAGAAACTCAGTGATCGGAATCCGTTGTTCAACGCTATAACATCTGTTCCATTTGCATTGGCTAAATAAGTTACTCCTTTCAATAAAATATTGCTGCGTATACCGGCAGTGGCAGAGAAGCTGAGCTTACCTTTCGTGAAGAAGGTATAAGAAACTTGTAACGGTATAGAAAGAAAACGGTATTGATCTTTTACAATCTTATCCGTATTGATAGAGTCCACCTGAACGTATTGCCAGGTTGTATCTACATACATCCATGCAGTCCTTTTGAGTGTGTAGTTGAAATGGTATTGTTCTGAAAAAGCAGTATACGATACACCGACAGAAAGACGAAATGTATTATTCAGTTTGTAATTGATCATCACACCGAAAGTGTAACCAGGTAAGTTTTTACTTCTATCTTTTTTATCACGGACTGCTGCCTGGTAATTAGTATCACGGGCTTTGATTGTTGATCCTGTCAGTACACCAGATCCTAAAAGGTCTACAGACCATCGCTTACCATCGCTTTCCTCGGACTTCTTTTTTTCAGAAGACTCTTTAGTCAGCGTCGAGTCCGGTAAAACGTTTTCTGTGCTATCCGTTTTTGCCAACGAACTATCTTTTTTTATTTCAGTATTTAAGCGCGGTGATGTTATTAGAGCATTGTTATTAATGGCAATTGAATCATCGGTCACACGGCTCTTTTTTCTTCGGGTGTTTGCTGATTCATATTGTGTTTTTGAAAATATTTCGTTGACAGTACCCGACAATTCTTTCGCTTCTTTACGGTACGAACGCAAATGCGCATTTTCTTTTATTCCCTTTGTAAGTCCTGTCGAATCAGCAGTTGTGGTATTTTTAATAGAGTCTACAACAGCTAACCCTACCACGGATGTATCAGCGATGATTGATTGACTGGAATCTTTTTTAATGTTTAGCTCCTCTGATTTGTTTTCTGTAAGGACCGTGTTGTTTATAGTGACACTATTTGTAAGAAGAGTATCTGTTGCGATCCCTAAAGATTCAGAATGATTTTTAAAATCGTTTACTGAAAGAGAATCTGTAGAACGTTTACTTTCATTTGATAGTTGCAGGTGCAATGAATCAGATTTTTTTGTAAGTTCTGATGACGTATTATGGACAATAGGAGTATGTATCACTTCCTGCAGATTTTTATCGGAGATTGGTACATGTTTCGTTTCCGACGCATTATTCTTTATCCATGCAGGAGATTTTTTTTCAGCAATGTAAAAAGAAGACGTTAGAGAAGTGTTGTAAGTCTTTTTGGTTTTTAAACGGTTTTCTTTTGTTGGGTTAGAGCGTTTGTTTTTTGTCAAAGACAAATCGACATTCGTTTTTCTGGAAATGCTCTTTGCGTTGTAGGGTTCACTGCTCATGCGATCCGTAAGCACGGATGTTTTTTCATCTGAACTTTTATTGCCCATAATGATTTTTCTGTGAAGGTCGATATCACGGGAGATAGAAGATGTTGTTTGTTCAGTAAAAGGAACAATAGCATGATGCTCAGATGGATTTAACGTTTGGTCTGTGTTCTTTACCTGGTGTTTTATTGCTGTGTTGTTTTTGTCGGATAGAAAAAAGACGACAGTCGTATTCTTTTTAGTCATAAGAATACCTTGATAAGTAATCGCTGCGATGAGTACAGATATAATGAGGGTACTGGATAAGAACCATAACAGCAAACTTTGGAAAAAATTCAAATCGAGAAAAGAAGACTCTTTAGGCAAAGTCTTTTGGATGTTTCTCCAAACTATTGGTGAAACGGGTGATTCCTCGTTATCAAAACGATTCCTGAATAAATCCTCTATGTCGTCTTCCTTATCTTTCATGTGTTACATAAGAATTTTTTACAAGCAATTCTTTCAATAAGACCTTTGCCTTTGTCAATTGAGACCTGGATGTGCTTTCGGTTATTTTGCATAGGCCAGCAATCTCTTTGTGGCTGTATCCTTCTATAACATAAAGGTTGAACACGGTACGGTATCCTAGGGGAAGTAGCTTCAAGGTGAACAACAATTCATTGTTAGATAATTCAGACAAGATGGATACGGCCTGCTCATCGGCCAGTTCTATTTCTGAACTGTCTTCAAATGCTCGTTCCTTACTGGTTTTATGGAAATGATTGATGGAATAATTGACGACAATTCTTTTTAACCATCCTTCAAAGGAGCCTTTGTTTTCAAATGTTTTTATTTTTTCAAAAACCTTGATAAATGCTTCCTGTACAATGTCCTCTGCTTCGAATGTCGTATTGCAGTACCTCATAGCAATGGCCATCATTCGCTTTGCATACCTGGTATACAAAGCTTCAAAAGCACTATGCTTGCCTTTTTTACAACCTTCTATTAGGTCCTGGTCAGAGGTCATGAATGAATAAGAATCTAAAAATCTTGTTTGGGTGCGCCTGCAAAACGATTGTATAGGGAAGACAGGAATAGGTTTGAGAACGCTGCCTTGGAAAATAAATAAATTTTAATTGACCAAGAGGCTGTCATTCTTTTCTTTAGTTTTGCAGATATACAGAGGTTTATTAAACCTTGCAGACTGCAAAAGATCATAGCAGACAAACAAATAGGCGTTAAACTAAAAGGGGAAAAATGGTACAATTAAAACCTGTGATTAACGTTCAAAAAGTCGACTGCCAGGCTGCGGTGCGACACAATCAGCTTTGAGAAGACCTAAAAGTCTGAAACAACTTTTATTATGTGGATAGACCTGTGCCTCTTGTGGATGTAGCATGGATCGATTTGAAAAAAAATACAATAAGAAATAATGAATAGCATTCGTAAAGCAACCATACAAGACCTGGAACCATTGGCTCACTTGTTTGATGGCTACAGGGTTTTTTATGAACAGACATCTGACCTAATAGTGGGTAAAATATTTTTGAAAGAAAGAATCACGAACAAAGAATCGGAAATATTTATTGCATTGAACAACGAAGCAATCATCACCGGTTTTGTTCAGCTCTATCCGATTTTTTCTTCTACGCGCATGAAAAAATTGTGGCTGTTGAATGATTTGTTTGTTAATCCGGTATACCGAGGACAGGGTATTTCAAAATTATTGATGGGGAAAGCAAAAGAGTTCAGTCAGCAAAGTGGAAGCTGTGGATTGATATTGGAAACTGCTAAAATCAATGCGATTGGTAACAGGTTGTGCCCTTCAGTAGGATTTACGCTGGATACCGATCACAATTATTATTTCTGCGATACAGAATGATAAGCGCAAGTTTCGGGTTTCAAATCATTGACAAAGCCGTTACATTTGTTGTACAAAGCATTGGATATGGATACTCAGGAACAACTCAACTATAAACGAATTGCTGCGGCTATAGAATATATTCAGCAACATTTCAAAGAACAGCCTAGTCTGGAAGAAGTGGCAGAGAAGGTTCACCTTAGCCCTTTTCATTTTCAACGGTTGTTCACCCAATGGGCTGGAGTAAGTCCCAAACAATTTTTGCAATTCATCAGTGTCGGTTATGCGAAACAATTGTTGAAAGAGAAACAAGTGACACTATTTGATACGGCCCAACAGACGGGCCTTTCCGGTACAGGGAGGCTTCATGATTTATTTGTAAAGATTGAGGGGATGACGCCTGGAGAATTTAAAAACGGAGGAGAACACCTTTCCATCCATTATAGTTTTGCCGGGAGTCCTTTTGGAAACCTGATTGTTGCTTCCACGACCAAAGGGATTTGTTACATGGCTTTTCAAGATGACGAACAAAAAGCATGGCTTGAATTGCAACAGTATTTCCCCAATGCAACTTTCCATCAACAACAAGATCTGCATCAGCAAAATGCTTTATCTATTTTCACTCGCGATGAGCAAGTATCGGAACCCATCAAACTGCATTTAAAGGGAACCGATTTCCAATTGAAAGTTTGGGAAGCGTTGCTGAAAATTCCAATGGGACAATTATCTACTTATGGAAACCTGGCAGAAAAAATTCAAAATCCTAAAGCATCAAGAGCTGTAGGCACCGCTATTGGCAGCAATCCAGTGGCTTTCTTAATTCCTTGTCACCGCGTGATCCAATCGACAGGCGTGTTTGGTGGTTACATGTGGGGACCCACGAGAAAGACGGCCATCATCGGTTGGGAAGCTGCAAAACAAGTTCAGAAAGAAGAGGGATTATGAATTTGTTTGATACAAAAATACCGGGCGAAAATTTGCTGCCGCAAGATGGTATCGTCCATTACTATGGAAAAGTTTTATCTAACGAAGAGTCTCAACAATACCTCGAACTTTTACTGTCAACGGTAGAATGGAAAAATGACGAAGCCAGAATTTTTGGTAAACACTTTATCACGAAAAGGAAAGTGGCCTGGTACGGTGATCAGGATTATGCGTACACGTATTCCAATGCTACGAAGCAAGCTCTATCCTGGACAAAAGAATTGCTGGAGTTGAAAAACATCACGGAGAAAATCACTGGAACGATTTTTAATTCCTGTTTACTGAATTTGTACCACAACGGAAACGAAGGAATGGCATGGCATAGCGACGATGAGAAGTCGCTGGGGAAAAATACGGTCATTGCTTCCTTGAGTCTGGGTGCCGAAAGAAAATTTTCAATGAAGCATAAGGAAACAAAACAAACGATTTCTCAGGTATTGGATAATGGAAGCTTGCTCGTGATGAAAGGTGTTACACAAACACATTGGTGGCATTCTTTACCCAAAACAAAGAAAGTAAACAGCCCAAGGATTAATCTGACATTCAGAACAATCATACTCTAACTTGAGAAAGAAGTTGAGATTACGAATTTGTTTTGGGTTGGGGATGCCGCGGCAATAAAGAACGTTGCGTGAGGGATAGTAGCGGAAAGCCCGCAGCGAGGCAACAGGTTAGAGTATGTGTTAAAGTTTGGTTCGAGCGAGGACTTGAAGCGGATAGCCCGACCCGGAGGGACACGCCCATACTTTTAATCCCTTTCACTCTCTTATAGGTAAAGCAGAACCACTTGTCTTTACTATAAATTTAACCATCGTAATTATTCATCATCCGATTTTACATGCGTTCATTTATTTCTAACTTGAGGCCATGAAAGGACTTTGGGCAATTCTTTTGTTGGTCGTCTCCAATATCTTTATGACCATGGCATGGTATGGCCATTTACAATTTAAAAAGCTGAACGAATTTACAAAATGGGGACTGTTCACAGCCATCATGGTGAGTTGGGGCTTGGCTTTCTTCGAATACATTTTCCAGGTGCCGGCCAATAAAATTGGGTACGAAGAAAATGGAGGCCCTTTTTCCATGTTTCAGCTGAAGATCATACAAGAAATCATTTCTTTGTCGGTGTTTACCTTGTTTGTTTTATTTATCTTCAAGACGGATAAGCTCGCCTGGAATCACATCTTAGCATTTGTTTGTATTCTGTTGGCTGTGTTTTTTGTATTTAAAAAGTGGTGATTTTATAACATGAATACGTTGGAAGGAAAAGAAAAAACGGCCTATTACCACCAGAAAGTTACCGATGTCATCGAGGAAGTTGGGAAAGTCGTATTGGGTCAGCGTTACCTGATCAATCGCTTGTTGATTGGACTGTGTACGGAAGGACATATTTTATTGGAAGGTGTACCAGGTCTTGCAAAAACACTCAGTGTGAATACGCTGGCACAGGCTGTGGACCTAGACTTTCACCGCATACAATTCACACCGGATTTGTTGCCGTCAGATTTGATCGGTACCATGGTATACAATCAGCACAGCGGAGAATTTGTGGTGAAGAAAGGTCCAATATTTGCCAATATGATTTTAGCAGATGAGATCAATCGTTCTCCTGCAAAAGTGCAATCGGCTTTGCTGGAATGCATGCAAGAGCGTCAGGTAACGATTGGAGAAACCAGTTATCAATTGGATCGTCCTTTTCTTGTATTGGCTACACAAAATCCCCTGGAGCAGGAAGGAACCTATCCTTTGCCGGAAGCGCAGGTAGATCGTTTCATGATGAAGGTAAATCTATCTTATCTCGATAAAGAAACAGAGTTGCAAGTGATGCGCAGAGTCTCTAACCTGGAGCATAAGCCTCAGGTGAAAACAATTTTAAATAAGTTAGACATTTATTCACTGCGCGAAGAAATCAATCGCGTCAATATTTCTGAATCTTTGGAACGCTACATCATCGAATTGATTTTCGCTACGCGTTATCCTAAAGAATATAATTTAGGCGAAGAAGGAAATTACATTCAATACGGTGCCTCTACACGTGCGGCTATCCACATGAATAGAGCAGCGAAGGCCATCGCATTTTTTAACAAAAGAGATTTTGTCTTACCGGAGGACATTAAAGAAGTAGCAACGGATGTCCTGAACCACAGAGTCATTTTAAATTACGAAGCAGAAGCAGAAGGCATCAGATCAATAGATGTGATTGCAGAGATTCTGAAAAAAGTAACGATTAACAACGTTTAAAAGAGATCAGAAATCAGAAGAATTGATCTCTGATTTCTGACCTCTCATTTCTTCATTATAAGTCGTTCAACTTAGACTTCACCACTTCCAGCGCTTTTTGCATCTTCGCTACTTCATCCGCCGCTTTCTTTTGATCGCCTTTATTGGTTTCTACATCTTTGTTCAACTGTTGCAATTCAGACGCATTATCTTTTAGCTCTTGCTCCAGTTTTGTTTTTTGCTGACCATTTTTTGAAATGTCTTTCACCAGGTCGGTTCCCTTATCCACTTGTTTTTGTTGTACCTTTGAAGCACTCTTCACCGCATCTTCGGCATCTTTCACTTGTGTGTTGATGTCATTGATGTATTGCTGACGAGCAAATTCTTCGAGTTTGCTTTCTGAATGTTTTGAATTGGAAGTGATGTGACTTCCATTGTCAACAGACCACCAAGCAACATATCCTTTAGAGGTGGAATAACATTTGGAATAAATGACACAAGTACCGGTCACCCCGGGGAATGTTGCTTCCGTGACTTTATACGCATCACCTTTTAACTTGGTGAGCTTGCCGTACGTTTTCAGGGTGCTTTCCCATTCTTTCACAATGCTTTTGTTGTTGAGTTCTATGTCAATAGCGGCACCTTCACGGGATACGCCTTCCACATCCTCTTTCTGTAATTTGGCCTTCATGGTTCTTTTCTGAGAAAAGGAATTGAAGGAGGTTAAACAACCAATAATAAACAGTACGATGATTGCACAAAATCTTTTCATAATTGTTAGTGTTAGAGTTGTATACAGAATAAGCAATAAATTAAATATTTCAAAATGAAAACAGTATTAGTTGCAGGCAGCAGCGGATTGGTTGGTAAGAACTTAACGTCTTTGCTGAAACAGAAAGGCTTTCGCGTACATACACTGAGTAACAGTTTGTCTACGAACATTGCTATAGGCAGGTTTCATTGGTCCCCTAATGTGGGAGAGATCGATGCAACATGTTTGGAAGGTGTAGACTATGTGATCAATTTATCGGGTGCCGGTTTGTTTGATCACCGATGGACAAAATCCTATAAACAAAAAATAATCGAGAGCCGAACAAAGAGTACAGAGTTGCTTGTCCATACAATTGTCAAAGGGCAATTTCCTATAGCCGTTTTTATCAATGCTTCGGCAACCGGTATCTATGGCTCTAATACCAGCGATCGTTGGGTAAATGAAGAAACACAACCTGACAATGATTTTCTGGCAGAGGTGGTTAAGCAATGGGAAGAATCATTATTAAAACAGGACGAATTAAAAACAAGAAAAGTTTGTTTACGCTTTGGGATTGTATTGTCCAATCAGGGAGGGGCATTGCCACAGCTGGCAGCACCAGTGAGAGGCTTTATCGGATCTCCATTTGGTACGGGAAACCAATATATTTCCTGGATTCACCTGCAGGATTTGTCTCGCTTAATGGTATTTGCTTTGGAGCATTCTTCTATGGAAGGAGCTTACAACGCAGTATCTGACCAGCCGGTCACCAATGAAGAAATGATAAAAGAAATTGCCAAACAATTGCACAGAACGCTCTGGATGCCCCATGTACCAGCCTTTGTGCTGAACCTGATACTGGGAAAAGAAAGGGCTGCCGCATTGTTAGGAGGAAACAGGGTGGAAAATGAGAAGATAAGAACGAAGGGTTTTGAATTCGAGTATAAAACTTTGACACAAGCCTTACATAACTTTTTCTCCTCTAAAGAATAATGTGTAACTTATCCTGTTAATTGTATATCAGTGAAGTACAAGGTTCAAGTTTTTCTGGTTTTATCTGGTTTGCTTTCGATAGGATATGTTTTTTTTATCCTCTTCAAAGACACGTCTGATTTTAGCCTGGAATACCAGGACCGCCATCAGCGGCTCATCAGCAAGGTACCGGACAGTGTGGAGTTTGCCGGAGAAAAGGTGCACTTCAAGACCATTGATGCTTACCAGCATTTTTACCGTGAGCTAAAATTAAACACTAAAAATAATTCTTCTACACGACTACTCATGCGTGATGCGGCCATCTGGTTGCCACAAATTGAATTCATCATTAAAAGATATAAACTTCCTAAAGACATCAAGTTCATCGCCATGGCGGAATCTCGTTTCCAAAACGATGAGTCGCACAAAGGTGCTGTAGGCTTTTGGCAGTTTAAAGTGGCGACTGCAAAAGAAATGAAATTGAGAGTGGACGATGAAGTGGACCAGCGCCTGGATCCTATTCTTTCTACTCATGCAGCCTGCAGGTTCTTTCGTCAAAATTATAAACTGCTCAAATCATGGACATTGGTTGCTGCTGCATACAACAGAGGTACCAATGGTTTGTTGAGAGACATGAAAAGACAGCATGCACATTCTTATTATGACTTGGCTTTAAACCTGGAAACAGAGCGTTATTTATACAAGATCATTTCTATGAAAGATTTGTATGAAAATCCTAAGAAATACAATGCGAAACGTTACATCGTTCACAGACCAATGTACATCTACAAGACAATAGATAAATCAATACCCGATCTTGCCGTCTTTGCACAACAACACAAGGTAAGCAGAGAACGTTTGAAAGAAATGAATCCATGGTTGATCGGCAATTCACTGACTATGCTGAAACCTGGCGACAAATATAGGATGGCGATAGGCGTTAAATAAACGTGGCGGAAAGAAAAATGGATACCATAAAAAAACCGAAGTTGAAAACTACTGGCATCACATTGGATCCGACAGGATTCGAATACATCGAAGTGTATGGTGCACGGGAACATAATCTGAAAAACATCGACGTTAAAATACCACGCAACAAACTGGTAGTGCTTACCGGCATCAGCGGCAGTGGAAAATCTTCTCTGGCATTTGATACCATTTATGCGGAGGGACAAAGACGTTACATGGAAAGTTTTTCTGCGTATGCACGTTCTTTCATAGGTGGTATGGAACGCCCAAATGTAGATAAGATCAACGGATTGAGTCCGGTGATTTCTATCGAACAAAAGACCACTTCACGCAATCCACGATCGACGGTAGGTACGGTAACAGAGATCTATGATTTCCTGCGTCTGCTATACGCTAGAGCGGCTGATGCTTATTCGTATGTAACGGGTGTGAAAATGGAGAAGCAAACAGAAGAACAAATTCTGAAAGCTTTATTAAGTAATTATGACGATAAGAATGTGACATTGCTTGCGCCTCTTGTGCGCGCACGTAAAGGACACTATAGAGAATTATTTGAACAGGTACGTAAGCAAGGTTATACCAAAGTAAGAGTAGACGGAGAAATTCATGACATCACCGCCAAGATGCAGGTGGATCGTTATAAGATCCACGACATCGAATTGGTAGTTGATCGGTTGAAGGTAAAGAAAGAAGAGGTCGAACGCATTGTTCGTTCCATCTCTTCTACATTGAAGTTGGGTAAAGGTGTCATGATGATTGTGGCGCAGGGAGAAAAAGAACCACAGTTTTTCTCTCGCTCACTGATGGATCCTTTGTCGGGCATTGCCTATGATGAACCCGCTCCTAATTTATTTTCGTTCAACTCTCCTTATGGTGCTTGTCCACATTGCAAAGGATTAGGTGTCATCGAACAGATCACACGAGAAACCATAGTACCGGATGAATCATTGAGTATCTCCCGAGGTGCATTGGCTCCGTTGGGTGAGTACAGAGAGATTTGGATTTTTACACAAATAGAAAAAGTATTAAAACGCAATAAGCAAAATATTTCCAAACCGTTTCAGGAATTGTCGGATAAGACCATTCAGGAATTGTTGTTTGGCGATCGTGTGCCGGAAGATCAATGGTCGCCGGATTATTTTCCTGGTGTCATTCCATACCTAAATCGCATCAGAGAAGAAAAGCTGGGTGTGGACAAAGATGCGTTGGATGAATATACAGAAGTGCTAGAATGTCCGGAATGCCACGGCGATCGCTTGAAGAAGGAAGCCTTGTATTTCAGGATACACGATAAGAACATCGCTGAACTGGCTTCAATGGATCTTAATACCTTATCAAGATGGATCGATACGGTGGAACCAAAGTTGTCGAACCGTCAGCGTGTCATCGCTCATGAAGTGTTAAAAGAAGTAAAAAAGCGTATCGGCTTTTTATTGGATGTCGGTTTGTATTACCTGACATTGAATCGCTCCATGCGCACGCTCTCCGGTGGAGAAGCTCAACGCATTCGTTTAGCTACACAGATCGGTACACAATTGGTCGGTGTATTGTACATCCTCGATGAACCAAGTATCGGCTTGCACCAGCGCGACAACGTGCGTTTGATCAAAGCATTAAAAGACCTGAAAGATTTGGGCAACACTGTATTGGTTGTTGAACACGATAAAGACATGATGCTGGATTGTGACTACATCCTGGACATTGGTCCTGGAGCCGGTATTCATGGGGGTTCTGTGGTGGCGCAAGGAACACCGGAAGAATTCTTAAAACAAAATTCAACCACTTCTCTTTACCTGTCGGGTAAAAAGAACATTGAAATTCCTGCGACAAGAAGAAAAGGCAATGGCGATACGTTGATCTTGAAACATGCTACGGGCAATAACTTGAAGGATGTCACTTTCTCTTTACCACTTGCAACATTCACTTGTGTGACAGGTGTTTCAGGAAGTGGTAAGTCTTCCTTGATTCATGAAACGTTGTATCCTGTGTTGCGCAAACATTTTTACGGTTCACGTAAAGAGGCACTGCCTTATCAAGGTATTGAAGGATTAGAACACATCGATAAAGTCATTGAAGTAGATCAGGCGCCTATAGGCCGTACGCCGCGCTCTAATCCGGCTACCTATGTAGAAGTATTCGGTGATATACGCATGTTGTATTCCGTATTGCCTGAATCAAAAATCAGAGGGTATAAACCAGGTCGTTTTTCTTTCAATGTAAAAAGTGGCCGTTGTGAAGTATGCGAAGGCGGAGGAATGCGCTTGATCGAAATGGATTTCTTGCCGGATGTATACGTGCCTTGCGATGCGTGTAAAGGAAAAAGATACAATAGAGAAACATTAGAAATTCGTTTCAAAGGAAAATCCATTGCCGATGTACTGGACATGACCATTGATCAGGCGGTAGAATTTTTTGAAAAACAACCTTCCATTTATAGGAAGATCAAAACACTGCAGGATGTGGGCTTGGGCTACATCACCCTTGGGCAGCATGCGCCGACTTTATCAGGAGGTGAAGCACAACGGGTGAAGCTGGCCACAGAGTTATCTCGCAAAGATACCGGCAAAACATTGTACATTTTTGACGAACCTACAACAGGTTTACACTTCGAAGATATTCGTCACCTTTTATTGGTTTTGCAGCAACTCGTAGACAAAGGCAATACAGTATTGGTCATTGAACACAACCTCGACATCATCAAAGTTTCCGATCATGTCATCGACCTCGGTCCTGAAGGTGGACAAGCGGGAGGCTACATCGTAGCGCAAGGTACGCCGGAGCAAGTGTCAAAAGTAAAAGAAAGCCACACGGCAGTTTTCTTGAAACAGGAGTTGAAAAATAAGTAAAGAGGAACGAGCGAGGGACGAAAAGCAAATGCATTTAAATGAAAAAAAGAGAAGATCAATCTTCTCTTTTTTTCATTCTCTATGGAAGAAATATACAAATCTTTTCGTCTCTCCTCGCTCGTTCCTCTTTACTTATTTCAAGCCTTTCACTTCTTCCTGATCCACATAATAGTAATAATCCAGAAACTCCAGCTTCGTACAACCTTCTTTGATTTTAAAAGTCTGCTTGGTTAGTTTCCCTTTGGGATGCAAAGTCAATGTTTGTTTGTCGCAATCGATGAAGTATACCGGAAGCTTGAAATCATCGCCACAGTTGGCCCACTTGTATTTTACCTTGGCCTTATTTTTTGTCAGCGTCCATTCTATTTGTAAGACCGGCAAGTCTTTTTTGTAGAAATACTGGTTGAAGAACCAACTCAAATCCTGTTTGAAATAGTCACTGATGAAATGAATCAAATCAGCAGAGGTAATGGTTTGCAACGCAAATCTTTTTTGTATTGCAAGAAAAAGACCATACCAAAGTTTATCGTTGTTGATGTAGTGTCGAAGTGTGTGCAATGCCCATGCTCCTTTGTAGTACATGTCTGATCCAACCCAGTCTTGGTAATTCACATTCTGCGGACCAATGATCGGTACTACATTGTCAATGCGAGGACGTTGGTAATATAAATACTTGATCGCCGTTTCGTAATTGTAAGTGGCTTCTACCAGGAGTACTTCCGTATAGGTGGCAAAACTCTCATGGATCCACATGTCCGCATGATCCTTGCAGCTGACGTTGTTTCCCCACCATTCGTGTGCACTCTCATGAATGATGATGTAATCCCAGTCGATGACATCATTTTTATAATTGTTTCCATAAGAGATCGCGCTTTGATGTTCCATTCCCCAGTAAGGAGTTTCCACCATTTTATAAGAGTCTCTTGGAAACGGATAAGCAGAAAACAATGTTTCGTAGATATCCATCATTTTATGTACCTGCTGAAAATGTTTTTTTGCTTTGTCTAAATTGTAAGACAATACATAATACTGCAGATCCAGTTGTGATCCATCTTTCAGGGTGTGCTTCTCTGTAAAGGAAGCATACTTGGCGATATTTACCGTAACATTATAATTGTTGATAGGATAAGAGACATGCCACTGAAAGCGTGTAAATTTATTCGGCAAATCAATTTGCTTTACCAGTCTTCCATTGCCTACAGCCGTGTATGATTGCGGTACGTCAAACGTCATGTCCATGCTGTCCGGCTCGTCACCCAAGTGATCTTTGCAGGGCCACCAGGAACTTGCGCCCATGCCTTCACAAGCTACGCCTGTCCAATAATTACCTAACGAATCTTTGCTCCATACAAAGCCTCCGTCCCATGGTGCTTTCTTGGCTACGACAGGATGTCCGTGATAATAAACCGTAATGCTTTTTTGATCGCTTTTGTGAAGAGGTGTTGTTAATTGTATAAAAACAAAATCACTGTCGCGTTTATAAGTGAGTGACTGGTGTTCCTGCACAATACTGTCTATGTTCCAAATGGAAAATAAATCCACTTGTATTTTTTCTGACGTGTTGATGCCTGAAAAACGAATTTCGTTAAATCCTTTCACACTGCTATCCGCAGGGTTGATCTGTAGGTTCAGGTTGTAATAGGAAACATCGTAGCAGCTTCTAAGCGGGTTTAATGCACCACGTAGTGAGTCATAGCGATCGTAAACGGGAAGTGTAGTTTGAGCCGATAACGAGGAAGAGAGAATCGATAATGCAAAGAATAACCTCCACAAAAAAACACGACGACTCATATTAAGTGGTTTTCTTTTTTTCCCGTATGTAGGCAATGAATTCTTTTTGGATGTGCCAGTCCTTTGAAAGCATCAACATCGCAGTTGCTTCCATTTCACTGACAGAACCTTTTTGTTGGTTGGCATCCCATACCTTGTTCAGGTACTCTGATTTTTTTTCAATAGACAGATTGCCTATGATGTCGTCCACGTACTTTTTAAGCTTGTCGTATGATTCATCGAGAGAAGGTTTGGAATATTCCTTTATCCATTCCAATTCGTCTAAGGCATCATGCAACGCAGCAGTTTCATGAAGAATCTGTTGTTCGACTTCACTCAATCCGTGATAATTGAAAATAATAATCAGCAGCGATAAGAACGCTCTTTTTTCTTCTACAGACATTAGATCTATTTTCTAAAAACTTTCGTTCAGTTAGAGACGGAACCCAAATTACGTATTCAATTTAAGAAAAATTTCAAAGTAATTTCATCTGCGAGCAATTTTCCTGATGTTGTAAGAAATATTTGTTCTTGTGTTTCTTCAATCCAACCGTTTGGGGTAAGCAAACGAAGAATTTCGTTTAATTGATCGGTGGGGTAGTTGAATTCATGAATTAATCTTTGGACATCGATCCCCTCTTTGGTTCTTATGGCTGTAAGGATGTATTCATTCGTCCGATCCATTGACGAGAGGGCTTCAGTGGAGTAGGCAATCTGTCCAGATTCTATCTTTTTAATATAGGTCATGTTGTTCGAGTCATTCCACATTCTGTTTTCCCCATCGAAAGAATGAGCAGACGGGCCAATCCCCAAATATTTTTCCTGATTCCAATAAGAAGAATTGTGTTTAGACTTATAGCTGGGTAGACTAAAGTTAGAGATTTCATATTGCTCATAACCTTTCTCCAACAAGGTCTGCATCATTTGCTCATAATAAGAAGCTTGTTGCTCTTCTCCCGGAACACTTAGACGACCTTTTTTGGCAAGGCTTCCAAACACTGTATTGTCTTCAATGGTGAGCCCATAGGCAGAAATGTGTTCTGGTTTCAAGGAACAGGCCATCTCTAAATCTTTGGTCCATTGTTTGACATCCTGATCAGGAAGACCAAACATCAGGTCGATACTGATGTTGTTAAAACCTTTATCACGCGCCAGCTGAAAGGCATTCATACTATCAACAGATCGATGCACGCGATTCAATTGCGTTAAGATAGCATCATCAAATGTCTGACATCCTATACTCAGTCTATTGATTCCGCAAGATAGCCACAAAGATAAATTGGCATCGTTTATATCATCAGGATTGGCTTCAAGCGTTATCTCTGTAAGACTTGAAATAGAATAGTGATCATGCAAGACAGAAAAAATCAGTATCAACTCTTCGTTGGATAATACCGAAGGTGTTCCTCCACCGAAATAAATGGTATCAATGGTAGTGAGAAAGTTTTTCCGCTGCTTCAATTCTTCTACGAGAGCATGCACCATTCTTTCCCTCGTATTAAAGTGGGTACTGAAATGAAAGTCACAGTAATGACAAGCTTTTCTGCAATAGGGAATATGTATGTAAATGCCGGCCAGATGTAGTATATTGAAATGTTTTTATCGAATCAGATTGAAATTAAGATTAATCATAGCAATTTTTTTGTTGGTGTTGTGCATCCCGACGTGGGCTCAAAAGATCACGATGAAATTGTCTATGCCTCAATCTGCAAAAACAGGTGTGAGTTTTCCCGATGCAAGTTATAAAGACTCTTTGAGCGCTGTTAAATCTTTGCGTAATTTTTTAGTGGAGTTAAATAAAAGAGGCTACCTGGAAGCATCCGTAGATTCTATATTGGTCAATAAAGGAAGCTGGATCGTTGTACTCTATACCGGAGAGGTATACCGCCATGCTGTGCTTAAAAGAGGTAGTCTTCCTTTGATCTTGGCCAATAAAGTAGGCTTTAGCAGCAGGCAATTCAAAGGAGCGGTGCTCAATGTGAAACAAATTTATGAATTGGAAGAAAAAGTGGTGAAGGCAGCGGAAAACAATGGTTATCCTTTTGCTTCCATTGGATTAGACTCTATTCAATTTGACGAAAAAAAACGGTTGACAGCCAGCTGGCGCTATGAATCCGGTCCATTGATTACCATAGATTCATTGAGTATTGTGGGAACCCATTATATGAAATACAAATTCTTTCAGAAGTTGGTACGCATAAAAAAAGGAGATCCTTTTAGTCAGCAAAAAATCGATCAATCTCAAAAGATACTGGCCCAATTGCCTTATGTAAAAGTAATGGGCCCTCCAATCGCTCTAATGACGGAAGGTACAGCACGTATTTCATATTACTTGGAAAAGAAGAGGGCTAATTTACTGGATGGTTACATCGGTTTTTTACCCAATGCTGCAAAGGGCAATAAACTCTTGGTGACAGGTGATGTGAAACTGGAACTGAAAAATTTATTCCATTCAGGAAAAACAGTGAGTGTCACTTGGCAAAGCTTTAGCACGCAGTCGCAATACTTAAGAATGTCTTATGAACATCCGAGAATATTGGGTACCGGTGTAGACGTCTCTGGCTTACTTGAAATCACCAGACAGGACAGTTCTTTTTTGAATGTAAACCGTGAATTAAAAATATCCCAACAATTGGCAGGGGCAGGTCAATTGGATGTTTTTGCAGGATTAAAAACCGGTCGTATTCTGTCTCACCTCGCCAATACAGATACGACTCATTTGGCGTATGGAGATTTTAATAATTATACGTACGGGGTGGGTTATATTTTTAATAAATTGGACAACCCTTTTTATCCCAAACGAGGGTTCTTCCTTACAACTCGCGTTTACGTGGGCAGTAAAACTATTCATAAAAATCCGTTTTATAGTGATCAGGCTTATCAGAATGTTCGTATAAACAGCTATCAGTTCAATGTAGA
>JAQBNU010000104.1 GCA_028288365.1 Chitinophagaceae bacterium | reverse complement strand
CAAAGAGTTTTTCTTTGAAGGCATGGGTGACTTACTCTTGGTTCCTGGTCAGTTTCGCTGCCTGTGCGGACATGGATTCAGAACAGCATTTGAGACGATCAGGCATTTGGAAATCCTCACGGATTATGAAATCATTCCACTCGAACTGGTCAATCCTAATTTCTACCACCTCGATACCTGCATCAGTCTTATCGACAAGGATACGGTATTGTATACACCGAGTGCGTTCTCGGCAGACAGTAAAGAAAAACTAAAGAAACTCTTTACAAACTGTATAGAAATTCCTGAACAAGAAGCGGCACATGGCTTTGCGTTGAACATGCATGTGATTCGTCAGGAAGATAAAAAAACAGTCATCATACAGGAGGGGAATATAGAAACAGAAAAAATATTGAAGCAGCTGAAGGCAGAAATCGTTTCATTGGATACTTCTGAATACATCAAGTCCGGAGGAAGTGTATTTTGTTTAAAGATGATGTATTACTAAGTTTGATGCATGGGTAGTTATTCAGAAATCGCGTCGTTAAAAAAAATACTCATTCATTCTCCCGATCCTGGGATTGCCAAGGTAACACCAGACCTGGCCACCGATTTTTTATACGAAGACATTGTGTTTTTGTCAAAGATCCAGGAAGAACATGCAGCACTTAAATCGATTCTAGAAAATTATATAGGCGCTTCCAATTGCTTGGAGATTGCTTCTTTGTTGACAGATGTATTGCAGACGAGCGTCATCAGAGAAGAATTTGTTCGTGCGTTATGTGCATTGGAAAATAAAGTCGACGCACAATCAGCCTTACTGGAACTGGACGCCCAACAGCTCAGTCGCTACAGTATAGAAGGAGATGTAGCACAACAAATATTTCCTGTACCTAATCTTATTTTCACCAGAGACATAGGAAGTGTTGCCGGACCTTTTCTCATCCACGCTTCGGCCGCGAAAAAAGCTAGGGCGAGAGAAAGTCTGATCACCTGGTTTGTGTTTCATTACCATCCGGAATTTCAACGCTGGGCTTCCAATCAATTGATTATCTCTCCTGCAAAAGACCTGGATGAACTGATTGATTTCTTATCCCGAACAGAAGCCAAGCCTCAACTGGAAGGCGGCGACATCATGATGATCAGCAAAAACCATTTGCTGATTGGCAGTTCAGAGCGCACCAATGAAAGAGGTATTGCATTGATCAAACAAAAATTACAATTGCAAAGCAAAGACATAGATTACTTGTCTGTGGCGTATTTGCCGGCTTCGCGCTATTGCATGCATTGGGATACCATATTCACCTTCACCGATCAAAACGAAGCGGTAGCCTTTGAACCGCTGCTCAACAACAAAGATTCAGTGCAAGTGAAAACCATTGCCCTGAAAGAAGACCGTGAAATCAGGTCCAGCAATTTTCAGCAATTCATTTCACATTTCTTACCGGAACTGAAATTGATTCCTTGTGGAAATGGAATCTATCCTTTTGATCAACGAGAGCAGTGGACAGACGGTTGCAATTTCTTTGCGTTGAAACCAGGTGTGATCATCGGTTATGACCGCAATGAAAAGACATTGGAAGCTTTTGCCAAACGAGGATATAACTTGGTAGAAGCACATGTGTTAATGAAAAAGAACATAACGGTTTCATCTTTAGAAAAAACAATCATTACCTTAAAAAGCAGCGAACTCTCCAGAGCACGTGGAGGTCCGCATTGTCTTACTTTTCCTTTGGAACGCGCATGAATAAAATAATCATCGGTTGCATACTGAGTCTAGTCCTGATTGATCCGGTGTTGTCGCAAGAAAAGAAACTTCGCACAGAATCATTGGCGGATATCAACCTCCGTTTTGAATTGCCTCAACCGGAATGGAGCGAAGCACAGATCAGAAAGACGAAAACGGAATCTACCATTTATACCTATACCCGTAAACTCGGCGAAAATAAAAAAGCAGCGCAGGCTACCTTGTCTGTATTGGTGGAACACATCAAACCCACTACATCGATCAAAGAATATTCTACAAAGGGCTTATTGTTTTTTCAAAAGCAAAACGGATTCAAGCTCAAAAAAACTTTTGTAGACACGGACGGTAAATTTACCTTGCCTTATACCATCGGTTACGAAGCGGAATACATAGACGTAAACAATCAAAAACATCATTTGTATATTCTGCATACCATTGAGTTCAATCATGGCGCACAAGTGTTGATGGACTTTCCTTATGAACAGTATTTTTTATACGAGGAGGAACAGACAAAGATTTTGCAGTCTTTACGATACGAGCGATAGCCATGCGCTTATTTGTAAGAGTATAAAAACGAAGCTATATTTATAGCTTAAGACAGGATAGCATGCCTCCGATTAAAACCCTTTCCATTGTTGTTCCGGTTTATAATGAAGAACGAACCATTCACCTTATTCTCGACAAGGTGAAGACCGTGCAACTGCGTGAGGACATTCAAAAAGAAATCATCCTGGTTAACGATTGTTCTACGGATCAAACCGCCGCTGTTATTGCTGCTTATATAAAAGAAAATACTGCCTTAAACATTCGCCTTCTTTCACACGACATCAACAAAGGAAAAGGTGCTGCTTTGCATACCGGCATTCAACATGCCACCGGAGAATTCCTGATCATACAGGATGCAGACTTAGAGTACGATCCAAGAGAATACAACGATTTGCTGAAGCCGGTAGTAGAAGGCTTTGCAGATGTGGTCTTCGGTTCACGATTCACGGGAAGTAATCCGCATCGCATTTTATTTTTCTGGCATACCATCGGAAATAAATTCCTGACTTTTCTTTCCAACATGTTGACCAATTTGAACCTGACGGATATGGAAACCTGTTATAAATTATTCAATACCCAAATGATTCAGTCGTTGGTGTTGAAAGAAAAACGTTTTGGTTTTGAGCCGGAAGTGACGGCTAAAATTTCACGTGTGAAAAATGTAAGAATTTATGAAGTAGGGATTTCATATTATGGCAGGACGTATGAAGAAGGGAAAAAAATAAACTGGAAAGACGGTGTGCGTGCGATATACTGTATTGTGAAGTATAATCTTTTTAGTAAATGAGAAAGAGTGATCAGTGGACAGTTGTCAGTAAAAAGACATAAAAAAAGACCGTTACATGAACGGTCTTTTTTTTATAAGAAGAAATAAATGATAAAGAATGCTGATCACTGACAACTGTCCACTGATCACTATCTTTTTACCAGCCCATTTTCTCGTGCGCGTTGTCAGAGTTCAAATCAACGAATGCGTCTTTCAAGCGAGCCACAAACGTATCTTCTCCTTTTCTCAACCATACACGTGGATCGTAGAATTTTTTGTTCGGTTGATCAGCACCTTTAGGGTTACCCAATTGACCTTGTAAGTATGCTTCGTTCGTTTTGTAATAACCTAGGATACCTTCCCAGAATGCCCATTGCAAATCGGTATCGATGTTCATTTTGATTACTCCGTAAGAGATACCTTCTCTGATTTGTTCTCTGGAAGAACCGCTACCGCCGTGGAACACAAAGTTGATCGGATCAGGAGCAGAGGTATTGAATTTTTTAGCAACGAAGTCCTGAGAGTTCTTCAAGATTTTCGGCTCTAATTTCACGCTACCAGATTTGTATACACCATGCACGTTACCGAATGCCGCAGCAATCGTGAAGTTCGGGCTGATTTTGCTTAGTTCTTCGTATGCAT
>JAQBNU010000096.1 GCA_028288365.1 Chitinophagaceae bacterium | reverse complement strand
TGACTGCCGTAATTGTCTGGATAATTGGCATTTCAGCGATACTTATGAGCTTTCAGGGAGTACGAAATTTCGGAACAAGCATCCTCGCTTCAGCTGGTATTGCAGGGATCATCATTGGTCTAGCCGCTCAGAAATCCATCTCCAATTTGTTTGCCGGCATGCAGATCGCTTTTACACAACCCATCAAAATTGACGATGCCCTCATTGTAGAAAACGAATTCGGAACTGTAGAAGAAATTTCCCTGACCTATGTAGTCGTTAAACTTTGGGATTCCAGACGCATGGTTTTTCCTATTTCTTATTTTATAGAAAAACCTTTCCAAAACTGGACACGCGCTTCATCAGACTTATTGGGATCTGTCTTCTTATACGTAGACTATTCTTTTCCTATAGACGAAGCCCGAAAAGAGCTTCTAAGAATTCTATCATTAGAAGAAGCTAAAAATCTTTGGGATGGTAATGTATCTGTTTTACAGGTAACGGATACCAATGACCGTACAGTTGAAATGCGCATATTAGCAAGCTCCATAGATGCTCCCACAACTTTCAATCTGCGTGCATTTATAAGAGAAAAAATGCTGGCATTTATCCAAGAACATTATCCTCAATGTTTACCTAAGCAACGCATCGAATATACACGCACTGCCGAACATGTCAACTTTTAAACCTGAAGCTTCTTATAGATTCTAAGTATTTCAGAAACACTCCAAGCCTGAGAGATACAGCCATTGGGTTTATGAGGCAAACCACTGTCAAAAATTTCAGAATACGTTCCTATACCCGCTTCATAACAATGAGCCAGCACCTTGGTAAGGTGTGCATTCACTTGTTCTTTACCCTTCTCATCACGAACGTACAAACAAGCATCATAATATGGTCCAAGCAACCATCCCCAAACAGTTCCTTGATGGTAAGCGCCATCACGCGCCAACACATCACCAGCATAACGCACCTGATGATCGGGATGGTATGGAGTAAGACTTCTAACTCCTTTTGAAGTCAATAGCTCTTGCTCCACTATAGCCAGTACAGACTTTCCTTCTTCTTTTGTCAATAGAGGAAACGGCAAACTCAAAGCAAAAAGCATATTGGGTCTTACCGAACTGTCCTTACTGTCTTTCCCGTCATTATTCACCACATCATACAAAGCTCCATTGGACGCATTGATGAATTGTTCTTTGAACGAGCTTAATATTGTAGAAGCATAATCACTATACACTACCGCTTGATCTGTAGAGCTAAAAATGAAAGCCATCTCTGTAAGTATCTTGTGACAATTGTACCAGAGTGCATTGATCTCCACTGGTTTTCCAATGCGTGGTGTAACTACCCAATTGCCAATCTTAGCATCCATCCAGGTCAATTGTACCCCTTGTTTACCTGCAAAGATGAGACTATCCTCGTCTGCATGAATGTTGTATGCCGTGCCTTTCAAGTAGGCCTCTCTTATGGCTTGCACCACTGGATAAAAAATCGTTCTGACGGTATCTACATCGTGGCTTTTTTTCCAGTATTGATAGACGGCTACTATGTACCACAAAGCCGCATCTACACTGTTATATTCTGGCTCTTCACCCTGATCCGGAAAGCGATTGGGAAGCATTCCTCTGTTGACAAATTTTGAAAAAGTTTCGAGGATGGCTTTTGCTCTGTCGAAATTTCCACTCTCCATGCACAAGCCCGGCAACGCAATCATGGTATCTCTACCCCAGTCGGCAAACCAATGGTAACCGGCTATGATAGTTTGATGTCCACCTGTACGACTTACAAGGAACTGATCTCCAGATAAAGCGAGTTGTTTGATTTCAGCAGGTGCTGAATCGTATGGTTTCAATAATTCTTTTCTTCTCTCTACTTCTTCGTCCCATAGCGAACGAGCATGAAGGATGTCGTTATTTTCCGGAGGTCCAATCAGCAGGTATTTATCTTCTTCACTGTTCAGGTCCAGATGCAGCAATCCCGGTGTATACAGGTCTTCCAGAGGATCAAAGCCTCTAAGCTCTTCTTCTATGTACTGAAAATTTAAATACCACCCTGCATCAGCACTTTCAAAACGTATAGTATCGGCTTGCACAGCACATCCAGGTAATCCTTCATAAGCAGAGAGTGTAACTTTTGAAGGTTCAGCCTGCACTTGCTTATTGATGATGGCATTTTTTTTACTCAGCGAATGAATGTCTCTTCCTGATACAAAAGGTCTGAGTTGCAGATGAAACGAAGCCTTGGAAGGACCTGTAAGCCGGTAGCGAATAGCCAGGCATTGAACCTTCTGTATGGCAAGGATCTCTTTATGAAGAACAAAGTCCCCTATTTTATATTCAAAAAAAGGGCCCCAATGCTTACCCGCTTTGATGAGATTTTTATATCCATCAGGTGTAACTGAACCTGGAAATTGATTGGAAAAAAGAGGATAAGATTGTTGACTAATTGTATTGATAACAGTTTCTTCCAATCGGGAAAGGATCATGGTTCGTTCAACCGGCGGGCGACGGGAAACGTTGTACATGCCATGATATTTGCGTGTATTGATACCTGAATAAGTGCCTGAAGCATAAGATCCGTTACCAAATGTTTCTAACCATTCCGACGACTGCAACGCTTTCACATCCTGGTAATAGCGTGAAGGCAACTCGATACGTAACGTATCTTCCATACTGATCCTTTTTAGATTGACTAGAAGGTATTGACGTAAAAGTCAGTCCATTTAATGGCCTAAAACAGACCGACCTTTACTTGTATTAATACATAAGACTAACCAGCATAAACAACTGGTTATTATTTATTTAAAGTTTTTAAAACACCATCCAAATCAGAGATCATGGTATTCAATTTTGCTTTATCGTCTGCTGACTCAGCATAAGGCAATGCCTTTTTACAATAATCCAATGCCTTCGAATAGTTGGAGGATAATTCTGATTTTAAAGCCGGTCCCTGCTTCTTGTACTGTTCCGAATTGAGTGAATTATAGACATTCAGTTTCGATCTGCTTTTGTCCACGTATAAACTTCCCAAGTTGAATAGAGCGATATAATTATTGGGCTCTTTGTCCAATACTTTCAAGTAATACTTTTCAGCCTGATCTGGTTGATTGAATTTCTGGTATTGCACAGCAATATTGACAAGCACCAATGGATCATTGGGATTGGCTTTTTCTAATAGAGACAATGTCTGAACAGCTTGTTCATTTTTATCTGTTGTGATGTAGAAATTTGCCAGATCCTGAAGCAGCGCCGGATCATTGGGATTTTTCACTAATCCTTCTTTTAACTCCGCTTCTGCTTTGGCAGGATCTCCCTTTACATCGAGGTAATAATCAGATATGGTTTTATACACATACGCTTTGACGTAATTATTTTTCTTCAGCTCTTCAGCAAACTCAAACGCTTGTTGCTGGTCTTTATTGGCTGTCGCTGCATAGGCTCCATACAATAATGCGGTGGTGTCTTTCACATTGGCAAGATGCGCCAGTTTAAAAGACTTGACAGCTGATGCATAATTCTCTTCCTGGTATCGTTTAACACCATCATTGGTAGAGATTACCCATTGATCTTGCAGACGCAAGTCCGACATTTGATAAAATTGTCCCGTAGACTTATCCAATGTTTTGGCTTTGTTAAAAGAAACTACCGCGGTATCTGCGTACCCATAGGTATTCGTAGGATTGGTTGTCATTAATTTATTGTAGATCATCCCCCTGTAATACCAGGCTTTGGCCGAAGACTTTGTCTTTTCATTTTGAACAGCAGCATCGATCTCCGGTTTTGCCTTTGCAGCCTCATCGTTTTCAAGGTAAAGGATCGCATTGGTCAATGCCGCATTCTGGGCAGTAACATTGTAACATACCATGGCAAGCAAGACGTTGCTACCAAAGAAGATTCTTTTAAACATACGGTTAAATAAAAGGGTGTTCAATCTATTAATCTATTCTTCTGTGGTGGTTTCGTCTTCGTCCTCTTCTTCCGTTTCAGATTCTGCAGTAGGATCTTCTTCCAGTACTTCACTTAAATCAGGCTGTACAACTTCTGCCGCTTCGTCCTCATCCTGTGCATCACGCTCGATCTTAGCGATAGAAGCAATTTCATCTCCATCATTCAATTTGATCAAACGAACACCCTGTGTGGCACGGCCCATGATACGCAATGATTCAATGTTCATACGAATCGTAATACCTGATTTATTGATGATCATGATTTGATCTCTATCCGTTACTCCGTGTATGGCTACCAACTCCCCTGTTTTATCCGTCACATTGATGGTCTTTACTCCTTTACCTCCACGTTTCGTGATGCGGTAATCTTCAATAGAAGAACGTTTGCCGTATCCTTTTTTGGAAATCACTAACAACTGAGTTTCCTCCAGGTTATTGACAGCAACAAGCCCCACTACTTTATCTGTTTCAGAAGAAAGTGTCACTCCTTTCACTCCTGTCGCCACACGGCCCATTGGGCGCACCTGACTTTCATTGAAACGGATCGCTCTACCTGATTTTAAAGCAATCACGATTTCGTCGTTGCCCGTTGTCAATTTCACATCGAGCAAACGATCTCCTTCAGAAATATTGATGGCATTGATACCAGCAGCTCTCGGACGAGAGTATGCTTCCAGAGTTGTTTTCTTAATGGTACCTTGTTCGGTACACATGATCAGGTAATTGTTGTTGAGGTAATCTTCGTCTTTCAGGTTCTTCACATTCAAAATGGTGCGTATGGCATCACTTGGTTCAATCTGAAGTAAGTTCTGAATGGCACGCCCCTTGGTCGTTTTCCCACCTTCAGGAATTTCATATACTTTCAACCAGAACACTTTACCCTGTTCTGTAAAGATCAATAAGTAATTGTGGGCAGTGGCAACAAACAAGTGCTCCGTAAAATCGGAATCTTTACTTCCTGCACCTTTAGAACCCACTCCTCCGCGACTTTGCGTACGGTATTCTGTAAGCGCCGTACGTTTAATGTATCCTTCGTGCGACACGGTAATTACCATGTCATCATCAGCAATCATATCTTCTATAGAAATATCATCCGATGTTGGAACGATCTGTGTACGACGTTCATCGCCGTAACGTTCTTTCATTTCCTGCAATTCACCTTTAATGATTTCCATGCGCAGTTCTTTGCTGGCAAGGATCTCTTTTAAACGTGTAATCAGAGCCATGATCTCTTCGAATTCTTTTACGATCTTGTCTCTTTCCATGCCTGTCAGACGTTGCAAACGTAACTCTAACACTGCTTTGGCCTGGATCTCACTCATGTTGAAGTTCGTGATCAAACCCGCTTTTGCATCTTCAGGATCTCTTGATTCTCTAATCAATTTAATGACTTCATCCAGGTGATCCAGAGC
>JAQBNU010000059.1 GCA_028288365.1 Chitinophagaceae bacterium | reverse complement strand
AAGATGGATTCTTCACCGTTGGTAAAGGTCGTGTCACGGAAGAAGAAAAACTTCACATTGGTCCCAAGATCCTTTACAAGGGCGATGTGACCATGTTTGCCAGAAAACAATTTCTTTTATTTGACGGCTTTGTGAAATTGGATTTGGCCGGCGCATTGAGTTACTCCGAATGGCTAAAATATAAAAACAACGGAGAGTCAGATCACGTTGAAATTGATTTGGCAAACGCAACAGCAGCCAACGGTAAACCTCTACAGACTGGTTTATGCTTTGATGGCAACAGCAGTTTGTATACTACATTCATCTCTTTGAAAAAGAATGACAAGGATAAAACTATTCTACCGGTAACCGGCAACCTGGCATTCCGTCCGGATTCCAACGAGTTTGCTATTGGAGATTCGTCGAAGTTAAGTGGTCAGGCACTCAAAGGAAATTTCTTATCGTATAATGATGATAAGTCTACCATTAAGTTTGGGGGCAACTTTGATTTGCTGGAGCAAAACGCCAATCTCTCGATGTTCTCTGCCGGCGAAGGTTTTGCGGATCTGAAAGATAGCTTATTTGATTTTAATTTCTTATTGGCCATCAACTTTAAAGTAAATGCTGCCGTACTTGATGCACTCGGTAAAAACATGAACATCCTCGCTGCTTCTCTTCCGGTAGATGAACTGGATATGAATGAAACAGCGTATGCTAAGACACAACAAAAAGAAAACTTGCTGTACAAAAAATTGTCAGAAGAAATCGGTGAACAAGGCGTAGCGAAATACAAAGAACAAAAAGCCTTCGCGCCTGTGCCTCTGTATTCTTTATCTTCTGTATTCAGTAAAGGTATTGTGCTTCAGGACGTCGACATGAAATGGTCTGAAGAATACAAATCATTTTATAGTGCAGGAAAGATCTACGTGACCAGCATTTTGAAAAATGAAGTCAATAGAAAAATTCCTGGATATATTGAAATTAGAAAGACACTCAAAGGAGATGTTGTCAATATTTTACTCGAAGCCAGTTATGGAAACTGGTATTTTATCGGTTACGAAGACAACAGGTTGTCTATCGTGACAGGCAATTCTGATCTCAATGGCCAACTCGCTGCTAAGTCTAAAGGAGAAATGCCCGATAGAAGCAAGTTCTTCTTTGTGAATGGAGAGGCAATGGAGAAGAAGCAGTTTACCAATACATTTGCAGAGCGCTATGGAGTAGATAAGTTGAGTGATGATGAAGTAGAAGAACCGAAGCAGGAAGAAATGCAGGAGCAAGAATTGGAGGAACCAGGCAGCGTAGGTGAAGAGGAAGATACAACGACAGAAGAGGCTGCGCCAGAAATAAATCGTAAGAAGAAAGACGTAACAGAAGGCGTAGACGACGAGTTCGATGCCAAAGACAAATCGTATGACAAATACAAAGTCAACGAAACGGACACGAATTACGAACAGGAAGAGGAGAAGAAGAAAAAGGAATTCTCCAAACAACAGCAAGAACAAAAGCAAAGAGATCAGCAAAAGCTGAAAGACATGCTGAAGTAAAATTGGGCATAACACCCAATTTTGGGTTTATAGATTTAAACCAGTATTTTCGACCTCTTTCTTCATAAACCCGAAGAGAACATCATTCGTAAAACACTATATGTTGACTGATATTTACATCGCACTAGGATTGTTGGGAGCCTATTTTATTGGTTCTATACCAACCGCTGTGTGGTATAGTAAACTACTTCATGGTTTCGACGTGCGAGAGCATGGCAGCGGCAATGCCGGCGCTACCAATACATTTAGAGTATTGGGTGCAAAAGCGGGTATCATTGTCATGGCGATTGATATTCTCAAAGGATACGTTGCCACACAATCAGCAGAGTTATTGGTGGGCTTCGGTTGGGCCATCCCTGAAAAAATGATCATCTTCAAATTGCTCTATGGTATTGCAGCAGTGGTTGGTCACGTGTTTCCTGTCTATGCAAAATTCAAAGGTGGTAAAGGTGTAGCAACTCTACTGGGCATGGTATTCGCTATTCACGCGCCGGCGGCATTTGTCTGCATATTTGTTTTCCTTATTGTTTTTTTACTTTCCAAATACGTATCCTTAGGTTCACTGATTGCCGCTATTTCTTTTCCTCTCCTGATGTTCCTGCCTTACTTTAATCCTGGAGAGCCCATTGTCATTGTGTTTGCGTTTGCCATGTGTTCGATTGTTTTTTTAACACATCAAAAAAATATACGCCGACTGATTAACGGGGAAGAGAATAAAATGAATTTGCGGGCGAAGAAGTAGAAGGGCTGTTTTTTTATTTTAAATAGAATGCTCTGTAGTAGAGTAACTTTTGCTTGGGCGTTTCCCTGCGGGCCGGGCTTTCGCCACTCGCTTTTTTTTGAAATCATTCGCCTCTTTCCATTTGCATTTTTGAACTTCAAAAAAAGAGCTCAAACAATGGCTCAATCCCTAACGCAAAATAATAAATGAATTTTACTGATCACTGTCCCGAGGTATCGGGATCCACTGATCACTTTAAATCCCATACAACGCGCCACCGCAATGATCGCGGGTACTGCCTGTTGCGCTGCTCATTACATTATTTTCTTTTTGTAAACGCAACACGCCAAGTAATGCGAAGATCAAAGCTTCTTTAAATGCCACGGTTTGTGCATCGGGAATTTCCACAATACAAACTCCTTCCAGCAATTGTGCAAAACGTTTCATCAGGTGTTTGTTGAATGCGCCTCCGCCCGTGGCCAACAGCTTCTGACCTTTTGAGTTATTCGCTTTCACAGCAGCAGCTAGTTGAAAAGCCATGTGTTCTACGCAAGTCGCCAGACTTACTTCAACGGATAAATGCTCAAACTTTTTTAAGACAGGTAGAAACGATTGTTCAAACCATTCTTTGCCTAAAGACTTCGGTGCAGGTAATGTATAAAAATCCAATGCATTCAAAGCCTGCAATAAAGTTTCGTCTGCCTTAGCAGATGCGGCTATTGCTCCATCTTTGTCATAAGCCTTGCCAAGCAGGCCAGACAAATGATTCAGTGCCATGTTCAGAGGACTGATATCAAACGCCACCAGCTTGCTGTCTTTTGTATAAGAAATATTAGAGATGCCTCCCAGGTTGAGACAATAGTCATAAGAAGAAAATAAAAGCCGATCTCCGAGAGGGACAAGCGGTGCTCCCTGCCCACCCAGTGCTACGTCTATGCTTCTGAAGTCGCAGGCTACCGGAATAGAAGAAGTTGCATACAAGCTGGCCCCAGAACCGATTTGCAAGGTGACGCCTTGCTGTGGTGTATGAAATATCGTGTGACCGTGTGAACCGATGACATCCGGTGCAGGCAGTTTGGTTTCACGTAGAAATGCTGTGACTGCCTTTCCGCAGAAACTTCCGAATTCACGGTCAAAACGCATCAGGTCTTTTCCAGTCATAGAAAAGGCAAGCTGAAGTTTTTCGACAAACGCAGGAGCATACTCTATCGTTTTAGCGGCTGTTATTTTATAGGTCCAATCGCCTGCAATCCTTGAAAATTCACAATAAGCGATATCCAGGCCGTCGCAGGAAGTGCCTGACATGAGCCCAATGGCGCGGATGTTCAATGTTGAATTTTTCATTCTTTTAATTTAATGTAAATTTACCAGAGACCTGTCAATATAAAAAGCTTCCCAAGCGATTAAACATGTACGAAAGAGATGAGGAATATAGTTGTAGATATAGGCAATACCCGCACAAAAGTTGGCGTTTTTGAGAATGGAGTCCTGGTGGCACATCATTACGATCCTTCGCCTGAGGTGTTGAAGAGCTTGCAACAGCATCCAAATGATGCTGTCATGGTATCCACAGTAGGTCACGGAGTAGAAGAGTTGCATACTGTGTTTGAAAAGAGTATACACTTCATCGTATTCGATCGTTCCTTAAAGCTTCCGCTTTCCTTGCATTACGATACACCGGAAACACTGGGCCTTGACAGGATTGCAGCGGCCATTGGTGCGCAGACCTTGTACCCGTCTCAAGATGTATTGGTAATTGATGCGGGTTCCTGTATTACGATTGATCTGGTGACAAAAGAACAGGAATTTGCAGGCGGTATCATCAGTCCTGGTATACGGATGAGATTCAAATCCATGCATGTATTCACCGATAAATTACCGATGATAGAATGGAATCCTTCCGATCTTTCCGTACCGGCTCTACCGGGCTTGTCTACACGGGAATGTATGCGTGGAGGAGTATTGAAAGGAATGCAATTTGAAATAGAAGGATATGTTCGATACTATAGTGGACAGTATCCAGATTTGAAAGTCATAATGACCGGTGGTGACGCACCATATTTTGAAAACATAATTAATACACCCATCTTTACGGAAGATTCATTGGTTTTGATTGGGTTGAATAGGGTACTGGAATATAATGTCGCGTAAATTCGTTTTTCTCTTCTTTTTGGTCATCGTACTATTTCCTGCATTTTCTCAAGCTCAGGGTTTAGGAAATTCTCCCTATTCTCAAATAGGCATAGGTGATTTGATTACACCTGTTAGTGTTCAAAACCTTGGTACTGGCGGGATTTCGGTAGCAGGCTACAACCGCGAATACATACAATTATCAAATCCTGCCGCCAGTGTCAATAAAAAAGGATTGTACAACGATTCTCTGGTAAAGATAGAAGGCGCAGGTAGTGCGCAATATAAAGTTCTTTCAAATAGTCAAACGAGAGAAAACTCATCGGGCGCAAACTTCAGGTATTTCGCTTTTACATTACCGATTGGTAAAGTCTGGAACACCACCCTTTCCATGCAACCGTTCTCTGCTAAGGATCAAACCTTTTCACAAATGGCACCGGTGACCAACGATCCCAACCAAACCACCAAACAATTCAATTACCAGGGCAAAGGAGGCATCTATCAAATCGCCTTGAACAACGGCTGGGGAATTGGTAAGTCGCTGAGTCTGGGATTAGGTATGGCTTATTTATTTGGTCCCGCTACTACTACTGAGACCGCTGTATTGGTGAACAATCCATACGCACCTGTTCAAAGCGATGTGCAGCATGGATTCCGACAAAGAATCAACCATCGTGGATTGGCCTTCAAGCCGGCTATGCATTACCGTAAAGAATTTTATAAATGGAAAGATACGGTGCTGGTGCCGGCCAATATTTTCTGGAACGTGGGTGCAACGTTGCAGATCTTTACACCCATGATGTTGCAAATCAATACATACAATGTCAGACAATCTTCTTCAGGGACTGTCTCCGAAGACAGTCTCGTCTCCGGTACGACGCAAACGGCCAATCTACCCGCACAATTTACGATGGGCTTCAGCATTGATAAACCCAATCGCTGGATGGTAGGTGTAGAAGGAGGTATAGCGAACTGGACAAATTTCAGTTATCCCGGAGATATTGCAAGCTACCAGTACCGTGTAGCCTGGAACCTCGGTATGGGAGCGGAGTTCAGACCCGTTACCCGCAGACAATGGAAAGCAAGAACCTACAGAGTAGGCGTTAACTTTAGTCGTCTGCCGTATGCAGTAGATGGCTTTCAATTGAACGACCTTTCGGGAAGTCTAGGATTGACAATACCTGTGGGTGTAAGAGGAGCATCCGGTGCGTCTTTTCCAAAAATTAATTTAGCCATAATAGTTGGACAAAGAGGGGCATTAACTTCGCAATCCAGCGCTATACAAGAAATATACGCGCGCCTGCATCTTAGCATTTTGATCACAGACAAATGGTTCATCAAGCGAAGAATACAATAAGCCGTTGTTTACCTTTTTTGCTTTTGCTGCTCTTATTGGAGATGGGTCTTTTTTCATGCAGAGAAAAAACCGCAGCTACTATGGAGCAAATGAAAGTATACCAGGGACCTATCATGGAAGTAGATTCTTTGCAAACTTTATTCAGTGATTCTGCTATTCTCCGGGTAAAGTTTAACGCAGGCAAGGAATTGGAATACCAATCGGGTGATAAAGAATTTCTCAACGGTGTTCGCGTGGAGTTCTACAGCGAATCGGGTACACAGGAAGCCGTACTCACTTCTCAAAAAGGCTATCAGGAAAAAACGTCTGAGTTATACAGGGTAGAAGGCGATGTGGTAGTCCAAAACATCAAGGATCAAAAAGAATTACATACAGAAAAATTGTTTTGGGACAAGGCCAAGAAAAGAATCTATACACCCGAGACAGAGTTGGTTACCATCAAGACACCCAAGGAACACCTGACAGGCAAAGGCCTAGAGGCAGCGCAGGATTTCTCCTGGTATAAACTTAAGAATCCGGTAGGCACAACGACTTTAACAGAATGAAAATCATAGATACCATTTTATTGGCCTGTTCTGCCGTCTTCCTCCTGATCGGAATCCATCAGGCGATGATGCATGGTGTGCAAAACAGTTATTTCTTTTTCATGGTGTCATCGGGTTTGTTCTTGTGGTATGTTCTGAGAAAGAAAAAAGCAGAGTTAGAGGATAGAAATGCTAAAAAGTCTGCCCCTCCTGCAAAAGGTAAACGAAAATGAAATAAATACCGCCAAACCCATTTATTGTTTGGTTTTTACTACTTAAACTAATTAAATTGCCTTTCTGAAAATACGCTAATATGGGAGTTTTTAATAAAATCAATCAAAGATCCGGCCTTGTTGTCGGAGCAATTACAATCGGCTTGTTGTTATTCTTGTTGGGAAATGAATTTTTTGGACCCAACTCTATCATATTCAGAAATAAAAACAACGTAGGTAAAATCAATGGTACTTCTATCAACTATGAAGAATACCAAAACATGGTAGCCCGCCAGGAAGCGGAATACCAGATTCAGTCTGACAAAGGAGTTACTGAAAACGACCGTACGTACATCCAACAACAATCCTGGAATAAATTAATTTACAAATACATCTACCAGGAAGAATTCAATGATCTTGGTCTAGTTGTAACAGAAGACGAAAAGTTTGACATGGTACAAGGCAACTTTGTACACTCTTACATCAAGAACGCATTCGGTGGACAACAACAAGCATTTGATAAAGCCGTCGTTGTAAACTTCCTTCAAAACTTTGACAAGGTTGATCCTTCTTTCCAAAGAAAATGGTATGTGATCGAATCACAATTGGAAGAAGTAAGACTGCGTGAGAAACTCAACAACTTATTGAAGAAGTCAGAATACGTTACAAAAGCAGAAGCGAAAAAACTATACCATGCACAATCCGACAAAGCAAGTGTTGACTATGTGTTTGTTCCGTTTACATCGATTGCAGATTCAACAGTAGAAGTTTCTGATTCTGATTTGGAAAGTTATATCAGCAAACACAAAGACGAATACAAAGTAGAAGCCGGACGTTCATTGGTATATGCCGTGTTTGAAGTGGCGCCCACCGCCAAAGATAGTGCAGTCATCAAAAAAGAAATTCAAAAATTGTTGGTGGATTTCAAACAAACAGACAATGACACCATGTTCATTGAAAACAATTCTAACACGGCTGCGTTGCCAATTTACCAAACAGCTGCTCAGTTGCCTCCTGCTTTATCAGATCGCTTGTCTTCTTTGCAGAAAGATTCTGTGTATGGTCCTTATGCAGACGGTGGAAATTACTCTCTCTATAAAATCATCAAAGTAGAGTCAGATACTAATTATTCTGTTCGTGCTTCGCACATCTTGTTCCGTGCAGAGGCACAAACACCGGAAGCAAAAGAAGCTTCAAAGAAAAAAGCGCAGGATGTGTTGAATCAAATCAAAGGCGGTGCTGATTTCGCTGAGATGGCGAAACAATATGGTACAGACGGTACTGCTTCAAGAGGCGGGGATTTAGGATGGTTTGGCAAAGGCCAGATGGTAGGTGCTTTCGAGAAAGCCTGTTTTGCTCCAAGTTCGCCTGGACTATTACCTAACTTGGTAGAAACAGAATTCGGTTTCCACATCATCAAAATCACACAACCCAAAACCAATAAGAAATTCCTAGTAGGTACAGTGGTATACAACATCGAACCTTCTGAAGAAACAACGGACAGTGTATACACGAAGGCAGATAATTTTGCAGCTACTGTAAAAGATACGAGTCAGTTTGCTGCAGAAGTGTTGAAACTTTCTGTAAAAGGTAAAGTTCAGAAATACGAACAAAAGAATATCGCTCAAAACGAGCAAGGCATTTCTGCACTTCCAAACGCAAGAGAATTAATTCGCTGGGCATATAACACAGCCAGCCTTGGTGAGGTGTCTAAAGTTTTTACGATTGACAACAAATTTGTCATCGCCATCCTTACAGGAGAAAGAGACAAAGGAACGGCATCAGCTGATGATGTAAGAGAAGAAGTGAAACGTAAAGTACTCATTGAGAAAAAAGGAGTGATCATCAGTGAAAAACTTGCTGGCTTATCTGGTAGTTTTGCAGATATCACAAAAAAATACGGAGCACAGGCTCAAACAGCAAATGCACCGGATGTGACGCTGGCTTCAGCGATATTGTCTTCTGTCGGTTACGATCCAACTGCAGTAGGTACTGTATTCGGTTTGAAAAAAGGTACAGCAAGCAAAGCCATCGTTGGCGAGAACGGGGTATCGTTAGTAAAACCAGTGACCATCACCATTGCTCCTGATGTAGCGGATTACAGCAGCTACTCTGCGCAGGCATTAGGTGCAAGAACAAACAGAGTAGATTACCAAAGCGATGAAGCTTTGAAATTCTTTGGAGACATCGACGATGAGCGTTATAGAATGTTTTAGATATAAGTGATCAGTAAAATAAAAGAGGGATTGTCAACATGACGATCCCTCTTTTATTTTCTGTTAAATCGGAAGTCGCAGATTAGAATTACTGTCTTGCCCCTAAATCCCCTGAAGGGGACTTAAGCAAAATCAATCTTACATTCTAATGACAACATGTGATGTGTATCGTTTTAATAAAAGTTCTTCGAAGGAAAGTCCCCTTCAGGGGATTTAGGGGCAAGACAGCTAGCTGATCACTTACTTCAATTGATCATAATGAATTTTTTGTTCGATATCTTCCCGCGTTTTATCCAGCACATCTAAATGTTTTTTGATTCTTTTGGGTGCAGGGAAACGATAGACCAGATTCAATCGGACATTCGTTGTAGTAAGCGTCATTCTTGTAGCCAGGTCTCCGTGGTTAACGCCTACCTGATCGCTGGTGTAGATCGCGCTGATGGCCCACTTGTTGGAATTATAACCGGCAAACACTCGAACGAAAACACTCGTGCTGAAACCGAAGTTATTGTTTCTTCCTTCATCACTGATAATGGTATTGTTTCCAAATCCAAGATTGCCGGCAAGAGAACCGGTGACAAAGAAATGTTTTTTGTAAACGAGTGTATATGCGCATCCGAGGTTAGGTCCTGTTTTGTAATAAACAAATTCGCGTATATTTTTTTTCGCTATCGATGAATCAAGACCTCTCGGCACAATGCTGCTGTCACCGATCACGTTTCCCGCGTACGACTCAAAACCAAGAAGAATGGCGCCAGCGGATTTTTTCTGCCATTCGTTTTGAAGGAACGACGCACGATAAGAGAACTTGCGGTTGTTGATGACATACTGCATGGACAATCCGACTTGATTGATGCGTACATCAGGTCTAAGGTAATAACTGTCTCCTGCATTGGCCGAACCACGTGGCGAGGAATAAAAGCCTTTGTAAAATTGTCCGAACCCATCGATGATGATTTTGCGACCGTACAAGTGACATTGCAAATCGAGGTATTTCGTTTTACCTAATTCCGTTTTAGGATTCAAAAAATTTAAAAAAGAAAAACCATAGGCAAGATTGACGGTGATCCATTTGTAAGTGCCGCCGATTCCTAGGTTGAGCGTAGAGTTGGGTTTATAATTAAGGTCGGTATTGTGTGAAATATGTTTGATGCTGAAGGACGTTGTTTTTCTGGACAGGTACAAACGGCCCGTGATTTGTGAGTGGTAAGGAATGTAATACGAAGTGTCTGCTAGTTTTGAAAATTCTTTCAACTCTTGTCGGCGTTCTTTTCTCAACGCTTTGTTCCTTTCAGCATTTGACTGTGCTGCAGCAAAAAAAGGCAAGACGAAAATGAAAGAAAATATTAGTTTGTACAACACAATATAAATTCAACAGTTGAAACAATAACATACTGTGATAAAGATATAACAAAACTTAGGCCTATTTGTTTTCTCCTCAAATAGAAGCGGGAGAGTTTCGTTATATTTGTAATTGAGTAATAAATTCCCCTACTTATAGTAGATACCTATCTATGCAAGCCAAACAACACAACGAACAAATTTTCACATCCATTCTGGCCAAGCTTAATCCCGAACAACGGGAAGCAGTAGAAACCACGTATGGTCCGGTATTGGTGCTGGCTGGTCCGGGTACAGGTAAAACGCAGGTGCTTTCTGCTCGCATTGGTCAACTGCTTTCCAATACAGATCTGCAGGTAAATCCTTCTAATATTTTATGCCTCACCTTTACAGATGCCGGTACCATTGCGATGCGCAATCGCTTGCTGAAGTTCATGGGGCCTATGGCATACAAAGTAAGCATCCATACTTTCCATTCGTTCTGCAACGAAGTCATCACGTACAACCGGCATTACTTCAGCAAAGGAGAATTGCAACCGGTATCTGAATTGGAAACGATGCAGTACTATCAGGAGTTGTACAGAAAGATTCCTACAGATAGCATCATTCGTGAGCTGAAAGAAGAGGCGGAAAAATATGCGATCAAAAGTTTGAAGCAATTGTTCGATACCATGAAAAAAGAATACCTCACGTATGAAGGTATTGAACGGGCAGCGAAAGATTATATTCAAGGATTACCCTTGGATGAAAAATACCAATACCAACGCAACGGAAAAGATTTTAAAAAAGGCGACTTAAAACTAAAACTCATTCAGGAAGAAGAGTTAAAGATGAAGAAGTTGGTCGAGGCTTCCAGCTATTATCAGGCGTATCAGGAATTGCTGTTGGCCAAGGGTCGTTACGATTTCAACGACATGATCTTATGGGTACTCAAAGCCTTTAAGACATACAAAGATTTATTGTACAACTACCAGGAAAGGTTTCAATACATTTTGGTGGACGAATACCAGGATACGAGCAATGCACAAAATGAAATCCTGAATGAACTTTCTTCATACGATGACGCACCGAATATTTTCGTAGTGGGAGACGATGATCAATCGATTTACCGCTTTCAGGGAGCGAGCATGAAAAATATCGTCAGCTATGTAGACCAATACAGCGCTGACCTTCGACGAATCGTGATGAAGAGTAATTACCGCTCGACACAGAAGATTTTAGATGCTGCAAAAGCATTGATCGAGTGTAACAAAGAACGGTTGATTGATCGCTTGCCGGGATTGGATAAAAACCTCATCGCCTCTGCTGAAGGCATTGCAGCGATTCCTGATTTGCCGGAAGTAAAAGAATACAGAAATGTATTCCACGAAGAAGCATCTGTCATTGCGGAGTTAGAAGAAGCCTACCAAGCGACCGGTGATTTATCCAACATCGCTGTGATCTATCGTTCACATGCCATTGTCGAACGCATGGTGAGTGCGTTGGAACAGAAAAATATTCCGCTCAATTTGAAGAAAGCGATCAATGTATTGGAAGTCCCTTTCATACGACAGCTGCTTTCCATGTTGAAGTATGTTTACGATGAAGCAGAGAAACCTTATTCAGCCGATAATGAATTGTTCAAGATTTTGCATTATCCCGTCTTCTCCATTATTGCGCTGGATGCGGCGAAGATCACGACGGTGGCCAATTATGAAAAATCTATACGCACCATCATCGCCAATGCAAAAGATTTGTCAGACATCCGTGTATCAGATGTGCCGGCCGTTTCGCATTTGTCTTTGTTGATCGAAAACTGGATCAAACAATACCATGTGAATACGCCACAGGTACTGTTTGAAATCATCCTCAATGAATCAGGCATGATGAATTATTTATTGAGAGGACAAGATCACAATTGGAATATACAGGTGTTGAGTTCGTTTTTTGATTTGTTAAAAGAAGATTCAGACAAACAGAAAAATTACAGTGTCAAAGATTTTTTCTATACACTCAACGCAATGGATCGCTACAGTTTGACATTGCCGTTGTACAAATCTACGGTATCCAGTAAAGGTGTACACTTCCTCACGGCTCATGCTTCTAAGGGCCTAGAGTTTGATGCGGTTTATGTAATTGGAGCCACACAAAACAATTGGGAGAAAAGCCGACAACAAAACAAAGGCTTTGTTTTTCCTCCGACGTTATTGTCTGATGATAACGATCACGAAGACATAGAAGAAGAGCGTCGTTTGTTTTATGTAGCCATGACACGTGCAGTGAAAAAACTGAAGATCAGTTATGCTGTGGAAGACAGTAAAGGCAAGGAGACGCAAGCTTCTCAGTTCATTGCAGAGATCAGGGATGCGGTAAACTTTTTAGAAATCAAAGAGGGAAATGAAGATGAAGTTGCCTTGTATCGACTCAACAGCAATTTAAAAAACAACAGTCAGGTGAAACTGGAAGTGATGGATACGGAAAAGATCAAACAAGATCTGGAGGGATACAAACTCAGTGTCACGCATTTGAACAAGTACCTGGATTGTCCCATTTCTTTTTACTTTGAAAATATTTTGCGCGTGCCTTCTTCCAGAAATTCTTATTCAGGTTTTGGTAGTGCCGTGCATTTGGCCTTGCAATATTATTTTGAAGAATTATTGGCTGATCCTGAAAAGAACAATCCTTCGAAAGCGGTGTTGTTAGCATTCTTTGAAAAGGGAATGAACAAATACCATTCTCACTTTACCAAAGATCAATACGAGAACATGCTGGAGCACGGTAAAAAAGTATTGTCTGATAATTACGATCAGAACATTGAAACCTGGAAACAGCAAAGCCGTGACCTCATCATCGAACAACGATTTGACAATATTGAAATTGAAGCAGTGCCTGTAACAGGTATGATCGATAAGATGGAACGGCATGAAAATAATAAAGTACAAGTCATCGATTATAAAACAGGTAATCCTGTCAACGGATTAAAAAAAGTACACGGCCCAAGCGATAAAGATCCCAACGGTGGAGACTACTGGAGACAGATGGTGTTTTATAAATTGTTGCTGGACAATCAGCAGCGTCAAACATTTGTATTTGACAGTGGACGCTTTGAATTTTTAGAACCGGATAAAAAAAGCAATGAATTCATTTCTTACAAAGTCCCAGTTACTCCACAAGATGAAGCAGTACTCAGAGGGCAAATCAAAGAAGTCTACCGCAACATCCTGGACCTGAAGTTCGACGTGGGTTGTGGCGATAAGGATTGCAACTGGTGTAATTTTGTGAAAGAGAATTATAAGGACGGAGAGTTGACGTTGGTGAGTAATAGTGAAGAGCAATAGAAAGTTCATTTTAAAAACAGACAAGGGACGAGCAAGGAGCGACGAGAAAATCTTTTCGTCCCTCCTTGCTCGTCCCTATTTAAACACTTCCACCCAACCCTTACACTTATTTCCTGCTGGATCGGTGATTAGAAAATAATACACACCACCACTCAGGTCTCCTCCATCCCACGATTGATCGTATGGTTCGCGGGTATAGATCGGATTCCCCCATCGGTTGTATATTTCCAGTTTCCAGTTGGCAGTCATGCCTTCGATAACATATTTATCGTTGTGGTTATCTCCGTTTGGAGTAAACAGATTTGGGATCTTAACCAGAGGCAAGTGTACATGCACGGTATCTGTGATGCCACAGGAATGATTAGACACCGTAACGCTGACGATGTAATCTCCAAAATCAGAATAGGTATGTGTCGTTTGTTGTGCATCCGAAGAGGTGGAACCGTCACCAAAATTCCATAAGTACGTGAAGCCTTCTTTATCCGATTCATTTCTTACTCGTACAACAGGTTGTCCGCTGCATCCTGTGAGGTTCTCGTAGTCCGTATCGGCAAAGGCTTGCACGATCATCACCAATGCACTGTCTGTGTTTATACACTGCGTGACCTGATCTTTGATCGTTACATAATATAGTTTTGTGGAAGGAGGGTACGCTCTAGGGTTGTATACCGTATTGTCAATGAGGTATTGGTTCGGTGTCCATAGGTAAGTATAGTTCGCGTTATATGTCGCATTGATTTGTGCGGTGTCGCCTTTACATATAATGGCCGTATCGGCAATAAAATCTCCTGACGGAAGATTATATACATTGATGATCTTTTGCGCTGAATCAATGGCTTTGCAAGTCGTCTCATCTGTTACGAAAAGTTTTGCAGTATATGTTCCAGGTTTTGTATAGGTATGAGTAAAGCTGGTGGAAGAAGTAGAAGTACCTCCATCTCCTAATTGCCAATTGTACGAGGCACCGCCTAAACTGGTATTCGTAAATGTTACTGGACCACTGTTGCAAATTTTTGTGGTGTCTACAATGAAGTCGGCTTTCAAACTGCTTAAGTCAAATTTGAAAACAGCATTGTTGCAATTGAAACTATGGTTGGTGCTGTGATCAGTGACAGGAAAATGTGAGGTTCCTCCACAACCTGCGCAAACCGATTGGTATACGATACCACGTTTGTCAAACCTACTGGTTCCTCCATCTACATGTTCTATTTCATTATTACCACCGATGTAGGTGGAATACAATAATTTTGCGGCGTCTTTTTTCAATACCATCAAATAGAAATCATTTCCATCGGTGGTTTTTTGAAACGCATTGCTGGTGATGGGTAAATTGTATGTATCGCCACCCTGATAATTGGTTCCATCGGTTTGTATGTAAATATTTCCAAATCGATCTTGTACATAGTAAGAGTTGGGATCATTAACAACACCTCCCCAACCGGAAAGAAAAATATTTCCGCATTCATTAACCAGAAATGCGGTGGGTACAAAATCAATGGTACTTTTCCCCGATGAACCGATCACCGTAGAAAAAACAGTAGAGTCGAGATCGGAATTAAGTTTATGAATGAATTGATGCGCGCCTCTATTAGAATAAGGAGCATTCGCAACGGGATAAGATCCTATACTTTGACCCAACACATACACAAAGCCCTCTTCGTCTGTTTGAACCAAATAACATTGATCAGGTAAAGAAGTACCGATATAGGTAGCATTAATCAGCGTATTCCCATCCAGCGACAAATTAAAAATGAACCCGTCGACATCTCCATTGTATACTTTCTCCAATCCACCATGTGTAGAGAGATTGGTGCTGGTAGTCCCGCCTGAAACGTATATCGTTTTATTAACCCCAAATTGTAAAGAGTAACAAGCATCCAATCCATTGCCTCCAAAATAAGTGTTCCAGACTACGGCAGATAGATCGGCAGTTAATTTCATTACGATACCGTCTCTTCCACCTCCGGCGTATGTTTTATTATAACCTGGTTTTGATAGATCAAGTATATCGGTGGATTGTGTGTGTGAGGCAATGTATACATCACCCATGCTGTCTAACAAAATTTCACTGCGAAATACATCTCCGTAATTTCTGGCTAAAACATCATTGTTCAATAGAAGTCCATCGTTGCCTGTACCTCCTACAAGTGTGGAAGACAATAGAGAAGAACCATCACTGTTCAGTCTGGAGATGAATAGATCGGAACCATAAGGATGATAAATTCCCTCTGAATAGCCTAAAGGATAAATGGCTGACCCACCTTTGAAGACCTGTTGATACGCACCTGGTGTAGTGGGGAAGGGAGCCCCTTCGCCTATCGCTCCTCTTGAACCGGTAGTTCCAAGAATGTATAGTTCGCCATTGCTATTGACGATTGTGCTGGTCGGTGTTTCCGCTATACCGCCTCCAAGATATGTAGCATATATCAAAGTCCCCGAAGCACTGAACTTCATGATGGCGATGTCGGGATCTCCTTCTCCGTTAAACGAATTACTGGAACCATATACGCTATTAAATGTACTATCATAAGCACCAAGGGTCACAGGAAACCCTTGATCAAATGCTATGCCTGCTGCATACAAAGCACCCGTTGAATCGTAAGTAGCTGTATTTCCCCAATTGTCTGCAGTAGATTGTGAGTAAGTGGCAAAGATCAATTGCGGATCAATGATTAATTTTTCTTGCTTGTTGCGTGAAAGGTTTTTCACAGAGAATCTCACCGTATTGCCTGTAAGCTGGTAACGGCAAATGACGGGTTCTCTGGACTGACTCTCTTTTTCAAGAAAGGCAATCGGCATTTGTTCAGTAATGTTCCCCAAAGAAGTTTTGATCTGAAGGTTTCCTTGCTCATCGATCGATAAACCGTCTGCACCTTCGTAGTCAATCGTAATTTGTTTGGGATCTGCTTTTGCCTTGAGGAACAAATCGTATTTCATTCCATTGTCAGTGCTGTATAATACCAGGTCAATATTGGGATAGACATCTGCAATGACTAACTTTTGATAACAGGCCAATCCCTTTGCCCATTTGGTAGCATCATTACCCTTGATATAATTGACTTGAAAAACAGATGGGTTAAATCCTGTCGGGGCATGTAACGTACCGTTTCTGAATTTCATTTTGTACACATGGCTGCGTGTTCTTACAGACAGTGTATCACTTTTATTATTTGATGCAGGATGATGAGAGTGAGAATGACTTTTGTCGCGTAGGTAAAATAGGATACCGTCTTTTTGTACGATGACATCTCCGAAAGAAAAAGAAGCGCGTGATAAAATACGATCCGGCCATTGTCCCTGATTCAAAATAAATCCCTGGTTCTTGATGCCATCGGAAGCAACGGTTGGCGTGGTCATGCCCATCAGCGTGACAAACAGAAAAAATATACCAAGACGCACAAGTTTATTCATTATAAAAAGATTACTTCTTTGACGACTTCTTCTCCTATAAATTTATTGAGTTTTTCAGCCACTAAGCTTTTATGCATGGAAAGTTCCTGTTTCAATGCACCGGAATCGATGCGCACAAATAATTTCTGATCCTTAAAAAAGATCTCCCGGGTTTGTTTGGCAATAGCGGTGCCCATCAACTCTCCCCAGGCTTGTATGACGTGTGTTTGATTGAATTTCTTTTTTATTTTAAACGCATCCAGCATGTCGCCCAAAGCTTCACCAATGCTTTGGATGTCGGACTTGCGTTTGTAGAAATCTTTATCGTTGTACATAATTCTTACTGTCTTGCCCTAATCCCGCTTATTAGCGGACTTGAGTTTATTATAAGTTAATTTTGAAATAAGCATTCCTCTCTTCAAGGAGTAAGTAAATACTAAAAAGTTTTTATTTGTAAGTCCCCTTCAGGGGATTTAGGGGCAAGACAGCAAGAATAACAGGAACAGTTTTACTTATCACTTACTACTATTTCTCCCTTACTTACATGAAATATACGGATTTCTCTCTTCAACAGTCGTATTATTTCCATTGATCTTTCTGGTCTTGCATCGGTAATGAAAATTTGCCCTGATGTCGTACCGGCAATATTATGCACCAAGTGATGGATACGTTCATCGTCCAGTTTGTCAAAAATATCATCCAGCAGCAGAATCGGTTCTGTTTTGCTGAATTCACGCATCATCTCCAATTGTGCCAGTTTGAGTGCGATGACAAAAGATTTCTGCTGACCTTGTGATCCGAAATGTTTTACGGCTTGCTGTTCACCAATGGTGAAGATGAAATCGTCTTTGTGTATGCCCAGTGTCGTGCGCTCCAGGATTTGATCACGCTCTCTGTTTTTATGAAACAAACCGGCAAAATCTTCTTTGGCTACATCCGATTGGTAGACGATTTTCATCTGCTCTTTATCTTCGGTCAACTTTTTATATTGCAATAGAAAATACGTCATAAAGTGTGCCGTGTATTTTTGACGCTTGTCGTACAACTCCTTGTTGAGGCGCAACAATGGCGCGTCGTAAGAGTCAAGCAGCACATAATCTTTTTTACCGGAGCTTTCTTTCCATTCTTTCAACAAGGCATTGCGCTGTTTCAACAAGTGCACGTAATGCATGAGTTGTGTAAGGTAGTGATGATCGATCTGACAAAAGAGTTGATCAAAAAATTTGCGACGTTCTTCACTGCCTTCCCGTATGATTTTCTGATCGTCGGGATTGATCATGACCACTGGGAAACGCCCGATGTGATCGCTCAAGCGATCGTATGCTTTTCCGTCCAGCAGAATAACTTTTTTACTTCCTTTCTGATAATCGTAACGCACTTCATAAGATTTTCCTGATTTATGAAAAAATCCAAGCACGGAAAGAAAAGGTTGATGAGTGAGGATAAGGTTCTGCTCCTGGGTTGAAAAAGCGCTTTTCCCTAGGCTCAAACAATGAATGGCATCCAGCAAATTTGTCTTCCCACTGCCGTTCAAACCCGTAACAAGGTTAATTTCAGGAGAGAGGCTTATTTCCTCGCTGGAATAATTCTTGAAATTAAGCACGTTAAGTTTTTCTATGTACATGAAAATTCCTTATTTTTGGGCGCTTTGTACACTAATAAGGTTTTAAGAAATGGCTAGCGTAAAGGATAAAGTGAAAGACAACGGTAAAACAAAAGTAACCGCCTATTCAAAATTTACCAAGGAAACATATCTTTTCTGGTATGAGAAAATGCAGTTGTTGAGAAAGTTCGAAGAAAAGGCAGGTCAATTGTATGGCCAGCAGAAGATAAAAGGATTCTGTCACTTGTACATTGGCCAGGAGGCTTGTGCTTTGGGTGCTGTTTCCGCGCTGAAAAAAGGCGACAAATACATTACCGCTTACCGCGATCACGGTCAGCCGTTGGCATTGGGCACAAGCCCTAATGCGGTCATGGCGGAACTGTATGGTAAAGTAACAGGCTCTTCTAAAGGTAAAGGTGGTTCTATGCACATCTTCGACAAAGAAGTAGGCTTCGTTGGTGGTCATGGTATTGTAGGCGGACAAGTGCCATTGGGTGCTGGTCTTGCTTTCGCAGAAAAATACAAAGGTACCGACAACCTGTGCATTTGCTACATGGGTGATGGTGCAGTTCGTCAGGGTGCGTTCCACGAGACATTGAACATGGCCATGCTATGGAAGATTCCGGTGATTTTCGTGATTGAGAACAATGGTTACGCCATGGGTACTTCTGTACAAAGAACATCGAACGTAACGGAACTTTATAAACTAGGTGAATCATACGATATCCCTTCAGAGCCAGTAGATGCGATGAGAGTGGAAGAAGTACACCTGGCCGTAGAGCGTGCTGCAGAGCGTGCAAGAAAAGGGGACGGACCGACGTTATTAGAATTCAGAACATACCGCTATAAAGGACACTCCATGTCAGATCCTGCGAAGTACCGTACCAAAGAAGAATTGGAAGAGTACAAAGCACAAGATCCGATCGAACAAGTGAGAATGGCGATCCTTGAAAACAAATATGCTACAGAAGCAGATCTGGAAAAAATTGACAAAGACATCAAAGTGGTAGTAGAAGCTTCCGTGAAATTTGCAGAAGAGTCTCCTTATCCAAATGCAACAGATGCATACAAAGATGTATATGTTGACCAGAATTATCCATTCATCATCGAGTAATTTATTTTTATTTCCTAATACAAAAATGGCAGACGTAAAAACAACAACTGAGGTAAAAGCAAAAGTGGAAACATCATCTTCAAAACCTCCGGTAGAAAAATACAGAAACTTATTCTTGGGTGCTCTTGGAGTAATAACACTCGGAATCGCCGGTTATTTCTATTACAACTACACACTGGACGAATCCAACAAAGAAGCACAGAATGAAATTTATCCTGCAGTTTATTTCTTCGAACAAGATTCATTGGATAAAGCGTTGAAAGGCGATGGTAAAGTGTTAGGCTTATTGGACATTGCCGATAAATATTCTGGAACAAAAACAGGTAAACTGGCGCATTTCTACACCGGTGTTATCTATTTGAAACAAGCGAAATTCGAAGATGCCATTACTAATTTGAATGAGTTTTCTTCCAACGACTTCTTATTGCAGGCAAGAGCATATTCATTGACCGGGGATGCCTACATGGAAATGGAGAAATATGAAGATGCAGTTTCTTCCTACAAGAAAGCGGCTAATCATAAACCCAACGAACAGTTCACTCCTGTTTACCTGATGAAGCTGGCGTTGGCTTATGAAACATTAAAAGACGACAAGAGCGCCGCTGAAGCTTACGATGTCATCATCACTAAATATCCTAAGTCTCCGGAAATTACCGATGCCAAGAAATACAAGGCGCGTGTAGATGCCCTGGCGACTGAGTAACCAAACTGCTTAACAGTCAAAAAGGGATAGAGCCACGAGTTTTATCCCTTTTTGCTGTAAGACCTCTACAGAAAAAAATCAACCGATGTCTTCATCAGAAAAAAACTTAAGCACCTACTCTGGTATCAACTTGTCGGCTTCTCTGGCAGACAAAAAAGTAGCCATCGTGGTGTCCGAATGGAATACCGAAATCACCGAAGCCTTGTACGAAGGGGCCTACAGTACCTTGATCCAAAAAGGACTGAAGAAAGAAAACATCATCAAGAAATACGTTCCGGGAAGTTTTGAACTGAGCATCGGTGCGCAAAAGATGGCAGCGTTAGAAGAAATCGATGCGGTCATTTGTTTAGGCTGTGTGATCAGAGGAGAAACGAGTCATTTCGATTTCATCTGTCAAGCTGTAGCGACGGGCATTACAGACGTTTCATTGAAATATGACAAACCGGTTATCTTCGGTGTGTTGACAACAGAAAACAAACAACAGGCCTTCGACAGAGCGGGTGGTAAGCACGGTAACAAAGGTGATGAGGCTGGTATCACAGCCGTAAAGATGATCAACTTCTAATGCCATCGATAATTAAAAATTAATAAAAACGATTCAATAGATTAATTAACCATTCATATGAAAGTTTTAAAATTTGGAGGTACATCAGTAGGGAAGCCGGAAAGAATGCATTCAGTTGCCCAATTGATATCGAGTGCAGATCAAAAGTTAGTAGTGTTGTCGGCGGTTTCAGGTACGACAAACGCATTGGTTGGAATATCTGATTTGTTGACCAAAAAAGATGTAGCAGGAGCGAAGAAGGCCATTGAAAATCTTTTTGTTCCTTACGATGCATTTATAGAAAAATTATACAGCACAGCAGAAGGTAAAGCCAAGGGCCGCGAAGTCATTCGTCAGCATACGGTGTTTGTTTCTGCGTTCGCAGAAGAAAAAGATTTCGGAGATAAACACACACGTGCTATTCTCGCAGAAGGAGAATTGATCTCTACACAATTATTTTATGCTTACCTGATCGAACAAGGATACAAAGCGGTCTTGTTGCCTGCATTGGACTTCATGCGCATTGATGCAGACGATGAGCCAATGTTGTCATACACCGAAGAGAAGTTGGGTAAATTATTAAAAGACAATAAAGACGCGCACCTCATCATTACACAAGGATACATCTGCCTCAATCCTCAGGACGAAGTAGATAATTTGAAAAGAGGTGGAAGTGATTATACGGCTTCATTAGTAGGAGCAGCAATCCGTGCAGAAGAAATCCAAATCTGGACGGACATCGACGGCATGCACAACAACGATCCGCGTATTGTTAAGAGAACATTCCCAATTCAGGAATTGACATTTGACGAAGCAGCAGAGTTGGCTTATTTCGGTGCGAAAATTCTTCATCCGTCTACCATTCTTCCGGCACAGAAATACAATATTCCTGTGAAGTTGCTGAACACCATGCAACCGGAAGCCAAAGGAACAGTGATCGCGAACAAGACTACAGAAAAAGACATCAAAGCCATTGCAGCGAAAGATGCCATCACGGTGATTAAGATCAAATCAACACGCATGTTACTCGCACATGGTTTCCTGCGCAAAGTATTTGAAGTGTTTGAAAAATACAGAACGTCTATCGATATGATCACTACTTCTGAAGTAGCGGTGTCTTTGACAATTGATAACCCTAAGCATTTGGATGCGATTGTAGCAGAACTGAAAGTGTTCGGAACAGTGGAAGTTGAACACGATCAAACGATCATTTGTATCGTGGGTCAGTTTGTACAGGAAAACAATCAGATTGTTCGCAGAGTCATTGACTCATTGGGAGAAATTCCGGTGCGTATGATTTCATTCGGTGGAAGTAAAAACAATATTTCTTTGTTGGTGAAAACGCATTACAAGAATGCAGCAATGGAAGAATTGAACGAAGGTTTGTTCTTTGCAGAAGCAGTGAAATAATTTAGTGAGCAGCAGCTGTGAGCGGTAGTCAGTGGAAGGTTTTCTATTGACTACCGTTTTTTATTTTGATTGTAAAAAATAAACATTAAAATAACCTACCATATTTTGCTCTGTGTTTGCTGCTTACTACATTATACACATGAAAACACTCCTGCCCTTCTACTTTCTTCTCAAAAACTTATTCGCAGGCTGCCACGAAGAAATGAAGTACAGCGGTTTTCAGAAAGACCATGTACATAAAATAGAGCGGGTAGCGAATATTGATGGTGTCGTGCAAGAGAGTTCGGGACTTGTCTATGCCAAAGAGTTGTTTTGGACATTGGGAGACAGCGGTACCAAACCTGAATTGTATGGATTGGATAGTAGTGGAAAGTATCAGCAAACCCTTACGCATAATGGCTTACAGAATGTCGACTGGGAAGAATTGGCATACGATAAAAAACAGCAACGATTTTTTATAGCGGACATCGGTAACAACGCCAACCGAAGAAAGGATCTCAAGATCTATGTATTGGACAGCTCCGTTTCATTGAAAAAGATTCCGGTATCGTATGCGCTGCAAGATGCATTTCCTCCTAATCAGAAATTAAAGAATTTCGATTGCGAAGCCATGGTATTTGCAAAAGATTCTTTATTTCTATTTAGCAAAAACCGTGGATTGCCTGTTGTCAATTGGTATGCTCTTCCTGTGGAAGGAGAACAGCATCCGTTATTTCCGCAACGCGAATTATTTTTAAAGGGTATGATCACAGGCGCGGCTTATTATGAGCCTTCGGGACAATTGGTTTTGCTGGCGTATGGCAAGATCTACTGGTTCAAGGTAGAAAATGGAAATGTCTTACGAGCCAAACCCTGGCTGATCAAAAAAAATCCTTTTTGCGGACAGACAGAAGCGATCTGCTTTGACAATAAGGGAGACCTTTATTTCTCCAATGAAAAAGGAAAACGCTGGAAGATTACGGAAAGGGAAAAATAAACCAGCTAACAACTATAATAGTTTATTCTTACCAATTTCAAACTGGGTTTTTCAAGAAAGGCCTTCACTGAACTAACATGACTAATGGTAATCTTGGTCCCTCCCATCAGTTCGCAAAAACGGTAGAGATGAGAGACTTCTTCTTTCGTTAAAGGCAATGCACTGACTAAAGTAAACAGAGGAGAGAGCCATCTGTTTCTTCGCATAGGCATAAACAGCACGACCTTTATTTTAGCTGCATGAGTGAGCAGGTTGTTGTTTTGATCGATGGCTTTTGACGAGTCATAACCTAATCTTTTCAAACTGTCAAAGGCAATTCCTTTACCATTTTTTATGTAGAGTATGTCGTTTCTCTCATAACCTAAAATGAAATGATCCCTTTTGAAAAAGTTAAACATAGATAAGAGATAAATTAAATGTGAAAAAAAGGAAAGTTTAATTCTCTATATTCTGCGTCAGCAATAGAGTTTATTGAATTGTGTCTTATTGGTTAGACTTCCTTTTCATGCGGTACGTTGCCGTTGAGAGCATTTATTTTATGGTCAATTCATAATGTTGTATATGTATAAACGACATAATGTAATTAATTAGTTTACTTAAGTCAACCATTTATTTACTTAGTAAACATTAAACATAGTTTAAATAGCTGGAATTAAGCTTATTGCGTGCCAACTTTGAGCATGGCACTACACATAGGCGAAAAAATAAAAGCCAGAGCAAAAGAATTAAGAATAGGACCTACTGAATTGGCTGGTATGATCAATACTTCCAAACAAAATGTGTATGGGATCTACCGAAGAAAAACCTTGGATTCTGATTTGCTAAGAAAAATATCACTGGCTTTGAAGTTTGATTTTTTCAGTACGTACTACGATAAGCAATGGCAAAAGAGTTTTCAGGAAGGTCAGGCACCTTATCATACGAAGGGAGTCTCCGCAGAAAAGGAGGAGTTGATGAAGCTTAAAAAAGACTATCAGGAATTACAGGAGAAATATGATTTATTAAAAAAACTGTATGACCTGACGGAAGAAAAATTGAAAGGTAAGAAAGACAAAACAGAAATAGCAGTTAAAACAAAGAAAGTGACAAAATAGTAAGAGCATGAGGATGGTAGATTGTTTTTGTCCCTTGTTCCTCCTGGCTCGTTCCTCCTTTCATTCTTCTGTTGATAAATTCCGTTTTCGCACCACCTCCCAAATCAAATCGTTCTCATATCCTTTTCCAGCCAGAAAGCGGATGGTTTTAGCCAGGCGCTGAATAGGGTCGGCTTCTTTTTGAAGATTTTCCCATTTTTTATCAAATAAATCTTCCAGTCTGGATCGGTATTCCAATGCATTGATTTCCTCCAGGCCTTTACTGATCTGCTCTTTCGAAAGTCCCAGGTGTTTCATGTGAACCTGTATTTTTTTCCTGCCCCAGGCCTTTACACGGAACTTTCCTCCGGCATAAGAACGGGCCATTCGTTCTTCATTCAGATAACCTTCTTTTTCTAGTTTTAAAATCAGGTTTTTAACTATATCTTTACTTGCGCCTATTGCGTATAGTTTGTCAATGATCTCTTTTCGGGTGCGATCCCTAAAAGAACAAAAGGCAGTAATCTTTTGGTAGGCTTGTTCTGCCGTAAGCTGTTTTTTAATAGAAGGATCGTCGGCGTTCATAATAGAACAGTAATATACAAAAATTGAAAAACACGAATTCATTATATACTCTTTTTTTAGCCAACGGCGTCTCCAGCTTTGCGCAAGGCATCACGATGTTGTCTATCCCGTGGTATTTTACATCGCGTGGAGAATCTTCTTTGTTTATCGCGTTCTTTGCTATCGTTACGCTGGGCTCTTTGTTCTGGGGTTTATATGCCGGTGCATTGATTGATGGTTTCAACCGTAAAGATATTTTCTTGGGAACAAATTTTGTTCAGGGTTTGATCGTCATGTCTGTGGCTTCTTTAGGCTATAAAGAAGGCGGACTTCCAAGTAGTTTAGTGTTGATCATATTCGGAATGATCTTTTTCGGATACCTTATTCATTATCCCAATCTTTATGCCTTCGCACAAGAGATCAGCGACAGTGATAATTATACACGCGTAGCTTCCTGGATCGAAGTCGTTGGACAAACCACCGCCATCGGTGCAGCAGCGCTGGCTGCGGTATTGCTGGAAGGTGTGCACGGCATCAACATGGATGTATTGGGTCTTAAATTTCATATTCCATTGTATATCGATAAGTGGGCCATGCATGAGATATTTTTGCTCGATGCAGGGGCGTATTTTCTTTCTTTCATCATCATCATGCTGATGCCTTATACCCCTTCTGTCGTTCTCTCTATTCATCAGGATCAGGACATCTGGAAAAGTATGAAAGAAGGTTATGACTACTTAAGAAATAATTTGCTCATCAACGTTTTTGGATTGTGTTCTTATTCCATTTTCGTGATTGTATTGGTCGAACTCTTTAGTCTCGTGCCCATGTACGTCCGGAATCACTTGCACCAGTCGGCCTATGTGCTCGGCACCTCAGAATTGATGTACGCTTCAGGCTCTTTGATATCGGCCTTTGTCATCAGTAAACTGTTTGCTAAAATGAGTCTCCCCAAAGCGATTATTATCATGACCTTCATGACAACCTTTGCTTTTTACCTGAGTGCGATGAGTGGTTTGGTCTGGTTGTTCTACGTCGTTTGCTTCCTGAAAGGCTTTGTCAATTCAGGTTCCAGAATTTTCCGCGTGTCGTACCTCTTCCGTTTGGTGCCTGTTGATTTGACGGGAAGAGTGAATAGTATGTTCAATGTATACACGACTATTTTCCGAATGGTTTTCATCCTGGCATTTGCTTTTCCATTTTTCTCACACGGTTCTAATGTGACCTATGCTTATGCCATTTTGGGTACCTTTACATTGGTCGCGGGATTGATTCTTGTTATTTTATATCCTAAGTTTTTGAAATTAACAGCAGGCGTTAGTCCCAATCCGCCGGTTCATTAAGCTATGATGCTGTTCAGTCAAATCGCTACTCTTCCCGGAGCGACCGTCATTAGCCAAAAGGCAGATGATGTTCCGGTTAAACATTTGCTGACTGATTCACGCTCTCTGCATTTTCCTTCTCATACACTTTTCATTGCCATCAAAGGTACATCACACGATGGACATCGTTACATTGAAAGCATGTATGCACAAGGTGTTCGTCAATTCGTCATTGAAGAGGAAACATTTTTAACCGAACACATCCGCAATTCTTCCAATATCATCAAAGCAGAAAGAGGCATTCGCTTTCTGCAAACCATAGCGGCGCACAAACGTAGTTTGTTTCATATTCCTGTAGTGGCCATCACAGGCAGCAATGCGAAGACCATCGTCAAAGAATGGATCTGGCAGATGCTGCATGCGGACTATGCGGTAGTGAGAAGTCCGAAGAGTTATAACTCTCAATTGGGAGTACCGCTTTCCGTATGGGAAATGGAGCCTTACCACATGATGGGAATTTTTGAAGCAGGCATTTCTACCTACAACGAAATGGAAAACCTGCGTCAGGTGATTCAACCGGTACATGGTGTTTTCACCAACATCGGTACGGCGCACGGCGAAGGCTTTAAAAGTTTGTCCGACAAAATTAAAGAGAAGCTAAAATTATTTTCATCAGTAGAATCACTGATCTATTGTAAAGATCATGTGGCGATTGACAAGGAAGTACTGGCACAACAAATTCCTTCCTTCACCTGGTCCAGAAAAGATAAATCGGCAACACTTTATGTTTCAAAAGAAGAACGCATCGCGACAGGATGGAACTTAGATTTCGTGTACGAAGGCGATGAACACCATCTTACTATTCCTTTTATCGATGAAGCATCCGTAGAAAATATCCTGCATGCCATGTCTTACCTGGTGTTGCTCGGGTTCTCTTTCGAAGACATCGCACAACGTGTCGCGCGACTGGAACCGGTGCAGATGCGTTTGGAGCTTAAGAATGGAATCAATGGTTCGGTATTGATTGATGACTCCTACAACAATGACCTGATGGGCCTTTCGCTAGCATTGGACTTCGCTGCACAACATCGAAGGACATTGCCCTTGACGGTGATTTTGTCCGATGTTTTGCAATCAGGTTTAGCACCGGAAGAATTATACCAAAGCATCAATGAATTATTGAAAAGTAAAAAAGTCACGCAACTGATTGGCATCGGCTCATTGTTTTCTTCTTTTGCTCATCTTTTTCCTGCTTCCACAAAAGTGTTTTCTGACACGTCATACTTTCTGCGCCACTTTGATTTTTCTTCTTTGAAAAACGAATTGATCCTCGTGAAAGGCGCGCGCAGCTTTGGATTTGAAGAGATCACAAAGCGTCTTGAAGAAAAGGTACACGGCACGAGATTCGAAATCAACCTCGATGCACTTATTCATAATTTAAATTATTACCGTTCCGTAGCGAAACCCCGTACGAAGATCATGGCCATGGTGAAAGCCTTTGCTTACGGAAGCGGCAGTCATGAAGTGGCGCAGCTGCTGCAACACAGAGGCATCGATTACCTGGCAGTAGCCTATGCAGACGAAGGTGTGGTGCTTCGTAACCATGGCATCACCGTACCGATCATGGTGATGAATCCGGATCGACAAACTTTCGTAACGTTGCTGCGCTATAGGCTTGAACCGGAGATGTACAGTTTTAAAATACTGAAAGAGTGGATTGAATATTTGGATTGGGAAGATGCATCTTCCAACGTGCACCTCAAGCTGGATACAGGGATGCGCCGTTTGGGCTTTGAACAAAAAGACATGCAACCTTTACTGGAATTAATCTTGTTGCATAAAAATCGAATTACCATTGCGGGTGCTTTCACTCACCTGGCAGCGGCAGACGAAGAAGTATGGAATGAGTTTACAGAAAATCAACTGAAAGCTTTTCATTCGATGTGTGCGATTCTGGAAGGGGCCATAGAATACAAAGTCATCAAACATGCGCTGAACTCTGCGGGTATCGTGCGCTTTCCGCAGTATTCATTTGACATGGTGCGGTTAGGAATCGGTTTATACGGTGTGGAAGTAAACGGCATGCACCAGGATAAACTGATGAATGTAGGCAAACTGATTACCCATGTTTCACAGATCAAACAGGTAGAAGCCGGTGATACCGTGGGATACAGTCGCAAAGGAAAAACAACCAAAGCTACGACCATTGCTACCATTGCTATTGGTTATGCCGACGGCTTCGATCGCCGATTCAGCAATGGAGTCGGAAAAGTCAGCATCAACGGCAGACTTTGTCCCGTCATTGGTAACGTTTGCATGGACATGACGATGATTGATGTGACAGGGATATCGGTAAAAGAAGGGGATGAAGTGATTGTGTTTGGTGATTCGCCGACATTGATCGAACAGTCCAAAGCCATTGGCACCATTGCTTACGAACTCCTCACCGGCGTGGGCGAGCGCGTGAAGCGGGTATTTTTTAAGCAATGAAAATAGAGAGATCAGAAATCAGGTACGTGAGATCAGAGGTCTAAAAGCCTCATCCATGGCCTGTCTCCTGACAGGCCATGGAGACGAGATTAAAATCCAACCATCGGAGATCACAAGACCTTCAGTCCCGTAGGGACAACACCTCGGTAGAAAATAAGATCCGCGGTTAACCAAGCCCCTTGGGGGCGACATTTTTTGTACGTATCAAAATGTTTTGTCATGATCCATCGGGCTGATGCTGTCCCTAAAGGGACTCATTCATTATTTGGTTGTTATTACTACAGAGATGTTGTCCCTACGGGACTAACCACTTTGGTCTTCTAATCACTCACCGAACTTTGCCTCCAAAAAAACCGTTCTAAATGCCACAAACTGCCGGTTTAGCACCCAAAATTCGGGGTAAAAAACTCCCTTTTATCCTGATTTTTCACTAGATTTGTAGTTAACGCATTTTAAAAAAACGGGCTTTTCCCGAGTGAAAATCACTCAGAGGGCATTTATTACACATCATTATGGGAAACAAGATTTATATCTTCGACACAACATTGAGGGATGGAGAGCAAGTTCCAGGTTGCCAATTGAACACAAAAGAAAAAATCATTGTGGCCAAGGCACTCGAAGAACTCGGGGTAGATGTGATCGAAGCTGGTTTTCCTATATCCAGTCCTGGTGATTTTAATTCTGTTGTAGAAATATCGAAAGCGGTTTCTGAGCCGATCATTTGTGCGCTCACAAGAGCAGTGGAGAAAGACATAGACGCGGCGGTTGCAGCCTTAGAGTTTGCCAAGAGAAAACGTATTCATACCGGTATCGGTAGCTCTGATAACCACATCGAACATAAATTTCGCAGTACCCGTGAGAAAGTATTGGCTACTGGCGTTGCTGCTGTGAAGTATGCAAGGAAGTATGTAGACGACGTAGAATTTTATTGCGAAGATGCGGGTCGTGCGGACATTGTGTTCTTGGCACAAATGGTAGAAGCGGTCATCGCTGCAGGTGCGACAGTAGTAAATATTCCGGATACGACAGGGTATTTATTGCCTTGGCAATATGGTGAGCGCATCAAGTATTTGGTGAACAATGTAAAAAACATTGACAAAGCGATCATCTCTTGTCACAACCACAACGACTTAGGTTTGGCCACGTCTAATGCTATGGCAGGTGTAGTGAACGGAGCGCGTCAGATAGAATGTACGATCAACGGTATCGGTGAGCGTGCAGGAAATACGGCCTTGGAAGAAATTGCCATGATCATCAAGTCACATCCTGCTTTGGGATTCGAGACGAGCATCAATACAAAAAAATTAGTACCGATCAGTCACTTGGTATCTACCATGATGAACATGCCGGTGCAAGCCAATAAAGCCATCGTGGGCCGCAATGCCTTTGCACATTCTTCCGGCATTCATCAGGATGGGTTTTTAAAGAATCGTGAGACTTACGAAATCATGGATCCGGTAGATGTTGGAGCGGATGCGTCTTCGATCCTTCTTTCTGCACGCAGTGGGCGTGCAGCCTTGAATCATCGTTTGGCGAATGTCGGTTACATGCTGAACAAAGAACAATTGGACATCGCTTACGATGCGTTCCTCAACATGGCAGACAGGCTGAAGCAAGTCAACGATGAAGACCTTCATGTATTGATGAAAGAAGTTTCTATCGAGAAAGCCAAGGCGTAAGCATCGCCATTAAAAAATCATTATCAATAATTGTAATTAATAGTAAACATGGGTAAGACCTTATTTGAAAAAGTATGGGATGCACACGTGGTGACCGAAATAGCAGGTGGTCCCAGCGTGTTGTACATTGACAAACATTTGGTGCATGAAGTAACCAGCCCGCAGGCATTCGGCGGTTTGGAAAAAAGGGGCATCGGCCTGTTCCGTTTGGATCGTACCGTAGCAACGGCAGATCACAACGTGCCAACAAAAGATCAAAACCTTCCGATCAAAGAAATATTATCTCGTCAGCAAGTCGATAAGCTCACAGAGAATTGTAAAAAATTCGGCGTGACGCTCTATGGTTTGGGACATCCCTATCAAGGCATCGTACACGTCATCGGTCCCGAGCTGGGCATCACGCTTCCAGGCATGACGATTGTATGCGGCGACAGTCACACGTCTACGCACGGAGCATTCGGTTCCATTGCGTTTGGTATCGGTACCTCTGAAGTAGAACAAGTGATGGCGACGCAATGCCTAATGCAAAGCAAAGCGAAAACGATGCGCATCAACATCGATGGTAAGCTGGGCAAAGGTGTTTCTTCGAAAGACATTATCCTGTTCATCATCTCTAAAATATCTGCTGCCGGTGGTACAGGATATTTTGTAGAGTACGCAGGTTCTGCGATCCGCGCGCTGTCTATGGAAGCGCGCATGACCATTTGCAACATGAGCATCGAGATGGGTGCACGCGGTGGCATCATCGCTCCGGATCAAACGACATTTGATTACGTGAAAGGCAGAGAGTTTGCTCCGAAAGGCGCGAAGTATGATGAAGCGGTAGCGTATTGGAAAACATTACAAACAGATGCAGACGCGAAGTTTGATAAAGAATACAAATGGTCAGCCGAAGAGATCACACCCATGATCACTTACGGAACGAACCCTGGTATGGGCATCGGCATTGCGGAACCTATTCCTACGGAAGCATCGATGGAAGAAAGCAACCGTGCCACATTCCACAAAGCATTGGAGTATATGGATTTCAAAGCAGGTGAAAAATTGATTGGCAAGACAGTCAATTATGTGTTCATCGGAAGCTGCACCAATTCACGCATCGAAGACTTGCGCGAAGTAGCAGCCTTTTTGAAAGGAAAGAAAAAAGCAGCGAACATCAACGCGTACATCATTCCAGGTTCCAAGCAAGTAGAGAAACAAGCACAAGAAGAAGGCATCGATAAAATATTGGCCGAAGCAGGATTTGAATTGCGTGAGCCAGGCTGCTCGGCTTGTTTAGGAATGAACGAAGACAAAATTCCGAAAGGAGAATATTGTGTCTCTACTTCCAACCGTAACTTCGAAGGTCGTCAAGGTCCGGGCGCAAGAACGTTGTTGGCAAGCCCTCTGACAGCGGCTGCTACAGCGGTGGCGGGAAAGATTGTGGATGTAAGAGGAGTATTGATTTAAGACTTCTTGAAAAAGTTATTTACTACTGGTCTATTTGTTTTTGTTTCTTCTTGTGTTTTTGCACAAGTCACAAAGAAAGATATACTTGGAAATTGGGAAGTAACTAAAGTAGAAATATTGAATACGGTTACCATTGATGAAAATGGAAGAGTATACAATAAATCTTTTCTTGACTCAATTTCGAAGAAAGAGATAAGAACGATAGGAATGCCGTATGATAGTTTCTTAAGAAGTTGGATTCAAGCAGAATTGACATTTTGGGAAATAGGACAGTATAGTGCAGTTGATGGTCATGGAAAAAAAGGAACTGGAAAGTATACTCTAGATAATTCAATATTATCACTATATACGCTGGATAGTTATAAGGTTTCCATCGAAAATAACATAATGATATTGACCAATAGAACAAAGGATAACAGAAAGGTTATAATAACCTGTGTGAGATTATAAACTGCGTGAGGGATAGCAGCGGAAAGCCCGCAGCGAGGCAAGAAGTCTGAATAACCAATGGGCTTGATCCGAGTGAGGACTTGAAGCGGATAGCCCGGCCCGAAGGGACACGCCCATATACTTAAATAAAAAGCTTAAACTTCTTATTTAACATCAAAGAAGTTACAATAGAATTAAAACAATTATTTAACCATGGAAAAATTCACCACCATCGTTTCAAAAGCAGTCCCTCTTCCGATTGAAGAAGTGGATACCGATCAAATCATCCCAGCGCGTTTTTTGAAAGCGACAACAAAGGATGGTTTCGGCAACAACTTGTTTCGCGACTGGAGATACGACGACAAAGACCAACCGAAAGCAGATTTCATTTTGAACGATGCTTCGTACAAAGGTTCTAAAATATTAGTAGCCGGAAAAAACTTCGGTTGCGGTTCGTCCAGAGAGCATGCCGCATGGGCGCTGACAGACTACGGCTTCAAAGTAGTCGTGTCTTCTTTCTTCGCTGACATTTTCCGCAACAACTCGTTGAACAACGGGTTGCTTCCTGTGCAAGTGTCGCAAGACTTTTTGAATACGATTTTCGAAAAAGAAAAAGCAGACAAACAAGTAGAATTGAAAGTGGATCTTGTTGCGCAGACGATTGAAATTGTAGGCACAGATTTGAAAGAAAGTTTCGAGATCAACAATTACAAAAAAACCTGCATGATCAACGGATACGATGACATCGATTATTTGTTGAGCATCAAAGACAAGATTGAAGATTACGAAAAGACCAGTAAGTATTTACATATCGTTTCATAAGTTTTTTTACAATGAATAAGAACATCGCAGTTTTAAAAGGAGATGGTATCGGTCCCGAAGTGACCGATCAGGCGTTGAAAGTGTTGGGCGCTATTGAAAAAGTATTTGGACATACGTTCACTTACAAAGAAGCATTGATCGGCGCTGTAGCCATTGATGCCACAGGTAATCCATACCCGGATGCCACGCATGAAATCTGTCAGGCATCGGATGCGATTTTATTCGGAGCGATCGGTCACCCGAAATACGACAACGATCCTAAAGCGCCTGTTCGTCCCGAACAAGGTTTGCTGAAGATGAGAAAGACGTTGGGCTTGTTCGCCAACATCAGACCCATCAATACTTATAAAATACTGGCTAACTCTTCTCCACTGCGTGCAGACTTAGTAGATGGTGTAGACTTCGTGGTGTTCAGAGAACTGACAGGCGGCATTTACTTCGGAGAAAAAGGAAGAAAAGACAACGGCGACACCGCCTTTGATATTTGCCAATACAGCAAAGAAGAAATTCTTCGCATCTCCAAACTCGCGTTTGAAGCGGCGATGAAGCGTTCGAAGAGATTGACTTTAGTAGATAAAGCCAACGTGTTGGAAACATCCAGACTGTGGAGAGAAGTGGTGAAAGAATTTTCAACGCAATATCCTGAAGTAGCGGTGGACTATATGTTCGTTGACAACGCAGCGATGAAGATCATTCAAAACCCAAGACATTTTGATGTCGTGTTGACAGAAAATTTATTCGGAGATGTATTGACGGATGAAGCTTCTGTGATTACCGGTTCATTGGGCATGTTGCCTTCAGCGTCCGTTGGAAGCAAAGTAGGTTTGTACGAGCCCATCCACGGTTCCTATCCGGAAGCAGCCGGTAAAAACATTGCCAACCCAATGGCAGCGATTTTATCTGCGGCGATGTTACTGGAAACTTCTTTCAATTTGAACAAAGAAGCAGCAGCGATCAGACATGCAGTAGTGTATGCGTTGGAAAGAAACATGGTGACTTCTGATATTCAAAAAGATTCCAAACACGGCACAACAGATGTAGGGACATTCATCGCAGATTACATCTTGGCCAATAAAGAAGTATTAACCGTAGCTTAATTTATACATACGTGGAAAATAAAATCAACAAAACCAGTGCAACCTTAACCGAAGATCCAAATCAACCGGCTTCACAGGCGATGTTATTCGGTGCTGGATTTACAGAAGCCGACATGCACAAAGGACAGGTAGCGATTGCATCTACCGGTTACGAAGGCAATACGTGTAACATGCACTTGAACGGTTTGGCTGCTCAGATCAAAGAAGGAGTGAACAAAGCCGGTTTGAAACCTTTGCAATTCAATACCATCGGAGTAAGCGACGGTATCTCCATGGGCACGCAAGGCATGCGTTACTCTTTGGTATCGCGCGATGTCATTGCGGATTCTATTGAAGCCATTTCGGGAGCGCATTATTACGATTCATTGGTAACAGTGGTCGGTTGTGATAAAAACATGCCCGGTGCTGTCATCGCGATGGCACGTCTGAATCGTCCGTCTATCATGGTGTATGGAGGTACGATCAAAGCCGGTAACTGGAAAGGAGAATCGTTGAATATCGTTTCTGCTTTCGAGGCATTAGGGAAAAAATTCAATCACGCCATCACAGAAGAAGACTTCAAAGGGGTAGTACAAAATGCTATTCCGGGTGCCGGCGCTTGCGGAGGAATGTATACGGCCAATACCATGGCTGCTGCAGTGGAGGCGATGGGCTTGTCTTTGCCTTATAGTTCTACGTCTCCTGCAACGAGTGAAAGAAAAAAACAAGAATGTTTTATGGTTGGTGAAGCCATCAAACAATTGTTGTTGAAAGACATCAAAACAAAAGACATCATCACACGCGAATCCATTACCAATGCAGTGCGTGTAGCGATGGTGTTGGGTGGTTCTACCAATTTGATATTACACTTCCTGGCGATTTCAAAAGCGGCAGGTGTGAAATTTACCTTGAAAGATTTCCAGGATTTATCAGATAAAACACCGTTGCTTGCTGACATGAAACCGAGCGGCAAGTACATGATGGAAGAGTTAGAAAATATTGGAGGCTTGCCTTCTATCATGAAGATGATGTTGAAGGAAGGCATGTTATATGGCGACTGTTTAACCGTAACAGGTAAAACTGTAAAAGAAAATTTGGCAGAAGCACAAGACATGCCTGCGGATCAGAAAATCATTGCTCCCTTGAGCCATCCGATCAAAGCAACCGGACACTTGCAAGTGTTGTGGGGTAACCTGGCAACAGAAGGTTCTGTCGCAAAGATCACGGGTAAAGAAGGAGAGAAATTTGAAGGCGATGCCATCGTCTTCGATTCTGAAGAAGACTTGAACAAAGCCGTTGAAAGAGGAGAAATCAAAGCAGGTCATGTCGTAGTGATTCGTTATGTGGGTCCTAAAGGTGCACCGGGTATGCCAGAGATGTTGAAGGCTACTTCATTGATCATGGGTGCTGGCTTGGGAGATAAAGTGGCGTTGATTACCGACGGACGTTTCTCCGGAGGTACGCATGGTTTCGTTGTCGGCCACATCACACCGGAAGCACAGGAAGGTGGAAACATCGCTCTTGCTAAAAATGGAGATCATATCGTGATCGACTCTGTCAATAATACCATCGACATGATTGTCTCTGCTGAAGAAATAGAAAACAGAAGAAAGGCTTGGGTAAAACCTCCGTACAAAGTAAAAAGCGGATTGTTGTACAAGTACCTGAGATCGGTGTCTACAGCTTCTGAAGGATGTGTAACGGATGAATTTTAAAAAAAAGTGGACAGTGGTCAGTTGTCAGTGATCAGTGTTTATATCATATATCATAAATGTAATGTAATAGGAATAATCACTGACAACTGATTACTATCCACTTAAATTAACCGTACTGATCACTGACAACTGATCACTGACCACTAGACTCCATGAAACCAAAGATAAAACTCAGAGGTGCCGAATACATTGTCAAGCTTATCGAATTGCTCGATGCACGAGATTTGTTTGCGTATCCCGGCGGTGCGATTTTGCCTATCTATGATGCGTTGGCGTTTAGTAAGTTGAACAATGTGTTGGTGCGACACGAGCAAGGTGCAGCCTTCATGGCCAATGGATACGCTCGCGTGACGGGACGTCCGGGCTTTTGCTTGGCGACGTCAGGACCTGGTGCTACGAATTTGGTAACAGGTATTGCCGATGCCTACGCCGATTCTGTTCCGATGATTGCGATCACTGGTCAGGTGGGTTTGCATTTGATTGGTTCGGATGCGTTTCAGGAAACAGACATCACCGGTATTTGTATTCCTATTACCAAGAAAACTTTTTTGATCAGAAACCTGGAAGAAGCAGCCGCTATTTTTCAGGAAGCTTATAGAATTGCCATCACCGGTCGACCGGGTCCTGTGTTGATTGACGTACCTCGTTCCGTACAAGGTGAGTTCGTTGACCTGGAAGAAGATTGGGACAAGCATTTTGTAAAACCACATGCTACTCCGATGGGAACATTCGGAGACAAAGACATTGCAGCAGCAGCGGCGTTGATCGCTTCGGCTGAAAGACCGTTGATCCTAGCGGGTCATGGTATATTGCTGTCTAAAGCATGGGAAGAATTGCGTGCCTTTGTACACCGCGAAAACATTCCTGTCATCTCTACCATATTAGGTGTAGGTGCGATGGAACATGACGATCCGTTATATTACCAATGGTTGGGTATGCACGGCATGAAGTACGGAAACCAAGCCGTGCAGGAAGCCGATGTATTGATTGCATGGGGCATACGCTTTGACGACCGCATCACAGGCCGCTTAGCGGATTTCGCACCGAATGCCAAAATATTGCACGTAGACATTGATCCGAGTGAAAACGGAAAAAATGTGAAGACAGAAGTTTTCGTGCATGGCGATTTGAAAAAAGTGATTGACCTGATTCCTGATACACGCAACGATGTCAACCGTCCGAAGCGTAGTGAGTGGGTTAAACATTTAGAAGAATTAAGAGAAGAATATCCGATCATGCCTGCTGATGAAGAAAGTTTCACGCAGATCACAGCGATCAGTTTATTAGAAGAAAATTTGAATGACAGTGCCATCGTTGCCACGGATGTTGGACAACATCAAATGTGGGCCGCACAATATTGTTTGCGTTTGAAACCGAATCATTTCCTGACCTCAGGAGGATTAGGCTCTATGGGTTTCGGCTTACCGGCGGCCATGGGTGCGCAAGCGGGAATGCCATTCAATGAAACATGGTGCATCACCGGCGACGGTTCGTTTCAAATGAACTTGCAAGAGTTGATCACCTGTGTACAGGAAAACTGGCCAGTGAAAGTATTGATCCTGGACAACAACTACCTTGGGATGGTGCGTCAATGGCAGGAGCAATTTTATGCAAAAAATTATTCCGGAGTAGAATTATTGAATCCTGACTTTGTAAAACTATCAGAAGCCTTTGGTGTCAATGCCGTATCGGCCAGCAATGCCAAGGAGTTTAAAGCAGCCGTGAAGAAAGCACAGGAAACAAAAGGACCTTTCCTTATTCATGCTAAAGTATTGAAAGAAGAAAACGTATTACCAATGGTTGCTCCTGGAGCCAGTTTGTCGGAAACGATTTACTACCCGGTGAAACCAAAGAAGGAAAAAGTATAAACAATTGAACCCCGCTAATGGCGGGGTTTTTTGTTGTCAGAGCGGAGAAAGAGAAACCGAGCGAATACTCTTTCTCCGCTCTGTTTCTCTTTCTGATTTGGTGTCAGGTCGAAAGACCTGACACCAACTAGTAACACTCAGTATAAAAATTTATGACCGACCGAATCAAAGCAGCAGAATCCAGAATGTTCAAAGTGGTTTTTCCTCCCATCACCAATCATTACGATACGTTGTTTGGTGGCATGGTGATGCAGATCATGGATGAAGCCGCATTCATTACGGCTACACGTTACAGTCGCCTGCGCATGGTGACGGTTTCTTCAGAGAAAATAGATTTCAAAAAAGCGATACCCGGCGGTGTCATGATAGAAGCGGTGGCCAGCGTGTTTCATGTAGGAAATTCCAGCATGAAAGTGAAAGTAGAAATCTTTATGGAAGAAATGTATTCTTCTAAACGAGAATCAGCGGTAGAGGGTATGTTTACTTTTGTGGCAGTAGATGCCGATCATAAACCTATAGCGATACAATGAGGAGTGGCATAAAAAGGACAGCTCGGTTTTTTTCAGTCTTCATTGCAATGTTGATGTTGTCGGGTTTGTTTTTTTCTTGTGCCAGGTATATAGAAGAGGCTGCACCAGCACCAATCATTTGGTTGGGTTCAAGGCAAAATTCAAATGATACGATCACCGTTGAAAATGGCTATGCTTACTTATCTACTTATCATTCCATTTCTGCCAGTGGGACTTCTATTATTTCGAACAATAAATTGAAAGGGGATTTTGAAATAAAAATTAGTTATTCTTTCTTTGTTGCATCAGGCACCAATAGTTATTCGGATCAGTTGGAGTTTAATGTTGCTCAAGCTGGATCAAGAAATCCATTGGTGGCTGGGTTTTTAACCAACGAAAAAATTTACCTGCAAGATTCTACGGGAGGAAGTAGTTCAAAAACTACTACTAATCGTGCAGGTGAGTTTTATGTAAAGCGTATGGGGAGTGAGGTGTATAGCTGGATACGCGCGGGAAGTGATAGTTTGTTCCTGAGTAGAACTAATTATTCAATGGCAGATCTGACATTGGAAGCTATGATTTATTCATGGGACAATACCTCGAATCATACTTCCGTACATATCGACGATGTTTTAATTATTGGTGGAGGAAATAATTTTCCATCAGATCACTTTGATCAAAATAAGATCAATGTCATTCAATAATAACTATGAAATGCATCATGACTCAAGGTGTTTTTTATCGCCTTTTTTTGAACAGTTTTTTTTTAATGCTATTGTTCTTTGCCTCATGGATTCAGGCAATCGCGCAGGTATATAGCTGTGGAAAGAACAGGTTTCAACCTTGTGGCCCTGATCTCGTTGTCAACGGAAATTTTGGTGACCTGACTTGCCCTCCTACAACATTTACGACCGAATTTATTGTGGAATGTGCTCCTGATCCAACTTTATTTACACAAACATCGGGTCCACGGTATGTACATCTTACTAAAAGTGCTTACCTATGGAATTATCCCTGGTATGGTATAGATCATACCGGCGATGGAAGTGGTTTGTTGATTGCAGATGCAGATTCTACGGAAGACCTCGTGATGTGGAGTCAGGATGTGACGGTCTCAGCCGGAGAATTATATTACTTTTCTTTGTATGCAACAGATCTTGCTCTCCCAAAATGGGAACCGCCACGATTTGAATTTTCTATCGGTGGTTTTGAAACGTTTGAATACGATATTCCAAAACAAATATGGCGGCATGTTTGTACCGTATGGACTGCGCCGGTTTCAGGAATAATCACGCTAAAGATTACATTGGGGAAAGGGCAATATTTTGGATATGATGGAGGTCTTGACGACATCGTATTTCAAAAAGTTTGTGTGTTACCTCCGTGTCCTTTTACGGTTGACGGAGATAAAACAATTTGTCAAAATGATACCATTACGCTGCATGCTGCCGGTGGCCTGACGTATAAGTGGAGCCCTGATTATGGGTTGAGTAATACGCATAGTCCTACACCCGTTGCCAATCCTCTGCGTACACAGCTGTACACGGTGGACATCACCGATGCGAACGGTTGCTTTGAAACCGATACGATTACAGTTGTGGTCAATCCTTTACCGGCTGTATTGTTAGCAGAAAAAACATTGCTTTGTTCCGGAGAAGAAATAGAGTTGTCTTTATCAGAACCTGGAGTGACTTACCAATGGAACAATGGATCACTTGCGAATAACATCTTTGTCGGGCAAGCTGGTTCTTATAGTGTGCAATGCAATCGTGGAAATTGTAAAGTGACAAGTTCCACGTCTGTTTCTATTTACGATTGTTGTAAATTAAGTTTCGTTCCAGATTTGATCACACCCAATAGCGACGGCAAAAATGATGTCTTTCATATTGAATGCATCAATGATTATCCGTGGAAGTTTAGCGTCTACAACAAATGGGGAAATGAAGTGTATATGAATTCCAATTATAAAAATGAATGGAACGCTTGGGGCCTAAACGATGGCGTTTATTTTTTCAGGTTAGAGAAAGAAGGCAATGCGACTTACGAAGGTTGGGTGCAAGTGACGAGGTAGCAATTATTTTTTGGATTCCCACTTCTTGAAAATAGTGGGCATCTCTGTTTGTAGAAATTCCAAAAAGGAAACCATTTCAATTAATGTATGATTGAATTCTTTCGTTGACTTTGGTCTTTGCTTTGAAATTTCTTTGAGCAATACACTCATCGCTGTCATCTCCTCGATCTTCTTCAACATGTCCTCTTTCCAGTTCATGATTTTTGCGCGGAAATAACGCTTGCGTTCTCCCGGTCGTGTAATATATTCTACACGATTGACTGTAAGCAATAAATTAATGGCGCCGCTAGTGGCACTTTTGCTGATAGAGAGTGATTGTTGAATTTCTTCAAAGGTCAGTTCCGTTTGGTCTGCGACCAGCAATAAAGCCATGACACGGCAGGACGCGGGCTGCATACCTGATTTTTCGTAGAATACCCCCAGTCTTTCAACGAGTTCTTTTTGACCTTGCGTGAGTTTAATTTCAGCCATTTCTATTCTTTTAATCCATCGTTCAACATGCAAATTCCATGCAGGAACAATTTACAAGATAAGTAATTATTTCGTTTCATGTACTATTTTTTCATAATGTTCTGTTTTTTATAGTGAAATTACTTAGTTCTGTATTTGCAGAACTAAAAAAACTTTCCATATATTTGTTTACATAGTAAAATATAAACGCGGTTCGCTCGACTATACCACTATATGCAGATCACAGAAACAAAAAAAAGACTAATAGAGAAATTAGGAGTGTTTTTTGAAGGACAGGGAAAGACACCTGTAGAGGCCCGTATTATCGGCTTGTTTTTGGTAGCGGATCAAATCGAGATCACGTTAGTGGATATTCAACAAACACTCTCTATCAGTAAAAGCGCGGTGAATAATGCGATCAATGTACTCCTACTGAGAGAGGAAGTAGAATATGTAACGAAGCCCGGCGACCGGAAGAAATATTACAAATCAAAAATTGAGCAATGGATGACTCACGTTGAGCAACACATTGAAAAATCTGTAGAAGGGAAAGTGTTGTTGAAAGAAGCGTTGGAACAACGAATTAAAACGACGAAGACATTCAATACGGCACTAAAGGACATGATTGATTTTATGGATTATGTTCAGTCTCAACACAAAGAACTTTTTACGAAATGGAAAAAACTAAGAAATAAATCCTGAATACAATAAAAACACAAGTTACACCGCACTAATTCTAATCCTATGATTACCATTCAACATTTGAAAAAAGCAACACCGGTAGTTTTACTGTTGCTACTTGCAACGGTTCGGCCCGCAAGCAGCCAGTCTGCCGACAGCATATTTACACTGAAGAGCTGCATTGAATATAGCTTGAAGTATAATCCAAACAGTACCATTTATATGAACGAGGCGCAAAGCGCGCGACAAAAAAATCTGGAAGCGCTTTCTACCTACTTGCCTCAAATAGCAGCTACGGTGACATCCGATTACAATCCGAAGTTGCAGACCAATGTGCTTACATTTAATGGCCAGGAATCGACCCTTACTTTAGGACAGACACATAGCAACGGTGCAGTGATACAATTGGATCAGAAAATATATGATCAATCGGCCATACAAGCATTGGGGGCAAGAAAAGTCAACAATGCTATTGCCGATCTGAACATTTTACAAAGCAACGAGAACCTCGTCTACAATACGTCTCTGGCTTACTATCAGGTATTGATTTATAACGAACAGGAAAAACTGTTGGGTGAAAACGAAAAACAATACAAGGAACTATTGACCATATTAAAACTGCAATATGAACGTGGTGTCATTCGTAAGATTGACTATGATCGCACGAGAGTGAGTATGAATAATATTCAGTCGCAAATGACCTTGTTGCAAACCAATAAAAAACTGGCGTATAATAAATTGAAAAATGCGATGGGTATGCCATTGGAGCAACATATTTATATCAACGATACGAGTTATGCCGCTACCAATGCTAATCTCCCACAAGGCTCGGAGCTGAGTCTGGAGAACAGATTGGATTATAAAATCATGAACCAAAATATACTCTATAAGGAAATTGATGTGCGTATGAAAAAAGCAGCCTTTGCCCCTGTACTTTCTGCTTATGGGAGATATGGATCCAATGCATACGGCGCACAATTTTCTGATTCTTTTACCAAATGGTATGATTATTCTGCCATTGGTGTAAAATTGAGTGTGCCTATTTTCAGTGGCTTTAGCAAAATCAGTCAATTGAATCAGGCGCAGATTGCACTCATCAATGCAAGGGAAAAAGCAAAGTTGAGCATTGAAAATTATAAACTGGATTACGAAAACTCTAATACGAAACTGGTTAGTTCTTATACCAGTTTAACCAAAGACAAAGACAACCTGGATTTAGCAAAAGATGTTTTTGAAGCGACGAACTTGCAGTATAGACAAGGAACGGCTTCGCTCACCGACTTTCTGAATGCAGATTATTCTTACAAAGAAGCGCAAAGCAATTACATTAATTCACTCCTCAACTTTATGTCGTCGAGATTGGATTACGAAAAGTCACAAGGCACATTGACCGCATACATCAATCAACTTTAATTATTATCTCAATGAAAAAGAAAATTATCATCATATCTGGTTTAGTGGTTGTCGTACTCGCAATTGTATTGACATTAGCTAATAACAAAAGAAAAATAGATGCTAGTAAAAAAGTAGTGGACCGATCAGCCGTTCCGGTGTATGTGTCTACGTTCAACGTACAGTCCTTGCCGATACAAGGCAACCTGAATATTCCGGCAGTGCTCTCGGCCAACGAAGAAGCAAATATCTCAGCTGCCACATCAGGAAAAATTGTCTCGCTCAACATTGAGTTAGGATCTAGAGTGAGCAAGGGACAGGTCATCGGAGTGTTGGATGTAAAACAGAAAGAGTTGAATCTGAAATCAACAGAGTTGACAGTCGATAAAATGGAAAAGGATTATCAGAGAGATAAAGTGTTATTGCAAGGTGATGCGGCTACACAAAGCACAGTTACGAAATCGCAATACGATTATGAGTCTAATAAAATTCAGGCGGCATTGATTCGCCAACAAATTCTGGATGGCAACATTGTAGCGCCGATCAGCGGGATCATTACAGAAAAGAAATTGATAGCGGGAGAATATGTCAACACGGGTGCAGCCATTGCTACTGTAGTGGATGTTAGTAAACTGAAAGCAGTCGTTTTTGTGAATGAAGGTGATGTATTCAAATTGGAAGAAGGAGATCAGGTAAAAATCACAACGGATGTTTTTCCAGGTGTTGCCTTCACGGGACAGATTACATTCATCAGTCCCAAAGGAGACGATAACCACAACTACCGTGTAGAGCTGGCTGTAACAAACAACAATAAGATCAAGTTGAAAGCCGGTATTTATATCATGGCAGAGTTTAATGTGGGAGCGAATCGAACGGCGTTACAAATTCCCAAAAGAGCTTTAGTGGAAGGAATGAAAAATCCTTATGTGTTCGTAGCAGTGGGTAATAAAGCGCAAACGCGCAATCTCTCTCTCGGTCGAGAGATCGGAGAAAACATCGAGGTCCTGAAAGGCTTGACAGCAGGGGACAAAGTGATTACAGACGGTCAGATCAACTTGATCGATGGAAGTAAAATAGAAACGGCTAAAAAATAATATCATGTCGATTACAGAAGTTGCCATTAAACGACCCTTACTGATTACAGTAATTTTCGTTACCCTGATTTTATTCGGATTCATCAGTTACCGTACACTCAATTATAATTTGTTACCAAAGTTTGAAGCGAATGTCATTTCTGTGGCTACGGTTTATCCGGGTGCGTCGTCAGAAGAAGTACAGAGTAGCGTGACCAAACCGATCGAAGAAGCAGTTTCTGCCATTGAAGGTGTGGATGTGATTTCATCGGCATCACGAGAAGGTGTTTCTTCCGTGACGATCACATTGAAAGCTGGCTTCAGCAGTACCTTAGCTCAAAGCGATGCCGAGCGAAAAATCAATCAAATGAAATCCACCTTGCCGGAGCAAGTGAAAGATCCGGTAGTGAGTCGTTTCAGCACCGATGATTTTCCAATCTTAAAAATAAGTGTGACCTCTAAAATTCCTCAGACACAATTGTACGATTTTATTGATCTGCAGTTAAAACCTTTGCTGACCAATGTGGGCGGCGTATCTCAGGTCAATATCATCGGAGGAAACGAACGGGAGATTGAAATTTATTTGGACAATGATAAATTGAATGCGTATAACATTTCTGCTACACAAGTCAATTTCATTGTGGCGGGAAATGGGGTCTCTTATCCTGCGGGTGATGTGTCTTCCAATCAAAATAGATTCTCAGTACGTTTAGATGCCAAAATTAAAAAGGTAGAAGAACTGCGAAACCTGATCATTCGTGAAGATCCGGATGGCAGCCGTATTTTGTTGAAAGACATTGCGACGGTAACTGATGCACAAACAGAAGCCACTACCCTGAACCGCATCAACGGCAAGCCCGCTATCGGTATACAAGTATTCAAACAGTCGGATGCCAACGCTGTAGCAGTGAGTCAAGGGGTAAAGGATAAATTGATCCAGATCAAAAAAATGTATGCTTCGAAAGATTTCAATTATGAAATCGCGTCGGATCAATCGGTATACACGTTGGCGTCAGCCGATGCCGTGATGCATGACTTATACCTGGCTGTGTTTATTGTAGGCTGTGTGATGATTTTATTTTTGCACAGTATAAGAAGTTCACTGTTTGTGATGGTGGCCATTCCTTCAGCGATGATTCCAACTTTCATTTTGATGTGGGTGTTTGGTTTCTCACTCAACCTGATGACGTTGATGGCACTCTCTCTGGTGGTGGGTATTCTCGTGGATGACAGCATTGTGGTATTGGAAAACATTTACCGGCACATGGAAATGGGCAAAGACAAACGTACCGCTGCACTGGAAGGTAGAGAAGAGATTGGTTTTACAGCCATGGCTATTACACTCGTAGACGTGGTGGTATTTTTACCTTTGGCGTTGACTTCTGGATTGATCGGGAACATCTTGAAAGAATTCTCTTTGGTGATCGTGTTCTCTACCCTGATGAGTTTATTCGTTTCGTTCACGCTGACTCCATTGCTGGCATCTCGTTGGGGAAAAATTGAAGTATTGACAAAAGATACGTTATGGGGGCGATTGAATTTGTTTTTTGAAAACACGATTGACTCGATCAAAGAATTCTACGGACACATATTGGAGTGGGCATTGATGCACAAACGGTACATCATTTTAATTGTCGTCGTATTGTTTGTTAGTGTCATGTCATTGCTTCCTTTAGGTTTTATCGGCGCGAGCTTCGTTGGTAATTCTGACCGAGGTGAATTGATCATACAAATTGACATGGCTTCTGAAACACCATTGAATCAAACCAATCAAACGGTGCAAAAGGTAGAACGTATGTTGATGGCGCATCCGGAAGTCGTAAAAATATTTTCCAACGTAGGAACACAATCCGGACAGACCGCTGCCAATGCGGCTTCATCGAATAGCAACCTGGCAGAAATTTCCATTACGCTGGTAGATAAGAATGAACGTTCTTTTACTACGGATGAATTCGGACAAAAAATGCGCGATGAATTATCTGTGATTCCTGGAATAAAAATCACGGTGCAACCAGTAAGTATAACAGGTAATAGTCAAACGCCTATTATGATTGCTGTGAAGGGAACCAACATGGACAGCCTGATCAAAGCGGCCAACATGGTGAAAGAAGTGGTAGTTAAAACTCCCGGAACAGATTACGTACAATTCAGTACAAAAAATCCGAAGACAGAAATTTCTATTAATTTGGATAGAGATAAAATGTCAAAACTTGGAGTAGGCGTTGCTGACATCGGTCAATCGGTGCAACTGGCCTTTCAGGGAAATAACGATACGAAATACAAAGATGCAGGAGAAGAATACGGCATCAATATCATCATGGATAAAACAGACAAGATGAATATTGAAAGCGTAAGGAACATGTCGATACGCAACAGTCGAGGAGCGATTATACGCTTAGGTGATATTGCAGACATTCGCGAAGTGGTAGGCCAATCAGTGTTGGAGCGTACGGATCGCATGAACTCTGTAAAAGTATTGTCGGCAGCTGTGGGTCGTGCATCGGGAACCATTGTCGATGACATCAAGGCCAGTCTTGCAAAAGAGAAATTGCCTGAAGGCATCACAATAGACTACCAGGGTGATGCAAAAAATCAGGCGGATGCCTTCGGAAGTTTAGGTCTTGCTTTGCTGATCGGTATCTTATTGATCTACCTCATCATGGTGGCTTTGTATGAAAGTGTAGTGTATCCTTTTGTGGTACTTTTCTCTATTCCTGTTGCACTTATAGGATCTATTCTGGCGCTTGCCTTGACCATGAATCCACTGACGATCTTTGCAATCCTTGGATTGATCATGTTGCTGGGCTTGGTATCTAAAAATGCGATCCTGATTGTGGACTTTACCAATCACCTGAAAGAAAAAGGAATGCCTGTTAGAGAAGCGTTATTGGAAGCAGGTAAAGAAAGATTAAGACCTATTTTGATGACAACACTTGCGATGATATTTGGTATGCTACCGATTGCATTGGCTTCCGGTGCCGGCGCGGAAGTCAAGAACGGTATGGCCTGGGTCATCATCGGTGGATTGACGAGCTCTATGATTTTCACCTTGGTACTTGTGCCTTCTGTCTACATGATCATCGATGGTTGGAAAGACAAAGTGAATGGTTGGTTCCAGAAGAAAGAAACAAAAGCAAAGTTGGCAGAAGCGAAATAAATAAAAGAAAGAAATCAGAGATCAGAAATG
>JAQBNU010000058.1 GCA_028288365.1 Chitinophagaceae bacterium | reverse complement strand
GGTACTGATTACGAAGCAGAAATGTTTATCGCCGCTTCTTCTTCAGCTTTGAAACCAACTTTCAAATATGGTGGTAGCGAAGTTCCAGCTGTAAATTCAGGTGGTGTTATTGTAGGTAAAGTGAAGTTCAGAGCTTCTGCTGGTGCTTATGATAAAGAAGGTAACGCGAAGAAAACTTGGGGTGGTTCAATTACCATCAAAAACAAAGGTAAAGATACAGTCTTCAAATTGGAAGTTCCTTACATCGTAGCTAGACCAGTTATTCAAGTTCAGTCAGCGTCTGTTCAGGCATTGTACAAAAACTGTGGTAACGAGTTGAACGTTCAGGTTCCAGCTTTGGGATCTAGCTATAATCCTAACTTCTCAGCAAGTGGGGCTACAGTTGTTAAAGGTTCTCAAAAAGGAATTGTAACTCTTATACCGAATGCTGCAACTGTTAAATTGAACGTTTCAAGTGGTGGTACAGCAATCGGTTCTCAGGATTTCAAAGTACGTTTGATTCCTAAGCCTGAAATTATCGTTATGTCAAATGGTAAACCAGTTGACGAAAAAACAGGTATGGCAGCTCCAGGTCCAAGATCTTTGACTGTTATTGCTAAGCCAGACGAAAGCTTCCAGGCCTTCTTGCCTAAAGATGCTCGCTATGCTGTTACGCAATGGGTAGCTGTTTTGGTAAGAGGTAAGCGTCCTGTATCTACTCAGAACTTTGCTTCTGGTACTGGTAACTTGTCTGCGTTTGCTGCACAAGCTCAACCTGGTGATCGTATCATGGTAGAGGTTAAGCAGGTAAAACGTACTAACTTCTTAAATCAACAAGAAGTTGTAAACTTAGGAACACCAATTAAGAACGTTCCTTTGAACTAATACATAAAGAAATTTATTCATACTGCCTATGAAAAAGTTAAGTGTTGCTTTGTTATTGTTTGTTGTTGCTATTTCATTTAATGCAGTAGCTCAGGAAACACCAGTTCAATCTACTGCTGAGCAGTGTGATGATTGCAATAAACATTCTACACATTATATCCATGAGTCGGATGTGATGTACAGAAAGATTTTATTGAGAGGTATTGACCTTAGAGAAAAACAAAATCTTCCTTTGTTTTCAAGAAACAGAGAGATCACGGAGTTATTCATCAAAGGCGTTGAATCAGGTACTATTACTCCTTACATGAATGATTCATTGGATTGTGGTCGTCAGATTACAATTGATGAATTTCACAAAAACATCTTGATTCCTTCTGATCAAGCTCAGCTTACTCAGGAAGAAAAAGATATCATGTTGGCAAATGGTGATTCTTCATTCATGCAGTCTGGCGGGGCAGAATATTTCTTCCCGAGAGATTTGTATCAAATGGAGATCAAGGAGTGTTTGATCTTTGATAAACAAAGATCAAGAATGTACTACAACATCCTTGCGTTGACTTTGTATGTTCCGGCAGATCATCCTGCTAACATCAGAGGTATCCAAACTGTTGTGGCTTCATTCAGTTACAAAGAATTGGTTGAAAAACTATTCAAGGATAACCCTAAAGCCATCTGGTTTAACTCTATCAATGACCAAGAGCACAAGAACCTTGCAGATGCATTTGAATTGAGATTGTTCAGTTCTTATATTCTGAAAGTATCTAACCCTACTGATTCTTACTTGTCAGATATTTATGGCGGTGATCAGCAGAAAGGTATCATGGCTTCTCAGTGGGCTGCTTTCGACTTGTTAGAGTACGAACATCATCTTTGGGAATTCTAAAAAGCATTTTAAGCAACGCTTGAATTTTTCATAGGCAATAAAAAAGTCCCGCTAACTTAGCGGGACTTTTTTATTATAGCCAATAGCAAAAGAGACTTAAGTCTTCTGTTTTCGTTGTTATAGTTTTTCTTTAATGATAAGTGCTTTACTTTTGCCTATTACAGTGGAAAGCTCTTCTAATGTGGCCGCTTTGATTTTATCAATGCTTTTAAATGTTTGAAGTAACTTTTGCGCTGTATTCGGTCCTATCCCTTCTATACCATGAAGAGCCGTTTGATTGAGAGTGCTTTTACTTCTTTTTTGTCTATGAAATGTAATGGCAAAACGATGTGCTTCATTTCTTAAACTTTGCAGTAATTTCAATCCTTCTGATCGTCTTCCAAGAATGAGTGATTCCTGATCGTTGGGAAAAAAAATTTCCTCTAGTCGTTTAGCAAGACCGATTACGGGTACTTGTCCGTAAATGCCTACTTCACGTAGTGCTTCTATAGCGGCATTGAGCTGACCCTTTCCTCCATCTATAACAATAAGAGTGGGAAGAGGGGATTGCTCTTCCAATAGTCTTTTATAGCGTCTTCCTACCACTTCTTTCATAGAAGCAAAGTCGTCTGGTCCTTCTACCGTTTTAATATTGAAATGACGGTAATCTCTTTTACTGGGTTTCCCATTCTTGAAACAAACCATAGAAGCCACGGGATTCGTGCCTTGTATGTTAGAGTTGTCAAAACATTCAATGTGCAATGGTAATTCTTTCAAGCTTAATTCCTTTTGCAAAACTTCAACAGCCTGTGTGTAGCGTTTGTTGGAATCGACTTCTATTCGTTTGTTCAGTTCTATGAATGCATTTTTAAGTGCAATATCTAAGATCTTTCGTTTGTCTCCTATCTTAGGTACTTGCCAATCGTAGCCAATGTCTTTGATCCATAATGGGGTAATGTTACTGATGATTGTTATGTCTTTATTTTCATCTGCAGGAAGATTTTGAATGGCTTTTAGATAAGCATGAAAAAGTATTTCTTCATCGCTTTCATGGAGCTTCTTCTTAATGTCTACGTTGTAGGTTTGTACGATGGTACCGTATTGTACGTGTATTACACTCACGGTAGCTTTCACCTCGTTACTTAATATTCCCAATACGATGAGGTTGCCAAGATCAGGGTTAAGGATAACTGATTTTTGTTCTAATAAATTTATTTTATGCAACGATTGCTTGAAGCCATCGGCCTCTTCGAAACGCAGACGGGTAGCGGCTTCTGTCATTTGTTGGTATAGAAAGTCTTTCGCCAACCCATAATTCCCTTTGAGGATATGCATGATCTGTTTTATTTTTTCCTGGTAAGCTTCTTTTGTTTCATAAGCTACACATGGTCCGGTGCAATTGCCAACATGGTATTCCAAGCAAACTTTGTATTTATTGGACATGATATTGTGTGCCGATAAATTCAAATCACAAGTGCGGAGCTTGAATATTTTACGTAAAGAATCAACGAGGTCATTCATCGTTCCAACGGAAGTGTAAGGTCCGAAGAACTTTGCTTTCTTGTAGAGTTCAGGTCTACGTGTAGTTAAGAGACGAGGAAAAGATTCGTCAGGAATACAGATAAAAGGAAAACTTTTATCGTCGCGTAATAAAATATTGTACTTAGGCTTGAATGCTTTGATGAGATTGTTCTCCAGCAACAATGCTTCGTATTCTGTAGTGACAACGGTAAACTCAATGCGACTGATCTGGCTGACCAGTCGTTGTGTTTTGCGGTCTTTGTTTTTGAGATCTAAAAAATAACTGGTAACTCTTTTTCTTAAATGTTTTGCTTTACCAATGTAGATCAGTTCATTTTCCTTATTGAAATATTTGTATACTCCCGGATCAGAAGGAATACTGCGAATGATTGTTTTAAGCTCCTCTTTATTTCTAATCAGCATTCGTTAGTACGAGTCTTTAGGAAGGTCCTGATTTTTGCCGGCGCCTTGATACATGGTGGAATCAGAATACTGCATGTTTCGTTGTTGATACGTTTGGCAATTGATTTCAACGGACAATGGTTTTGACGGGCGAGGAAATTTTTCCTGTTTGATACCGGTGTTGGGATCTCCATATACTTTGTTCATGAAGATCGCCCATATAGGCATTGCCATACGCGCACCTTGTCCATCATCCATGAGACGGAAATGAATGCTTCGGTCATCACCACCAACCCATGCGCCAGACGTGAGGTGTGGAGTGACACCCATGAACCATCCATCAGAATAATTTTGTGTGGTTCCTGTTTTACCTCCGATTTCACCGCCATTCCAGAGTAAGCCCCATTTGTTTAAGCCCAATGCAGTTCCTCCTTTTTCCTCTGTGGCTCCACGCAACATGTGTACCATGAGGTACGCACTTTCTTCATTGAGTGCCTCCACTGTTTTAGGAATGAAATCTTGTAGGACATTTCCATTGCGGTCTTCAATGCGTTGAATGAAAAATGGTTCAGTCCATACGCCATGGTTGACAAAGGTACTGTAGGCTCCGACCATTTCGTATACAGATACATCAAATACCCCTAGGCATATAGCAGGTACAGCTTCGATCGGACTTTGTATACCGATACGCTTGGCATATTGTACAATGGTTTCAGGACCTAATCTTTTCACAAGATTTGCTGTGACAGAATTTATGGAGTTGGCCATGGCTTTACGCAGCGTAAAGTTTTGTCCTGAATAAACACCGTCACTGTTTTGCGGAGTCCATGTTTTATTTTCATCTGCTGTTTCAAATGTAACTGGTAAATCTGCTACTTCAAAGCAAGGTGAATAGCCGAGATCGAGTGCACTGGCGTATACAAATGGTTTGAATGTAGAACCAGGTTGACGCTTGCCTTGTTTCACATGATCGTATTTGAAATGTTTATGATCAATTCCTCCTACCCATGCTTTGATGTGACCGTTCAACGGATCCATTGCCATGAATCCTGCTTGCAAGAAGTGTTTGTAGTATCGAATAGAATCCATCGGACTCATGAGTGTATCGATTTCTCCGTTCCATGAAAAAATTCTCATCGGAATTTTTCTATTCATGTGCAATTTGATGGCTTCTTCGTCATCGCCGTAAGCCATTTTTAGTTGGACGTAGCGATCCGATTTCTTAGCAGCATTTTCAATGAAGTTTGGGATTTCCTTCATCTCTTCGTCTCTCCACGGCGTACGCCCTTTCCAGAAGGCGAAGAATTTTTTCTGTAAGACTTTCATGTGTTCACTGACTGCCTCTTCCGCATGTTTTTGGATGCGCGAATCAATGGTCGTATAAATTCTTAATCCATCGGCGTATAAATCCAAACCTCTTTCTTTACACCATTTGATGAGATACGCATTGATATGACTTCTAAAGTAAGTGGCTAATCCTTTGTTGTGATTTTCTACTTCGTAATTAAGTGCTAGAGGAGAAGCTTTGACAGAGTCGCATTGCGCAGCCGTGATGAACTTGTATTTCTGCATTTGTTCAAGTACTGTATTTCTTCTGTTCAAAGCCAGATCAGGATTATAAACAGGACTGAATAGAGAAGGTGCTTTTAGCACACCTACCAGCATCGCTGCTTCATTAAGCTTCAAGCTATCTGGTGTGGTTCTAAAAAAAGTTTTGCTGGCTACTTTGATTCCGTAAGCATTGCTTCCGAAATCAACCGTATTCAGGTACATGGTCATGATCTCTTTTTTCGTGTATGATTTTTCCAGCGTGATGGCTGTCATCCACTCTTTTGTTTTGTTGATGATGACTTTGATCTTACCATTTTTCTTGGCGAGGAGACCTTCGTATTGCGCGCTGCGTGTATCAAATAAATTTTTTGCGAGCTGTTGTGAGATTGTACTGGATCCTCTTTTATCTCCTTTAAGTAAATACCAACCGATGGCTACAGTGCCCATCATGTCTATACCTGAATGTTCTTCAAAGCGAATGTCTTCTGTCGCTAACAGTGCATTGATCATGTTAGGAGAGATGTCTTCGTATTGAACGGGTGTTCTGTTTTCACGAAAATATTTCCCCAGAATGATCATGTCTTCTGTATATAATTCGGAGGCGTATTCGTGTTTCGGATTTTCCAGTGTTTGTATGTCTACCATGGGACCGAATAGTCCGAAGAGATCAATAGACACAATGTATACGTAGGTAACAGTAAATAGTATGGCAGCGGAGAAAACAATCCATGAACTCCAAACTATTTTTTTAATGATGCTACTCTTTTTCATGTAGGTAATGTTAACTGTTATTTAGTGTCGGCAGGAGGATTCAAAAGACCATCGGGTGATTTACCTTTTTCTTCTAAAGGAGAAAGAGGTATGTTGCCTTGAGGCGTATCTTTTGGAGCATCCTCTTTCGGAGGAAGTGTTTTCAATGCGTCTTTTGTCTTATCTGTTTTCTTACCCGTAATTTGATCGCGAATAGTTTCTGCATAGCTCACGAGATTACTTGTTTTGTAATCTTCAATGAAAAGGTCCAGGCTATCGGCAAGTGGTTTACGGTTGCCTTTTTTATTCAGCTGATTTAAAATCTTCAACATGGCAAACTTATCGTCTATGCTGGTGCCATCCGTATAAGTAGTATAATAAGAGGCGATGAGAGAATCGACAGAAAGCGTGTCCTTCACATTATACAGTTTATATGCTTCTTTGTATAGGCCCGCTGCTTTTTTACTATTGGTTTTATTTTCAATCAGGTAATTGGGATTGTCAATTAACTTGGTATAAGGAGAGTTTGGATAATTGGAATGAAGGTCTTTGCTGGTAGAGGCCAATAATTTAGCATCTGGTTTTTCTTTTGCAATAAGGTACATGAGATAGAGTTCTTCCGGCTCATGATCATTTTCAGGATAACGCTTTATCTGTGTTTTAAATGTTTTAATGGTACTGTCTTTAAGGTATAATTTGAAGTCGTATATTTTGCCCAGTTTATACATGGCATCTTTGACTTCCGTGTTGGCTTTTAATTTTGCGTCGGCAGTGAATGGAATGTTTTTAGTATAGGCGTTGCGATCAATTTTAGGAGCTTGTACTGTATCCGCTTTTTCATCGTCTTCATCGAATGCTTTACCTGCTACTTTTGAGGTGTCGCTAGTAGAGGAGGTATCATTTTTAAATTCCATAGGAGTTTCTTTTCTTGAACGTCTCCAGTTATCTTCTAGTTTACGCTTACCCCATGTTTGCGTAAACTTGGTATAGCCATCACTGACTTGTGCCGTATTTGAAAAATAGAATGTCGCAGTTGGAGAAGCGTTAGCATCTATTGGTAATCCTGTGAACGTAAAATCACCATCCTCCTGTTTCTTTTTTCTTTTCTTTTCTTCGTCGGCTTTACGCTTGGCTTCAGCGATGTCTCTTGCTATGGCTTTGTCAATGAATTTATTCAACGCCACAGTGTCCATTGCTGCAAGGGCCAGTAAACTGTCGTTGCGCTGAATGATGTCCGTTTGTTCAGACAGTTCCGTCAGGATTTTTTGACGTTTAGAAATTTCTTTGTAACGCTTATCTTTGGGATCCCAGTTGATGACGGCACTGTCGTAATAAATTTTTGCCAGTTTGTAATTATTGAGTTTGTCAAAATACAATTCTCCTAATGCGAGGTAAGAAGTTGCTGTCTGGTATTTATTAGAACCTTTGTTTTGCAATGCTTTTTTAAAATACTCTTCGCCTTTGGTATAATTTTTTTGTTTGATCTCATACTTTGCCATCTCGTAGTAGATCTTGTCTTTGTATTCCAGGTTCTTGTCGTCGGAGAGTAAATTTTTAAAATATTTATCTACTGTTTTTTTATCCTTTTTGTTGAAGTGGCCTACTTGCGTCATGTAGAGCCTTGTGTAGAAGGAGAACTCATAAGCAGGATTCAGTTTCAATACCTTTCTGTAATTTTTATAAGCCAAAGAATCTATGCCTTTATCTTGATAGATTTGACCAAGAATAAAATGCGTACGTGATTTGGGGTCTTTCTTTCTGATCTGAGGCAAAGCCAGTGTCAGGTTTTCTGCGCATTTATCGTATTGCTCAAAGTGCCTGTAGTATTGCGCTCTCGTGAGATAGAATTCACGTTTGTTTTTTCGGAGACGAGGTTTCAATTTTTCTGAAATGTATTCTGAAACGGTAAAGGCATTGTCCCATTCGTTTTGTGCCATGTAAGCACGCATGAGGTAGATCATGGCTTCTGCTTTCACTTCGTTATCTTTTGTCGTATGGTTCACGAATTTATACGTTTCCATTCCGAGTTTGAAATCTGCTTTGTACATGCGGCATCGACCTACCAATACATAGGAGTCGTCTACATACACACTGTTTTTATGACGGCGAATGGGCATGGATGCTTTTTTGATGATGTCATCCAACGGAGTAATGGCCTTGGTTTTGGTGCTGTCAAAAGGAGGAATAACGTTCAGCACTTCGTTGAAGTTGTCTGTGCGTTGGGCATAGACTTGCTTTTCTACGTCTTTCATGCGTTCCCTTGCCAGGAAAAATGCATTGTCTCTCGCCAGTAAATTATGATAGGTAATGGCTACGCGCGAATTGCTATTTTGAGTACAAGAAGTCAGCCACATCGCAATTGTTGCTAACATACCCCATGCAAGAAGGGTAGTGCCACGATGCTTTAGGAAGTGATATTTTGCTGGGAAAAACAACCGGTTTAAAATTAACAAATGCTGTATGGAGTAAATGATATTACCTAACGCAAATTAAGCTATTTTTATTTCATCTTGAAGGCCTGTGGCGTTTTAAATCAAGGCTTTTAGAAATGGAAATTAAAAGACAAGAGTCTGTTTTTTATTTGCTAATTTTGCATCGTAATCCAATCTGCGATGAGCGATAAAAACATCAAAACTCCCAGTGCCCTCATGAAATACTCCAGTCTGGGCGTGGAGTTGGTCGTAGTACTCTGTCTCGCCGCCTGGCTGGGTCGTTGGCTAGACAACAAATATGGGGTAGAGAAAGGCCTCTTTACCATCTTTCTCATGCTCTTTGCTTTGGTAGGCAGCATGTATCGGGTCATAAAATCGTTGATGAATGAACAGAACAAAAAATAGCTTTTACATTGGTGTAGTGGTTTTGCTGCTTTTGTTTTATGTGGCGCAGATCCTTTTGGTTCAATTGGGCAAACCCAACTATATTTCGCCCTTTTACTGGTGGATTCAGGCTTATTCCGTGATCATTACTTTGATCTCTCATTTGCTGACATCAAAAGGGTTGTCTAAGCGTAATGACTTTCATTTGTATTTCATGGGTTCTATGACAATTCGTATGCTCGCCGCCTTGTTTTTTTTATTGATATTTGTATTGTATCTATCTGATAAACAGGAAGTATTCGTTATTAATTTTATTGTCGCATATTTTGCTTATACCGGATTTGAAATCTATTACTTATTGACTAACTTGCGACCCGATTCCGAGAAAAATGGCAACAAACATTCATAAACTTCTGCTTTCAACGATCCTCGTCCTCGTTGTTTTATTCCAATCCAATCAGTTATTCGCTAATACTGATGTTCACGAAAATGACGAAGGGAAAGAGGAAGTCTTCAATCCTGGTGAAATGATCCAGCACCACATCACAGATGCTCCAGATTGGCATATTGTGAGCATTGACGGACATCATTACTCCATTCCTTTGCCAGTTATTTTATATTCTTCTCAAAGAGGATTGGCTATTTTTTCTTCTTCCAATTTTCACAATGAAACAGAAACCTATAACGGTTACCAACTAGAGCATAACCACATTATAGCTGTGGACGCAGCAGGTAAAGTAGACGAAAGCGTACACTTATATAATGTATCGATTACAAAGAACGTGGCTTCGATGATGCTAAGTGCAGTCTTGTTGTTGGTCTTGTTCCTTTCGATTGCTGGTTCTTATAAGAAACGTAAAGGTCTTGCTCCTAAAGGTGCACAATCCTTTTTCGAACCGATCATCCTTTACATCAGAGATGATGTGGCCAAAAGTATGATCGGTCCTAAGTATGAGAAATTCATGCCTTACCTGTTGACGATTTTCTTCTTCATCTGGTTCAATAACTTATTGGGTCTTATCCCAGCTGGTGCAAACGTTTCTGGAAACATCACCTTCACGTTGTTTTTAGCGCTTGCTACTTTTGTCATCACAACATTAACAGCCAACAAATACTATTGGGCTCACATCTTGTGGACACCAGGTGTGCCGCTTCCATTGCGCATCATCATTCTTCCGTTGGAAGTGATCGGTATGTTCACCAAGCCGTTCTCTTTGATGATCCGATTGTTTGCTAACATCACAGCAGGTCACATCATCGTATTGAGTTTTTTGGGTCTTGTATTCATCTTCAAAACGATTGCTGTTGCAGCCTTCGGTGTTCCATTCGCTTTATTCATTAGCATTCTCGAGTTGTTCGTTGCGATTTTGCAAGCGTATGTATTTACGTTGCTTACCGCTCTGTACTTCGGGTCCGCTGTTCATGCACACGAGCACGATGAAGATCACGCTCAAGGCCATGAAGCCGCTCACTAGTCATTAGTGCGCTCCGAAAAAGATTAAAAAGTTTATTTGTTTAACCCGTTTAATAGTTTAATTATGTTAGGTCAATTATTTCTTGATTCAAGTATCGCCGTGATGGGCGCAGGTATCGGTGCTGGTATTGCAGTATTGGGTGCTGGTGTAGGTATCGGTAAAATTGGTGGTTCTGCTGTAGAGTCTATCGCAAGACAACCATCTGAAACGAACAAAATCCAAACAGCAATGCTTATTTCAGCTGCCTTGATTGAAGGAGTTGCTCTATTTGCTGTCGTAGTTTGTTTGTTGATCTCTTTCAGAGCTTAATTTCAAGCTTACACAAAACATTGATTATCCCTGACAGGCATTAGGCCTTCAGGGATAATTGATAAACTAAAAACGGAACGTTAAACACCCGCTAACAACATTACAAAATTAATAGCCCACACTATGAATTTAATTACACCTGATTTCGGTTTATTCTTCTGGCAGACGATCACTTTCGCGATTGTATTGTTCATCTTAGGCAAATTTGCCTGGGGACCTATCATGAGTTCTTTGAAAGAAAGAGAAGACAGCATCACGGAAGCGTTGGAAGCTGCACAGCAAGCCAAAGCGGAGATGGCCTCTTTGAAAGCAGCGAACGAAGCGTTGTTGCAGGAAGCGAGATTGCAAAGAGATAAAATGCTACGCGATGCACAGACGGTTGCTAACAACCTGTTGAACGAAGCCAAAGACAAAGCGACGAAAGAAGGTGCGCTGTTATTGGAAAATGCACGCAGAGGAATCGAATCAGAAAAAAATGCAGCGTTGGCTGAAGTGAAAAACTACGCGGTAAATATCGCCCTGGAAGTTGCTGAAAAAATATTGAAGAGAGAATTGAAAGACAACGACGCGCAAAAAGCATTGGTGTCTGAATATTTGAAAGAATCAACACTTAACTAATCTCTTCTTACAACAATGAACGAATCAAGAGTAGGATCACGATACGCCAAGTCTTTGCTTGAATTAGCAATAGAAAGAAACGTATTGGATCAGGTAGAAAAGGACATGACGTATTTTCTTGCGGTATGCGATGCAAGCCCTGAGTTTGTGCGTGTGATGAGAAATCCCATCATTCCTCATCCAAAGAAAAAAGCGATCCTTGAGCAATTGTTCAAGGGGAAAGTAAATGACTTGACGATGGCGATGTTTGTGTTGATCACGCAAAAACAAAGAGAAGCATTTTTGGTGTCTATGGCACATGAGTTTGCTGCTTTGTACCGCATCAACAAAGGCATTGAGTTGGCGGAAGTTACTACGGCTTATCCTCTACAGGATGACCAACGTGCACAGTTCATCAACCTGGTAACGAAGAAGACCGGTAAAAAAGTGGAACTGACAGAAACAGTAAAACCTTCTATCATGGGTGGCTACATCCTTCAGATAGGAGACAGAATGATTGATGAGTCGATCCAACGTAAATTGACTCGCCTGAAAAGTAAATTAAACGATAACTCATATACTCCTCAACTATAATCATGGTAGACGTTAGACCGGATGAAGTTTCTGCAATCTTAAGACAGCAACTATCCAACTTTAAAACTGAAGCTGAACTCGAAGAAGTAGGTACTGTACTACAAATCGGTGACGGTGTAGCTCGTATTTACGGACTTTCTAAAGCTCAGTCAGGTGAATTGCTTGAATTCGAAAACGGATTGAAAGCATTGGTGCTGAATCTTGAAGAGGACAACGTAGGTGCAGTATTGTTGGGTGATTCAGCAGGTATCAAAGAAGGTGATACCGTGAGAAGAACCAATCAAATTGCTTACGTTAAAGCAGGTGACGGATTGTTGGGCCGTGTGGTAGATACATTGGGTAACCCCATCGATGGTAAAGGTCCTATCGCTGGTACGTTGTACGAAATGCCATTGGAAAGAAAAGCTCCCGGAGTAATCTTCCGTCAGCCGGTAAACGAACCATTGCAAACGGGTATCAAAGCGATTGACTCTATGATTCCGATCGGTAGAGGTCAACGTGAGTTGATCATCGGTGACCGTCAGACTGGAAAGTCTACTGTGGCGATCGATGCAATCATCAATCAAAAAGAATTTTATGACAAAGGCGAACCTGTATATTGCATCTACGTTGCCGTAGGTCAAAAAGCAAGTACAGTAGCTACCGTAGTCAACATGCTGGAGAAAGCGGGTGCTATGGCTTATACAGTAGTGGTTTCTTCTGCTGCTTCAGATCCAGCTCCGATGCAATTCTACGCTCCGTTTACGGGTGCTGCTATCGGTGAATTCTTCCGTGACTCAGGTCGTCCGGCATTGGTTGTGTATGACGATTTGTCTAAGCAAGCAGTAGCTTACCGTGAAGTATCTCTTCTATTGAGAAGACCTCCGGGACGTGAAGCATATCCTGGTGACGTGTTCTACTTGCACAGCCGTTTGCTAGAGCGTGCTGCGAAAATCAACAAGTCAGATGAAATCGCTTCTAAGATGAATGACTTGCCTGCTTCTATCAAAGGTATCGTGAAAGGTGGTGGTTCATTGACTGCCCTTCCAATCATTGAAACACAAGCGGGTGACGTTTCTGCTTATATTCCTACCAACGTAATTTCTATTACAGACGGTCAGATCTTCCTGGAAACAAACTTGTTCAACTCAGGTGTTCGTCCGGCGATCAACGTGGGTATCTCTGTATCCCGTGTGGGTGGTAACGCTCAGATCAAGTCGATGAAGAAAGTAGCTGGTACCTTGAAATTGGATCAGGCACAATTCAGAGAATTGGAAGCGTTTGCTAAATTCGGTTCTGACCTGGATGCATCTACTAAATTGACGATTGAACGTGGACGTAAAAACTTGGAAATTCTGAAACAACCGGTAAACGCTCCGGTTCCAGTGGAAGAACAAGTGGCGATCATCTACGTGTCTACTGTCGGTGGATTGGATAACGTACCGGTTGAAAAAATCCGTGAGTTCGAAAAAGAATTTACTGCGTTCTTAAGAGCTACACATAAAGATGTGTTGAACGATTTGAGAGCTGGTAAGTTGGACGATAAAATCACTTCTACATTGAAATCTGTTGCCGTTGATTTGGCTAAAAAATATTAATTAGTTCTATGGCTAATTTAAAAGAAGTAAGAAACCGAATTGTATCTGTAAACTCTACACAGCAGATCACCAAAGCCATGAAAATGGTAGCGGCAGCAAAGCTAAGAAGAGCGCAGGATAATATCACCCGCATCAGACCTTATGCGGAGAAGCTGGACGCTATCTTGTCCAACTTGTCTGCTTCTCTGGAAGACGCGAGCGACAACATCTACGCTTCCGAAAGAGAAGTGAAGAGAGTTTTGATCGTGACCATCACTTCTGACAGAGGATTGGCCGGTGCTTTCAACGCCAACATCATCAAAGGCGTGAACAACTACATCAATACGAACCATGCGGCTTTGTTTGCGATGGGAAATGTAGAGTTCGTGGCTTTGGGTAAAAAAGGTTTTGAATCGTTGACCAGACGCAAAGATGTAAATGCCATCAACGGTGATTACGTTACAGCGTTCAGCAACCTGACGTTTGATACCGCTCGCCCTGCGGCAGAGTGGATCATGGAGCGTTACGTAAGCGCTTACTACGATAAAGTAGTGGTTGTCTACAACGAATTCAAAAACGTAGCGACGCAGATTGTTCGCACCGAACAATTCCTGCCGATCGTTGCACCTGCAGCTTCTGCGACATCTACTTCTTCTACCGATTACATCTTCGAACCAACGAAAGAAGAAATCGTGGAAGAGTTGATTCCAAAATCATTGAAGATCAAATTTTACAAATACTTGTTGGAGTCTTACGCTTCAGAAAACGGTGCTCGTATGAGCGCGATGGACAAAGCCACAGACAACGCAAAAGAATTGTTAAAGGAATTGAAATTGATTTACAACCGTTCCCGTCAGGCTGCGATTACCAAAGAGATCCTCGAGATCGTTGGTGGGGCGGAAGCGTTGAATGGTTAATAGTTAGTTTAAATGATATTTTGAAAAGCCCTGCTGAGAAGTGGGGCTTTTTTGTATATAATAGTTGAATATCTAGTTTAACAATTAAGTTTTAGATGAACAATATATTAAGAGAACCACTCACCGAATATTTATCCGCTAAACAAACTACGTTTGCTGGTAATATTCTTGCTGATAAATTAAGGAATGAATTTCCTAAGGAGATAGAATCAATAATAGTTGACAAAACAAGATATAAAGTTGTAGGTTCTCCTGGTATGGGCAACTGGGCGGAGTGTCCCTGGATAGCCATTCTAGACACTTTGATTACAGATTCTGTTCAATCAGGTTACTATCCGGTTTTCTTATTTAAGGCAGATATGTCTGGCGTTTATCTGTCGCTTAATCAAGGAGTGACTATTGTAAAAGAAAATTATAAAAAGGATACAAAGAAAGTATTAAAGTTGCGTGCGGAAGACTTTCGGGCAAAATTAGATATTGATCCCAAAGATCTCCTAGATATAGATTTGAGCTCAGATGGGCTAAATGCTAAACTTTATGAAGCAGGAAACATTATTGCAAAATATTATCCATTAGAAGAATTACCCAGTTCTGAAAAACTAAGATTAGATATATTCCACTTCTTGAAATTATACGAAGAGTTAACATTCAATGATACTCAACTCAGTGAAGAAAAACAATTAACTGCGATAGAGAAAAAACAATACAGACTTCATTTTAGAATAGAAAGAAATTCATCTATCGCTAAACAGGTGAAAAAAGTTAAAGGGTATATTTGCGAAGCTTGTGATTTTGATTTTAATTCGAAATATCATGATTTAGGTTTTGAATTTATAGAAGCACACCATCTTAAACCAATTTCTACATTAGGTATAGGAAAATTTGAAATTAATCTTCAAACTGATTTTGTAGTGCTATGCAGTAATTGTCATAGTATGATTCACAGATTAAGTGATCCAAGTGATTTAAATAGATTAAGAGAAATTATTCAAAAAGGGTATTAAATTTTACATTTTCAATCCAACATATCTGGCGCGGATGTTCCGCAGGATCATCCGCGCCTCTTTATAAAAATAAATAGAAGTACTGCAGTACATATGGATCTCCGATCCATACCACAATATTTTTTAAACTATTAGATGCAAAAAGCTATGAGAAAATACTTTTTACTCTTTCTAGGTTTTAGTTTATTATTTTCTTGCGAAGAAAATAATAACTCGATTCAAGAGATAGCCATACAAGGTGACAGTAGTAAGACAGATGATGTAAGTCCTCAAACACCAACCGAAATGCAACGAATAAAGACTATATCAGATTCTTTTGAAGATTATTGTGCATTTGATGAAAAAACATCTTCTTTAGGAATAGGTCTTGTGATTGCACCGGAGAAATTGGTTTTGTATGAGGATAGCTCACTACTCAATGAATTCATGAACTGTGATATGAACTCAGGTGATGTGAAAAGAAAAAAAATATGTTGTAAATTTTTCAAACCAGATTATGGCATCATGCATTTTGTGTGCCTAGATGAAACGGCTCTCTCCTACAAAGTATTGATCAATTACGATGAAGTAAAATATTTACCTAAGTCGTATGCTTTCAAAACATGGGAAGATTATATATTAGAATCCTTTGGCATTAGACGGATATTGCCAGAAGAAAATCCGAATGAACCAATTTTATCTTTGCATAAGTTACCTAATGTTCATTCAGAATCATTGGCTTTACCAAAAGGACATGAGTTGTTTTGCCCTATGAAAGTTGAAGGTGATTGGGCAAAGGTGAAATATGATTGTTTCTATAACAATGAAAACAATGACCATGAAGGGGAACCTTGTTACTCTTATATTAAAGAATGTAAGGAGCCATTGGTGGGATGGTTGAGATGGAAACAAAACAATAAGTTATTGATTGACATTTTTCTTATGCCTTAATGTTAAGTCGCATTATTACTAGTGGCATCCTCACCAAATTCCCTCCTCAATTATTGCAAAACATTTTTGAAAAGATTAGTTTGAATGACATCCATAAATTAATCGCTATGAAATCATTCCTCCTCACCACCGCTTTTGTGATCACCGTAGCCGGTGTTTTGTTTTCGTTTATTCGTCATCAGTCTGGCGAGCGTATTGTCTTTGAATCGGAAAAATTATATCCGGAGGGCATTACTTATGATGACCAGAAAGAATTGATTTACCTCACGTCTATGGCAACAGGTAAGATCGTATCTGTTGATCAGAGAGGCCAGAGTAAAGTGGTGTGCGGCGATCCACGCTTGATTTCTACGGTAGGTATTAAATTCAATCCTGTGAATGGAAAATTGTATGCGGCTAACAGCGACATCGGTTTGTCTTCTAAAACCAATGCTGATAAGCAATTTAAAATAGCACAAGTAGCTATTGTCAATCCTGCCACGTCTAAAGTAGAAGACATCATTGAACTGGCTGATCTGGCACCAGGAAAGAACTTTGCCAATGACCTGACCCTTGATAAATCCGGTAACGTGTATGTGACCGATTCCTATGCACATGTTATTTATAAAGTGGACAAGCAAAAAAAGAAATCTCTTTTTGCACAATCACCACTTTTTAAACCGGACTCTGCTACCATTGGTTTGAACGGTATCGTATGGCACGAAGAGGTTTTTTTGCTCGTGATTAAATCTGTGTCAGGAGAGTTGTTGAAAGTATCTGTAAAAGATCCATCGCATGTTGAGAAAGTGAAATTGGCAGAACCGCTGGTATGGGGTGACGGCCTTTATTTTGTTAATCCAAATGAGTTGGTTGTCGTGAGAAATCGTTTTAACAAAACGGCCTACTTGCGTACGAAAGATCACTGGCAAAGTGCAGAGGTTGTAAAAGAAGAAACAGGTACAGACCTTACGCCTACCACTGTTGCGGTTTCCAAGAAAGGAAAGGTTTTTGTTACCAATAGTAAACTGGCAGAACTGAGAGAAAAAAAAACTACCAGCAAGCAATTTGTTATCGATGTGTTTTAATCGACGTTACATATAGCATGAAATAAAAAATCCCGTAGCTGATGCTACGGGATTTTTTATGAGAAAAACGGATAAAGGGTTGCGTGTTAAAGTTGTCAGAACAGCTTTAGAACCGGTTGTTTTTTAATGTGGTCTTGTCTATATTTATTAAGTTAACCGAAGAATAGATGCTGACCATAGTTGTGCCTTGCTATAACGAGGAGTCTAATATAGATCAAGTTTTTCCTTCACTCGTTGCATTTGTAAAGGAGAACAATTTTTATTTACGCATTGTCAATGACGGTTCAAAGGATCGTACGCAGCAACTATTGAACCGTTACGAAGATGGAGACAGCGTAAAAGTTATTCATCATAAAGTAAATAGAGGATATGGTGGGGCATTGAAGTCAGGTATAAAAGCTTCCGACACAGAGTATGTCATTACCATCGATGCAGACGGGCAACACGCGGTGGAAGACGTGCTGAAATTATACCGTGCCATACAGGATTTGGATGCGGACATGATTGTAGGAAGAAGAGGAAAAGAATTATCAAAGGTCAGATCAATAGGTAAATTTTTCATTCGTACCATTACAAAAATTCTGATTTCGGATGTTGCGATACACGACATTAATTCCGGAATGAAAATTTATAAAACAAGCATTGTAAAAAAATACCTGAACCTGTGTCCGAACGGAATGGCATTCTCTGATGTCATTACGCTCATGCTGGTCAACGATAGATTTTTGGTAACGGAAGAACCGATCAGCATCAGGCAACGGTTAGGCGGTAAAAGTACCATTGGTATCCAAACAGTTTTTCAAACGATTTACGAGGTGATAAATATTGTCATGTATTTTAACCCGATACGCATTTTTCTTCCTATCTCTATTCTATTGGTTGTTTTCGGAATGACATGGTCTATTCCCATATTGTTGGATGGACGAGGCTTGTCTGTGGGAGGTTCCTTTTTTATCATCAGTGGAGTACAATCTTTTTTGATTGGTTTAATAGCGGAACAAAACTCTGTTATATTAAAAAAATTAAAAAATGAAGATTGATTGGATGGATAAACTAATGGTAGTCGTTTCTTCGCTTACCATTCTTTTGATACTTTCTTTATTTCTTATTTCTCCCTATCAAACGGATTTTGATGAATCCATCCAGATGGTGGGAGCGCATTACCTGCAAAATGGATTTGGGTATACCATTCCATCCATTTCACACGATTGGTTAACGACACAACAGACTTGGGTTACCGGATGGCCTATTGGGTTTTCTGGATATTTGGTTATGATGAATGAGCTCTTTGGATGTTCTTATGAACTTTCCATACAGCTATTCACGCTGTGTGCGATACTTTTGGGTGTATACTTTTGGTGCAAATTGTATGTGTATGTCAATGGCAGTTATAAAAGCATTGGCTTATTTATGATGTTCCTTGCCTTTACATTAGGAGCTTCTTTTACAAGCAAGACAACGCTTTTCTTGTGGAGTCTTTTTCCTGTTGTCGTTTATCTTTTGTTACAGATCAATGATCGCAAAAATGAAAAGTATTATTACAAAACGCTATTTCTCATTTCCCTGATTTGTGCCTTGTTGATTCTATTCCGATTTGCAGCACTTGGTCTGATCCTTCCTATATCGCTCTGTATATTGTATTACAGACGTCAACACTATTTTAAAATTGTAATCGATGGGCTGATGTTTGCTTTGATACCGGTCACTGTATTCCTGAGCTTACTATTGATCAATAAACACATGGCCGGTCAGGCATCTAGTTTATACGATACAGATAAAAGTCATATTAGTTTTTCCATGGATTGGCTGATGCATTTTTCTACGGCATTGTTTTCTAATTATCATTTGTCTTTGCCTATCATTTCATCGCTTACCATCGACGATACTAAAAGTTTTATATTCCAGATTCTGTCTTGCCTGGTGGTTGGCTTCTTTATAAAAAAGAAAAATGATAAAAAACTCACTGCATTCTCGATCCTTTTTGTTTGTTTCTGGGTAGGCAATTTTCTGTTTCTTTTAGCCTTAGACATGATGTCTTACGCGAAGGATTCTGTTTGGGTTCCTACTTCCGATACCAGATATTATTGGCATATGGCATGTATGCCTATCATTCTGATTATTTTTTTACTGAAAGATGTTCGCTTTTTCAGAGTAGTCGCTTTGATTGGTTGTATTTATTTTTGCAGGTCAGTGATTGTGCGAGAGCAAGTGAGATTTTCAGAGTCAGCGGTGTCTTATTCTCAAAAGAATCTTCTCAAAGAGTTGTTGGAAAAAAAGAATACTCAGCATCAAATTGTTTTATTGCCAGAAATGAATCCTGAATTAAATAGAAGAGTTTTTCAAATGCGCCAGTTCAAAACCATACAAGGTGATTTTACTGGATTCAACCGAAGCATTCAGGATTTAAAGGCGAAGACCACGACGAATGTAAGCATCATCGCACTACCAGGATCTATGGAGAAACCTTTGTTTAATGGAACATCATTGAGGGAGATCGTTGCGGACGGTAGTTTTGAATATACAGACCTTAGGTTTTGCAAGGTCTATTTCAAAAAAGTAGGGCCAGGAAAAAGTATACGTAGTGTAAAATAAACAATTCAACTCATTCCATCCTCACATTATAAAACAGTGAGCCCTGCCACAACTTGCCATTTCTCTTTTTGAGTGCTTTGTAATTTTTCCATTTGACGTTTTTCTCTATTACGTTTCTATGTTCGTCAAGCAATCTTAAATCAGAAGATTTTTTAATGGGGAAATAAATGTTGTCTTTGCTGATGACCAATAAAACTTCCAGTTCAATAAAGGGTCTTTGTTTATTCTTTAATTTCTTACCAATGGGTGTAACGTAAAAGGCGTGTTTACTTCCCGGCACAGTTTCTATTTTTGCTCTTCCTTTTTTCGCTTTTAGGTAGTAACGTACTGAAGAGTCGGCTTCTTCCAGTAAATAGTTTTTGATCCATAAGCCTTTTACTTTATCTGCGGCAAAGTCATGTTCAAAGGCTGTGCTATCCGGATAGCCTTGTACATTTAATACGAAGCCTTTTGTTTTAAGTGAATCTTGCGCATGGGCAAGTGTAGAAAAAATAATGAGTATAAGAATGAAAATTAATTTTGTCATCCTTCAATGTAAGCATAAAAAACTAATTAATAAACACCGGCATGTCCTGCCGGATGGACTTATGGAACGTCTACGTAATAGAACTGCTTTGCCAAAAAAGCGCCGACATCTGTCGGCGCTGGTAATAGTTGTGAAGGAATTATTTAGTCGAATGTAAACCTATTGTGTTACCTTCTGTATCGGTAAACAGCGCCAGATATCCAGTGTTTTCATCGATCAAGGTTTTAGGCAGGATTACTTTACTGCCTGTTTTCGCAAGGCGATCGATCACCAGTTGCAGGTCGGGATTGGCATTCAGGTAAATGATGGCACCTGTTGCGCTGGGATGGTGTATCTCACTTTGCACCAATGAACCGCCCACTTTTCCGTTGGCATCGTCTGCTGGAAACATGGCCATTTTCATTCCCATCATTTCCATTGGCATGAGTTGAATGTCGAAGATCGTTTCGTAAAACGCAGTCGCTCTGCTGATGTCATTCACTGAAATTTCAAACCAATTTAAGGCATTGGTTGCTGTGCTCATTTTGCTGCTCATCGTGTTGAAGTTTTTTGTTGGGAAATAGAAATATGGAGTCGGTACAAATTCTGTTGAATACCCGATCAATACTACTATAATAAAATCGATTTGCAAGATTAAGATTTTATTACCTCATGGTTAAATAAGGCTACGTTGTTTTGTGTTGATAGGTTTTTTTTGTCATAACTAGAATTCAAGTATTATTTGAAACAAGTCACGTCAATCTATTCCTCCCCTGCAAACAAACTTACCAATTCACTCACTTTGTCTTCATCTTCTGATTCAACGAAGTATAAGATGCTTCCGTTAAGACCCCAGCGTGCATGGCTGCTGTTGGCCAGCATTTCATTCGCTTTTCCGATGGCATTGGCATCGTCATAGGAGTCGCACAATAAAACCGTGAGTATAGCAGGTTGAGGTAAAGTGGAGGTGTGGTATTTTTTACCTCCCACAATGTGAGCCGCATATTGCCAGCTGCTCCAGTCAAAGGGAACTTCTTCCAGCGGATATTTCACGCTTCGTAAAAAGGATTGCAAACGGTTGTTGTCGTTGTGTTCGATGTTGATACTGATCTCGTTTCCCATACTTGTTGCATTTAGCGATTGGTATAAATAAAGAAATAAAATCAACAATCAAAGGATTCAATGCCTCTGCTTTTTGAAACGGATGATAATCTATTCTTTATTAGATTTTAAAAGGAAGTTATGAATTGAGAATAGAAGTTTATAGTTTTGATCATGAAGGCCGCTGTTACAGAAGACGAATTTCTCGCCTCGTTGAGGCACAATGAAAGAACTGCTTTCATTGAGTTGTACGATGTGTATTTCCCTGTCCTGGCCAGGTACATCCTGCAGCATGGCGGTACGAAAGAAGATGCGGAAGATAGTTTTCAGGAAACGGTACTGGTCTTGATCCGAAACCTCCGAAAAGAAAATTTTCAACTCAACGGTTCTTTAAAGACCTATGTATACGCCATCAATAAAAATATCTGGTTGAAGAAAATACGCGACCGTAAAATCAATGCGGATATAGAATCGTATGAAGAGATTTTAAGCGAAGAAGATGTGCATGTGATAGAAGAATACCGACTGCAGGAACAACAACGTGAAGGTTGGGTGAAAGAGTTGATCAATAAGGTGTCTCAGCATTGCATCGTTTTAATTACCCGCATATTTTTTAAAAACAATGATTCAGAAGAACTGATCAAAGAATTGGGGTATAGAAACAACCACTCCTTTAACAATCAAAAATACAAGTGTCTGACGCAATTGCGTAGAGAAGGAAAAAAAGTTTATCCCAACGGGTGATTGTGGAAGGTATAGGGTATTAAATACTAAACATAACCTATTTACCATGAGACTAACTGAAAAATCCCCTGCTCCGTCTATTGAAACTACTGATGTGTACGGCAATTCCTTTTCCCTGACATCACTCAAAGGAAGTAAAGTATTGCTTTCGTTCATGCGTTTTGCGGGCTGTCCGGTCTGCAATTTGCGCGTGCATGGCTTATTGAAAGAAAGTAAAACACTGGAACAACAAAATACCAAGGTCGTATTGGTTTATGAATCGAGTAAAGAGACTATGTTGGAATACCTTCAACAAGAAAAATATCCTGTTACATTTATTGCTGATCCTGAAAATAAGTTGTACAAAGCGTATGGCGTAGAAAAGTCGTTGTTCGGATTGCTCTCTTCTTTTTTCAGAGGAGCAATGGGTAAAATCATAAAAGGAGAAAAATTATTTGCAAAGAAACTTGCTATGGATGGCTCCGTCCTTCGCATGGGTGCTGATTTTATAATCGATGAAAATGGTAAAATCGTTACGACCCATTATTCAAGATTCATGGGAGATGATTTACCGCTTAATCAGATACTCAGGAAGTAAGAAAAGGGTTTAATAGTATGTGATTGCGCTCATGCGCGCAATCACATTTTTTATTTATCACAGTGGAAGAAATAAAAAAAACTGATTTTTAAGTTATCTTAGTAAAACGTAGATCTGTATTTTTATGCATGGGAAGCAAACCGGGAGACTCAGAGAATTAGACTTTTTAAGAGGCATTGCCATTCTTTTGGTTTTGTGCAACCATCAGTATCTTTTTCAATGGACAAGAAATGTAGGATGGATCGGGGTAGATTTGTTTTTTGTGTTGAGCGGCTTTTTGGTTTCCGGCTTGTTGTTTAAAGAACATCAGAAATTTGGAAGGATAGATGCGGTTCGGTTTTTAATTCGCCGCGGTTTTAAAATCTATCCGATGTACTACTTGTTTTATCTCGTTTATCTTATCCCTATTATTTTCAATCATCAATTGGATGTACTACGTTTTTTATCTGACATGGTATTTCTTCAGAACTATGTAAACGGCTGGGGCTATGCTTTCGCTCCGAGTTGGTCATTGGCAGTAGAGGAGCATTTCTATTTTGGACTGACTTTTTTATTGTGGTATGTGACCAATAAGAAAAAGACCGGTCTGTATGAAGAAGAATCTTACGATCGTATCGGTAGATTTGAAAGAATAGTTTTTCTTGTCATGATTGTTTGTTTGGTATGTAGAGTGGTACAAAATATAGCATTGCCTAATTTGACCAGCAGAAATTTTACGATGACTCATTTGCGCATCGATTCTTTATTGGCAGGTGTATTGGTGGCGTATCTGTTTTATTTCAAACGTGTTTATCTGGAACATAAATTTGTGAGTTATAAAACAACATCTTTACTATTGGCTTTTCTATTACTCGCATTCACTCCTTTCCTAAATGAAAATGATTCCTTTTTTGTGAAGACCATTGGATTTACGTTTGTCTATATTTCTTTCAGCATTATTTTAATTCATGTTTTACTTACTCCGGCTATCAATGATCAATTGAATACTCTATTCGGTAAATGTGTCGTTACTTTTTTAAGTAAGGTAGGTGTGTATTCTTATGCCATCTATATCATTCATACCTTTGTGAATCATGTCATGGATCAGTTGCCTCTTTATGTTATTCAGGAGTATTTAAAAATAGATGCAAAATACATTGTATTCCCGCTGAGTATAGCGTTGAGTGTTTTTTGTGGAAAATGGATGACAGAATTTGTGGAGCAATTTTTTTTGGGTATAAGAGACCGTTATTACCCAAGCCGAAGTGTTTGAACAACAGGCATTTTCTGAAACTATTTTTTTTAATAGTCGTAAAAACAGGTTCATGATTCTTTCCATCAAAATTGACGAGAATGATCCAAAGAATTTTACCTTTCTGCTTTTTTATAGTTTTTTTATGGTCTTGCGGTGCCAAAGAAAATGTTCCTCCAAAGTATGACCAATATCCTTTTGGAAATGCGGATGTCACTTCAGTGCAAGTGAATGGTTTTACTATTATTACCTTGCAGCAAGACAGTATAAATCGTGTGATCCGTAAAACACAGGGTGATCCTCAGGTGAGCAATTATGGCGGTTATCTGATGGTCAACGGTGGTGGGGAAGTGGTTATCGGTGTGAAGAAAACATTAAGCATTGGTTTGAATGGCGGAGGAGTACGAAGTCTAGATTCTCTTTCGATGAAACAACTATTCATTTCCGGGCAAAATGCTGCGGTGAATCTTAAGAACATTCATGTGGACAGTTCCATTACAGTGGCTGTACAAAATACAGGTGACTGGATCATGTCAGGAAAGACACCATACCTCTATGTGGGGACTACCAACCTCGGTAGATTTTTTGGATTTGATTTGGTGACGGACAGTTGTGTCGTGTACCATGGAGGTACAAGTGATGTGCAAGTGAACGTCAAACAAAAACTGACCGGTAGCGTCAACAGTATTGGTAATTTATTTTATAAAGGAAATCCACGGATTGTAAATGTCTCTACGGTGCTTGATAGCTTCCATGGTAAGGCTATTCCTCAACAATAAAAAATCCCGGTCGTAAAGGCCAGGATTTTTTATTGAAGAGAAGATCAACGTTACATGGCTTTTTTCATCTTCTTATCTTTGTCGTAGATGTGACCTTCCATGTCTACTCTTTCACCTTCAGTTAATTTTACTGATTTCCCATTTTTCCATTTTACTGTACCGTTCATCATGATGACAGTTCCGTTTTTCAACGTCATGTCTTCTTTCATAGCAGTTTCAATATCTACTTTCACGATGTACATTTTACCATCTTTCAACATCGCGTGTTCTTTTGTGATTTGTGCATTGGCTGCAACGGAAACAAAAACAAATGCCATTACGGCTACTAGAATTTTTAGTGCATTTTTCATAAGGTTAGGTTTTTTTAGTGGTCAATGATGTTACTTGTTCAAGAATCATTCCGGGAATAGTACCACTAAAACTGAGGGATTTGCGTTTATTAGCGCCCTATAAATGGGAATTTGATGGACAATGCAGGGAAATAAGATCACATGTGGAGGAACATGGAAGTGCATTTTCGGATAGATAAAACTAGAATGAGTATTTGATCGTATGGGTCATCAGTATGAAAAGAATCCTATTGCTTACTCTTGTTTTATCTGCACAATACGCATGTGCTTCGCATGGCACTGACTATAACACTCCTGTTTCAATACATCGTCTTACATCTTTCAATCCTATGAGTATAACATCCGACAGCAATACTGTAGAAAGAAAAAAATTGGCCGCTGCTATTCTTGAATTGCATGAACTATACATTAGTACCGGAGAAGAAAAAATCCCAATGACTATTTCTTTACCTGATATGGCAGCAATGGCCGATCTTTCAAAAGAAGCGACAGAAAGAGTAACGGGTGATTTCATCAAAGAAAAACTGATCTCTGTAGAGAAAAGTGCCATTACCATTTTAGATCTTAAAAAGTTAAAAAAGATAGGTTCATAAAAAAAACTCCGATAGTTCTATCGGAGTTTTTTTTATGAACCACATCCTTCGCAGAAATACTGAATAGAGCCATAAGGCTTGATCCCATTCATGATCATCTGCATGTTGTGGATCTTATCTTTCAATTCTAATTTTTCGCTAAAGTCAGTCGTTTTTGCTGCTGCTTCGTGCAACTTATCCAGTTCCACTTGAACGTGTTCTTTTTCTTGTGTAGTTAATTCTGCCATGTTGTTGGGTTTTGTTTGCGCACTAATTTAACAAAGAGTCCTTAAAAATAATTCCATGTTGAAAAAAATAAAATAACGGACATACAATCTTTTGAATCATTGGATCTCGCGGCGAGATTGGTTATTTTAGTTCAGTAATACATTTCTGGCTCTCTTTTTATGTCCATCGTCATCCGCATTCCTGATTATATTTTATTAGAAGACGAATATGTTCTGGTGTTGAACAAACCCAATGGTTTGATGGTAGAGCCGGACAGGAATGGACATCCTAATTTATTGCAGCTGGTAAAACAATACCTGGAAAAAAGTGTCATTCCAGGAGAAGAAGCGTATGCTCAACACATCCACCGTTTAGATCGTCCTGTGAGTGGCATTATTTTATTTGCCAAGCAAAAAAGTGTACTGAAAAATCTAAGCGAACAATTTGCAGAGCGAAAAGTTAAGAAATATTACCAGGCACTCACTGTCGCTGCTCCACTGGATTTGGTGGGCGTGATAGAGCACTGGCACCGCAAAGAAAAAAAGAAGGCGATGTTGCATGCGGATGAATTTCCATACGCGGAAAAAGCAAAACTGAGTTATGTGGCAAAAGTGACCGATGAACAGACGTGTTTGTGGAACATTGAACTGCATACCGGCAAGTACCATCAAATCCGCGCGCAACTGGCAAGTTTAGATTGCCCGATCATTGGTGATGTATTGTATGGTTCAACGATTGCCTACAAGCCCAATGCCATTGCCCTCCATGCGAGTAAACTGATTTTTCATCATCCGGTGAGCGAGATGGAGATCGCCATTGAATGCGAATGGCCTCAAGTATAATTTGACGGCACGCATGCATTGACAATTCAATTTTTATTGGCTAATATGTAAAAGTTTATCACTTGTTATCCTTCTTTCATGAAGTTCGTATTGGGACTGTTTATTTTTTTGACAAGTGTTTGTTCACAAACAGTCGCGCAACAAAGTGCTTGTGTTACCATACAAAAAACAGATGCCTTGTTTCATAAGAAACACATCGCACCCTTGAATTACACAACAGCCGTTTATCACGAAATATTCAATTTATATTTAGAGTCCATTGATGCTGAGCAAATGCTTTTCTCTGTAGCCGATAGTATGGCACTGCATGCGAAAGTTGAAAAGGCAGTGTCGTTGTGTGAGGTATATACTGCCACGCGAACAACTATTTTAAAAAGAATAAAATCACACGATTCACTGCTCAAAACCATTACCCTGGCGTACCTGTCGGACGATCAGTTGAAAGAAACATTCGTCTTGCCTTGTTCTGATGAAATCGTTCGGCAGCCCAACGATAAGGCCTTGATGATGTATGATAAGAAATTTTACAAGTACTTTTTTATAGAAAAGAAATATGTATTGAAAGAGGCCGGCGTGACACTGGAACCACAGAAAGTATGGAACTCTATTGTTCAGAAAAGAAGCGATTACCTGGCTGGCCTGATCAATAAAGAGAATGAATTACTCAATTTATTTTTGAAAGCACTCACCTTGCGTCATGATCCACACTCTGCATTTTTTGATGCCAATGAAAAACAAGAATGGCTGACACATTTATCGAAGGAGGAATATTCCTTTGGTTTTGAAATGGTAGAAACAGATAATGATTTATATAAAATTTCAGAAATGATTCCGGGTGGTGCAGCCTGGAACTCCAGACAGATGGAGGTGGGAGACATCATTGATCGGATCGAATTGGAAAGTGGTAAAAAATATGTGGTGGGTATCGATTCGGATGAAGAGTTGTACAGCGCCTTTCAGGGAATGACAAATAAAACGCTTACCTTTTACCTGACCACGACAGATGGTACAAAAAAGAAAGTTCGTTTGACAAAAGCGAAAACAGAAGTGTTTGACAATGTCATCAACGGTTATGTCTTCCGTAAAGACAACCAGAGATTGGGTTATATCGAATTACCTTCTTTCTATTCTGCGGAACCTGGTTATACCGGCAACGGGAGCGCCAGTGATTTGGCCAGAGAGATTTCGCAATTGAAAAAAGATTCCATCGACGGACTGATCATTGATTTGCGCGGCAATGGTGGTGGCTATATGCACGAAGCGTTGGGCATTGCGGGCTTGTTTATCGATGAAGGCATACTTGCTCTCAAGCAGGAGAAAGGAGATAAACCACGTTACCTGAAAGATCCGAACAGAGGTACCTTATACGATGGCAAGCTGATTATACTAGTCAATAATTATTCCGCCTCTGCTTCTGAATTATTGGCTGGTACCTTGCAACAATACCATAGAGCCATCATCGTCGGCAACACCACGTTTGGTAAGGCAACTATGCAGGGTATGTACCCTGTGGACAGTATTGCGGAAACAAAAAACACCAATACGTATTATGCCAACGTAACTGTAGGTAAATTCTACATGATAAATAAGAAAACCCATCAGGCAATTGGAATTATTCCGGATATTCATTTGCCTAGTTTTTATGATTTCATGGACATAGAGCATGAGTCAGAAATGTTGTACTACCTGACACCTGACTCGGTCAGCAAAGCGTTGGAATTGCCCATGAATCCTGCCATAGAGTTGAAACAACTTAAAATCAATTCAGAAAAAAGAATCCAGGCCGGTCAATGGGAATTCAAGTTTAAAACCATGGCCGATAGCATTTCATTTTACATTTGTCATGTCCATGCGATGGAATTGAATACAAAGTCATTGTTTGCCTGGGAAGATGCGAAGTTTAAATTTTTCAAAAATCAGGAACAAGCCAATCCTGTAGCCTTTACACCGTATCCGATCTCCAATACTTCTGTTTACAACAAGCTGTTGAAAGACCACGAATTATATACCAAGTCCAACGCCTTTAAAATAGCAGATTTGAAGAGAGATGTTAGACTTTTTGAAACGTTGAATATTTTATCTGATTATATTTCGCAACCATAAATTACGTACAATGAAAATAATTTTTGCATGGGTTTCTATTTTTATAATAAGTACAAACCTGCTGGCCCAAACAACCAATCCTGCTTTAGATTACCTGAACAAGATGGGGGTGGAGTTTAAGTCAATTCAATCAGCCACCTGGGATTATACCAAGTCGGCGGCCAACAATCAAAATGCACGTAAGATTAACAAGAGAAGAATGGAGTTGATTCAACAAATTGACGCCTCCATAAAAAATGTAAATCGTTTGCCTGTCTTTGATAAAAAAATATACCTGAAAGACTCGGTGTTGTCCTATTTGAAAATACAAAAGATTGTGATCGAGCAGGACTATGCGAAGATCATGGACCTGGAAGACATTGCAGAAAGTTCGTACGATGCCATGGAAGCTTACATGAAAGCCAAGTCCATCGCAAACGACAAGTTGGAAGCCTCGTCGGAAAAGGTTTCCAATACATACAATGCTTTTGCACAAGAGAACAACATCACCATATTGGAAGGAGATAAAGATAAGATCACAAAAAAATTACTTATTGCCGATGAAGTCTACGATCATTATAACGAAGTGTATTTGATTTTTTTTAAAGCGTATAAGCAAGAATTGTATTTGCTGGATGCAATGAATAAAGGAGACCTGGCTGGCCTGGAACAAAATAAAGTAAGTTTGTCAAAAATCAGCGCAGAATGTCAGGTCAAGTTGAAAGCTGTACAACCCTTCAGAGGTACCGACAATTCTATTCGTGCGGCAGCAACTGAATTGATTAATTTTTATAAAGATGAAGCAGATACAAAATTTGCGAAGCTGATCGATTTTCAAACCAAGAAAGAAGCATTCGATAAAGGGAAGAAAGCCTTTGAAGCCAACAACAATAAAACCAACGATGACATCAATGCTTATAATAAACTGATCAATGAAATGAACAAGGCATCAGGTGATTTTAATGCGACCAATGCGGACTTGAATAAAAGACGTTCAACCTTGCTTAATCAATGGAACAATTCTTGTCAGGATTTCACAGCGAAGTATTTGTAAGAAGAGAGATCAGAAATCAGATCATACTGAGGAATGAAATAGATGGACGAAAGTCGTCTTTGTAAAAGGACAATCTTTTTTACTAAGAGTATCTGGATTTTGTTACATTTGAATACACTCAACGGTATAGCTATGAACAATACTTCTAAAATACGTGCAATCATTACAGGCACCACAGGCATGGTGGGTGATGGTGTGTTGCACGAATGCCTCTTACATCCATTGGTGGAAGCGGTATTGGTGATCAACAGAAAGCCTTGTGGTATTTCACATCCTAAACTGAAAGAAATTATACACGAAGATTTTTTTAATTTTTCCAGCATTGAAAGTCAGTTGAGTGGTTATAATGCCTGCTTCTTTTGTCTCGGCGTTTCTTCTGTAGGCATGAAGAAAGAGGAATATTATAAGTTGACTTATACCTTAACCATGCACATGGCTAAAACCTTGAGTACACTTAATCCAGACATGACTTTTTGTTATGTGTCAGGAGCTGGAACGGACAGCACGGAAATGGGCAATTCCAATTGGGCTAGAGTAAAAGGCAAAACGGAAAATGATATTTTGGGTTTGTTTAAAAATGGATTTGCTTTCCGCCCTGGTTTCATCAAGCCTACAGAAGGGCTGAAGAGAGCACACAAATTCTACCGATACATCAATTGGATGTTTCCTGTCATGGTGAAATTTTTTCCTAATACCGCCAATACACTTCGTGAAGTAGGACTGGCCATGATTGAAATAGCAAAAGAAGGTTACGAAAAGAAAATCATCGATCCCAAAGACATTCGTGTATTGGCTAAAAAGGCTGTTTAATTTCTAAAAATGAAGGATCATAAAATTAGTCGCTGAATTATTTGCATATCAAATACCGATCGGTATATTTGGGTATGAAATTTACGCCCAGATCAGAAACCACACGTCAATTTATCATTGAAACTACCGCAGGTATTTTTAATACGAAAGGTTATGCCGGCACGTCGATGTCTGATTTAACAGAAGCCACGAAGCTTACGAAAGGAAGCATCTATGGAAATTTTGAAAACAAAGAAGAGGTAGCTCTAGCTGCATTTGAATACAACCATGCACAGCGTGTGCAATTGATCACACAGCGTGTAAACAGTTGTAAAACGTTTAAAGAAAAATTACTGTCGCACGTTGACATGTACGATGGAACAACGAAAGGATTTCTCGTACAAGGAGGATGTCCATTGATGAATACAGCGGTGGAAGCAGATGATACGCACGAAGGCTTGCGAAAAAAAGCAGCCGACGGTTTGGTACAATGGAAAAGCGCTCTGGCAAATCTCATCAAAGGAGGAATAAAAGCCAAAGAATTTCGTGTAGATACGGATGTCAATAAAACGGCCTTGACCTTGCTGGCTTTGATTGAAGGTGCTATTCTGTTGGGTAAGGCAACAAAAAATGCTGTCTACCTTCACACGGTGCTGGATAGCGCCAGAGATGTGGTGAATGGAATTAGTATAAAGAAAAAATAATTAACGCTAACAGAAATCAAATACTATGGAAACGAACAAGCCTGTACGCAGAGTAGCCATTGTTGGTTATAACCGAATTCCTTTCGCGCGTCAGAATACCGCTTACACACAGGCCAGCAACCAGGACATGATGGTGGCGGCGTTGAACGGATTGATCGAGCGTTATGGTTTGCAGGGACAATTGATCGGTGAAGTAGTGGGAGGAGCAGTGATCAAAAGCAGTACCGAATTCAATCTCATGCGCGAAGTGGTACTCAGCACAGCGTTGGATCCAAGAACACCAGCTTGCGATCTACAACAGGCTTGTGACACAGGAATTGAATCAGCCGTATATGTAGCCAATAAAATTGCACTGGGCCAAATAGAGGTGGGAATAGCCGGTGGTGTGGATTCTTCCAGCAATGTGCCGTTGGCTTTGGGTGAAAAATTGCGAACAACATTGCTTGCTGTGAGAAGAGCAAAAACAATCAGTGAAAAAATCAGTCGCCTGATGAAGTTACGCTTTAAAGACTTCACGCCTGTAGCGCCTGCCAATGCGGAAGTACGTACGGGCTTGTCCATGGGCGGACACACGGAGTATACTGCAAAATATTATAAAATCAGCAGAGAAGCGCAGGATCAGTTTGCATTAGAGAGTCATCAGAAAATGGCGAAGGCTTACGAACAAGGGTTCTTCCAAGACATGATTACACCCTACCTTGGCCTTGAGCGGGATAATAACTTGCGTACGGATAGTTCGATCGAAAAATTGGCAAAACTAAAACCTGCTTTTGATAAATTCAATGGCACGCTTACAGCCGGTAATTCATCGCCTTTGACAGATGGTGCTTCCTGTTTGTTATTGGCCAGTGAAGAATGGGCAAAAGCAAAAGGATTGCCCATACTGGCATACTTGACGTATGCAGAATTGGCTGCGGTAGAATATGTGCAGCACAAAGAAAATTTATTGCTTGCTCCTGTATATGCAGCCACACGCATGCTCAAGAAAGCGGGATTGACTTTACAAGAATTTGATTTTTATGAGATACACGAAGCATTTACAGCACAAGTGCTCGCCACGCTGAAAGTATGGGAAACTCCGGAACTCATGAAGGAGTTTGGTTTTGGTGAGGCCTTAGGTACTATCGATCGTTCCAAATTGAATGTACACGGCAGTAGTATTCCTGCCGGACATCCCTTTGCTGCAACTGGTGGTCGGGTGTTGGCCACGATGGCTAAATTACTGCACGAAAAAGGGTCTGGTAAAGGATTCATTTCTGTTTGCGCTGCCGGCGGACAAGGCATCACTGTTATTCTGGAAAAATAATTCATCTTAATAAAAAAAAACGGGTAATAATTAGTAAGAAGGCATCCGTTTCTCTCGTCTTTACTTCTTGCTTGATAATATACCGATCGGTATATATAAGTTAAATTTAAAAAACTAAAAACATGAAAACGTCAAACAACACGGTCTTGATTACTGGAGGAGGTTCTGGTATTGGATTTGAAACGGCTAAATTACTAAGCGAAAAAAACAACCGCGTCATTATCGTCGGTCGCGATCAGTCAAAACTCGACAAAGCTGGTGCACAACTTAAAAATGCTGTAGGCATTGCAGCCGATATTTCCAGCGAAGAAGATGTCACGCGTTTAGTAAATCGCTTAGAAAAAGACTTTCCTGAGTTGAACATCGTCATGAACAATGCGGCTCAGGCTTATGTATACAAGCCGGGTATTGGAGCTCAGGCATTCGAAAAAGCACAACATGAAATGCTGACGAATTATTTATCTGTTATTAGATTGACAGAAAAATTACTTCCTGCTTTGGCGAAACAAAAAGAAGCGGCCATCGTGAATGTCTCTTCTGTTGTGGCTTTGGTACCAGGACAAATGTTGTCTACTTACGCAGCGAGCAAAGCAGCGTTACATTCTTACACACAAACCTTGAGTTTGTCTCTTTCGGAAACAACCGACATCAAAGTGTTTGAGTTGATGCCACCTTTAGTAGACACAGAGTTTTCTAAAGAGATTGGCGGTAGCAATGGCATTGCTCCCAAACAAGTAGCAGAGGAATTATTGCATGCCTTAGAAACCGATCACTATGAAATCCATGTGGGACAAACGTCGTTGATGTACCAATTGTATTTGTCTTCTCCCGAAGAAGCATTTGCTACCATGAATGGTTTAAGGCAAGCAACGAAATAGTTCTGCTTAACCCTGAAGAAAACGTGTCAGTCTTCTTGAGGATTCATTAAAGGAAGAGATCGGTTGAATTAAAATGTTAAAGATTATGAAACACAAAATCGCTTTTGCCATGATCATGGGGATCATCACCACAGGTATCATCTCCTTTACATTGATTTCCGTCAATATTGGTTTTACCGATTTCTTTTTTAAGATCTGGTTGAAGTCATGGGCCATGGCTTATCTCGTGGTGATTCCTGCTATATTGATCGTTGGGCCTCTTGTACAAGGGTTGGTTGAACAGTTGTTGGGCGAAGAGAAAAAATAGTTTTTCCCACCATTGTCTTCTTCAGCCAATAATTTAAACGGGAAGCAATTAAAGTAAGGGGTCGCAAATATTTCCGACCCCTTTCACTTTTTCCATCGAATCATTTTTTTAAGTATATTACGATCTGATCAGATCGTAATACAGATAATTGAAAACACAAAGTAATTTTTTCAAAAAAATAAAAGAAAGACTTTCGAAGTGTAAAAGAGCGATTATTGTCGTGTCTCCGTTCCTTGTCATTGCCTTATATTTTTCATGTGTATATAAAACTCCGCTCTACATCATACAGCCCAAGCTGAATGGAACGGTTTTGTCTTTTCCAATATTCAGTTATACAGACAGTATACATGGCGGTAAGTCAACGATTAGCGTAATAAAAGATACACCTCATGAATTGGCTTATCGTTATACACTGAAGGAAGGTTATAAATATAAATTTGCTTATGTCAGCTACTTGATGCCGGATAGCGCCTATTTGGATTTATCTGCCTACAACGAAATCAAAGTGAACATCAAAGCGAAGTATGGTTCGCGTATACAATTGGTGTTGAATGCCTACCTCGACGATTACACGAAACCTGACCAGTCGATGACTTACAGCTTGTCTCAATACATCCTCAATGTAACCGGCAAGTCTAAAGACATTGTAGTTCCATACACTGAGTTGTATACTCCCGACTGGTGGTTCACTGAAAATAACACGACAGAAAAAGAATTTAAGGCACCTGATTTTTCTAAAGTTACGCAGCTTTCTTTTTCTAATTGCATTAACCTCAACAATGGTATAGAAGATACGGTAGAAGTGGATGAATTGAGTTTTCATGTCAACCTGTTTTCTTTCTATCTCTATTCTTCTATTTTTTTGATGTTATACTTCCTTATCGTTGCCTTCTTTTTATTCCGAAAGAAAATAGAATATGTACCGATAGTGAATTTCAAAGAGGAAAAAATAGAAACAACCAATTACTTCAACGAAGAGGAAAGAGTATTGTTTGATTACCTAACTACCCATTACTACCAGCAAGAGCTTACTATTATTGATGTACAGGAGGCTACAGGTGTTGCGGAGAGGAAAATATCTGCCATGATAAAAGAAAAAACCAATCTTAACTTCAAACAATTCTTAAATAAACTGAGAACGGTAGAAGCTAAACGTTTATTGGCGCAAACAGATTTGCAGGTTTCTGAAGTTGCCTTTAAAGTGGGTTATAGCAATGTCTCTCATTTTAACAGAGTGTTTAAAACATTTGAAAATTGTTCTCCTAACGATTACCGTAAAGAACATCCCATCCAACGATAATTGATCGGGCTCTTGTTTATCTTGTTACATTTTTTTTATATTACAGGTCGGTATACCATTTGTCAATTACATGTCTCTCTTTTTTGATCGGCTTCATCGTTATACTCAATCCAATATTGTATTATGGATTGGAGTACCTTTGTTGCTTGTCGGATTATTTTTTATGATTATCTATCGACCAGCGTATACAGTTGTTGGCGTTGACGTTTCCAAGCCAATAGTAGTATCGAGCACAAGTGATGCAGAAGTAGGCGGTGCCACTACAATTCAATTGCTTAAAAATGCACCAGATAAAATAGTATTCAGTTATACCTTAAGAGAAGGCTATTTGACACCCTACGCCAATATTCGTTTTACTCCGGCGGACAGTGGTTTTTTTGATTTGTCTGCTTATGATCGGGTGAAGGTCAAGATCAAATCAACTCAGGGAATAAGAATTCCTTTTTATCTGGCTACGGATGTCGCACATTTTACACAAGCAGGTAAAGATATCAGTTACCGTTACCTGCTCTCTAATTTGAATATCAGTGATGCATTGACCATAGTAAAAGTTCCCTTCCATCAACTCTACACACCGGATTGGTGGTACATCTCCAACGACAAAACTGAAAGCGATTTCAAGGCGGTGGATTTATCTAAAGTGAAATACATTTACTTTGCGAGTTGCATCAATCTGAAAAAAGGACTGGAAGATCAAGTAACAATAGAAGAAGTTAGTTTTCATGTCAACTATTTCCCTTCCCTGATTTATAATGGCTTGGGACTTCTGTTGTATTACGTGGGGTTTTTCATATTGTATAAAAGAAAGATAAAGGTACCTCAGACCAATATCAGTTTCAATTATGAAAAAGTAGAGTCACGTAACCACCAGGACAAAGAGGAAGAAGCCGTACTGACATATCTATACAAAGAATATGTGCAACAGGAATTGACCGTCATCGATGTTCAAAATGCGACGGGTATACACGAGCGAAAAATTTCTACCCTTATTAAAAAGAAAACAGGTTTGAATTTCAAACAGTTTTTAAATGATCTGAGAATTGCTGAAGCGAAAAAATTATTGACGGCAACCCATCTTCCTGTTTCAGAAATTGCATTTAAAGTAGGGTATTCCAACGCGTCACATTTCAATCGTGTATTCAAGGCTTCGGAAGATTGTTCTCCTAACGATTACCGCAAAGGACAGGTTTAATTTTTTTCAAAAGGAGACAAATCCTTAGCGATAAACCTCTGTTGTTTCTTGTTTACATATATCTAATTAAATCTGTACTTTTACAGGGTATTTTCTGTAAGCCTACTTACTCATTTTATTACTCTCGTATGATTCATTTGATAACTAAAGCAGGTCTTTTTGTTTTTTTAATCGGTATTCTGTTTTCTTGTAAATCCACAAAACCTGTTGCTAGCAGCAATGTGGCTGGTGAAAAAAAGAAAGAAGAAAAAAAAGAGGATAAGAAAGACAACGCATCTGTTAACAAACAAATCAGTATTTCCAGAACCTACAACCTGGAATATAAAATTGGTCAGATGATCATGATGGGTATCAACGATAGAAAAACACTGGAAGAAACAGATGCTTTGAGAGAAGAAGTAAGCAGTGGCAAGACAGGTGGCATCATTTATTTCGAGAAAAACATCAACCCAACCGATTCAAAAGAAATGCTCAAGAAACTGAGCATGGATTTGCAGGCACTGTCGAAGATCCCTTTGTTCATCAGCATCGACGAAGAAGGTGGAAAGGTACATCGTCTGAAAGATAAATACGGTTTTGTAAAAATGCCTTCTGCGGCGTACCTGGGCACTTTGAATAATTTGGATTCAACACGTATTTACAATGAGCAGTTAGCTGCTGTAATGTCGGAGGTTGGCATCAATCTGAACTTTGCACCCGATGTGGATCTGGCCTTGAATCCCGAAAATCCTGTCATCGCAAAAGTAGGAAGAAGCTATGGTGCAGATCCGGCTTTGGTATCTACGCATGCATTGGCTACGATCAAGGCACACCATGTATACAACGTAGCAACGGTGATCAAACACTTTCCAGGCCACGGCAGTTCGACAACAGATTCACATTATGGTATTACAGACATTACCAAGCAATGGCAGTTCGTTGAATTGTTGCCTTACAAAAATATTATACAATCCGGCAGCTGCGATGCCGTGATGACCGCACACATCATCAACTGTAGATTAGATACGACTTGCTTGCCAGCCACGTTATCTAAAGTGGTGATGACAGATATTCTTAGAGGGATCTTGGGGTTTGACGGTGTTATTTTTTCCGATGACATGCAAATGCATGCCATCAGTAAAAACTACGGATTGGAAAATGCGATCAAGCTTTCTATACTGGCGGGTGTAGATGTGTTGGTATTTGGGAATAACGTGAATCAGTCTTACCGCACCACGGCAACGGAAGTACACGCGATCCTTATGAAATTGGTTACATCAGGAGAGATCAGTGAAGACAGAATCAATGAGTCGTTTGTGAGAGTTTTGAGGTTGAAGGAGAAGAAGTTTTAATAGATCATTTGAATTTTGGTGAGTGAGTATACTTATAATGTTTTTGTATGAAGTTTTTAAATAGTAGAAAGAAGTGATGGTAAGTAAGGAAGAATAGGGCGTTCCCTTCGGGCCGCGCTTTCGCCACTCTCCCACTATTTAGCGGGAGAGTGGCGAAAGCGCTAACGCGGGATATGTAAAATATTCTGTGTTATAATTTAAAAGAATTCTATTTAGCTGCGTTAGGGATTGAGCGAAAAGCCCGGCCCGAAGGGAACGCCCAGATTAATATGTGATGCTGAAAGAATGAGAATATAATCTTCTAAATTTCACATCCATAAAAATATACATCCTTCTTATTTCAATTCCAATCTATAAAGTATCCTTGTCAGGTCGGAATCCTGATATTCTATGGTGGCGTTTTTTTCGGCGATGGAAATAACTTTGTATTGTCTGCTCCACTCGCCAGTCTTGCTTTTGCAGTTGATGTAGGCTTCCGATTGTATCGACCAGTTACCAAAATATTCTTTGCCGTCTTCCACAATAAAAAATGTCATGTCTTTGTTCAACGTCATTTTATCGTTGACCTGTTCGGGTTTTGGTTCCGCTTCTACGCCAAATGTTTCATACTTTGCAATTTTCCATTCTTTACCTGCCAGTTCATTTTTTATTTGAGTGGAAGTAATTTGCGCTTTTAGAGAGAAGCAACTTAAGGCGAGCAAAAAGAATAAGATCGTTTTCATAGCCGGACAACAGAGGGTTTGCTGTATAGGAGAAGATGAGCTTTTTATGGCTCTTATTCAACTAAAGGGCTGCTTAATTTTGTAAAAACAAAACGGGTAAACACACAAGAGTGTTCTCGTGTTATAAAAAGGATTACAATAAAACTTAACGGACCTTAAGGAATTTTAAGGTTTCGATTCTGCCGGTAGAAGAGTAGACACTCATGAAATACACGCCTGGCTTTAGGTTTGCCGTTTCGATTTTAATAGGGTGTGTATTATTGGCAGGAACATTGATTCCGCTGACCTGGTTGCCGATGAGATCAAATACTCGGATAGCCGTAGGTGTTGACGTTTCTGATTCGAAGAATAATTCAATATAGTCGTCGGCCGGGTTGGGAGCAACACGGAATGCCGGCTTATTGTCCTGGGAAAAGGCCCAAGTCACTTGAAGCAGGAAGATAAAAATCGCTATGTAACGCATCGACGCTTTCATTTATTACAAATATAACGTATTGTGTTGATAAAAAGATTCGGGTTTCGAAAAAATGACAAATAAGCTTAAACGAACAGTAATGCTGCTTTTCATGCTTTTTAACCATTTTTTAGCGATAATTGTTTTCAAAAGGCATGTTATCATAAAGAAAAAGGGTGAAGCCTGATTATCAGTTGTTTTTGAGAACTTTTGATCTTCCTTGTCCTCTTCTTGCGACTGATCTTATAAAAACAACAACGGTGCCAGTAAATCCAGTAAAATATAAAACCGGCAGATACGTCTAATTACCTATCACGAACCCCAATAAGCCTAGATGTCTTCATTTAAAAAAATCCGTCGGAAAATAAAGCAGGACATTCGCCAGGCTATTTTTTACCTGACGGATTTTCGAATGAATAAAAAGGCGGACGTTAGGGAGAAGACATTGGTGATTGTAAAAAGCGATTTGATTGGGGACTATATTTTGTTTCGAAATTTTTTACCGTACATCAGACAAAGTGAAAAATACAAAGACTATAAAATTACACTCATAGGAAACGCGGCCTGGAAAAGCATTGCAGAAGCCCTTGACAGTGCTTACTACGATGAAATGATTTGGGTTTCGTTTGACAGACTATACAAAAATCTTGGATATAGGTCGCGCATCATAAAAGATATTTTGTCTAAAGGTTACGAAACGCTTTTCTATCCGGTGTATTCGGGAGATGCTTATGCAGAACAGTTTTTTATCAAAAAGATTGTTGCCAAAGACAAAGTAAAAATTTTATCTGCGGAATCTGATAGAAAAAAAGAAACACAAGAAGTATTCAATGTAGTGATAGAATCCAAGCATGCGGATGTGTTTGAAATCTATCGGTACAAAGAATTGGTTGAAACGTTTTTTGAAATCTCTATTCCTGCATTTGAATGGAGATCGTTAACTCCTGAATCAACACAACTGGCGCCTCTTCCGGAACAACCCTACGTAGTGTTCTTTCCTAGTTCGAGTGCTTACCTGAAAAGATGGCACACGTCAAACTTTGCAAAGGTGGCGGACTACCTGATTAAACAATACGATTACCGCATCGTGTTGACAGGAAGTAAAAAGGATAGGAAGTATGCGAAAGCTATTCTATCGGCAACGAAAGATGAATACCGTCAACACATCATAGACCTTACCGGTAAAACGTCTTTGCTGGATTTGGCTCATGTCATTGGGCATGGAGAGTTGCTGGTCACCAATGATTCTGTTTCTATTCACATGGCAGCTGCGTTGAATGTAAAAGCCTTATGTGTATTCATGGGAGAAAATTATGGACGCTTTGCTCCATATCCTAAAGAAGTTTATGCCAAAGGAAAATTCCTTTGTCCGCCGGATGTAGAGCGATTGGTGAGCGCTCAAAAGACATCACCTGTTTTTTTATCGTTGGATTATGACCCGGATATCAATGCCATTTCTGTGGAGCGTGTCATTGCATTGATTGAAGAAATGATGAAGACTAAAGTAGCAATAGTTTGAATTTGGTATAATAAGAAAGACTTGTTGTACGAGATATAAAAAAAGGATACGAAGCATGGCTTCGTATCCTTTTTGTTTTTTATTCTAATAATGATTTATTCTGTCTTCATTATTTTTCTCGTATTTACACCTGAGTTGGTGGTGTATTGTACGATGTATAAACCTGCTTTCAAATGAGTTGCATCCAATAAGAATTGGTGTATACCTGCACTGAGGTATCCGTCAATAAGGACTTGCACCAGTTGACCTGTTTTATCATAGACTTTTACTGAAGCCGCACCAGATTCGTTTGCTGTTACGTCTATCATAGTAGAACCTGCAAAAGGATTGGGAGCATTGCTGATCAGTTGATCATTGATGGTTGCGCCATCCGCTGCACGAGCGCCAGAAGTACAAGAACCAACCAATGTCCAGGCATCAGTCCAGTAAGCACCTGTGCCAGGCCCGTAAGCCCATGCTGCACCGTTACACCATCCTGAGTATGGATAAGGTTTACATTGGTATTGGCTACCTGCATTCTGCACTTTGCTTCCTGCTACATAACCACCGTTCTCTACATAAGTCGCAATACCCGTACAAGAATTGGTACTCACTGTTTTCACCGTTACGGTTACTGCTCCACTTGTAGTGCTTGCACCGGAGTTGTCCGTTGCTTTCGCTGTGATGGTGTATGTTCCTGCCGCTACATTGCTCCAGGTATATGCATAAGGAGAAGAAGCATCCGAGAATAACAAGGTAGTTCCGTTGTAGAAATCCACTTTGCTCACTGTGCCGTCTGCATCTGCTGCTGTTGCTGTAATAGAAATGCTGGCCGGTGCATTCACTGTAGAAGTAGCTGGTGAAGTCAAATTCACTGTCGGTGCCTGATTGACTACCACTACAGTTGTTACCGTTACATTCACTGCTGCTGAAGTAGTAGAAGCGCCGGCATTGTCTGTTGCAATCACAGTCAATGCATAAGAACCTGCTGCTACATTTGTCCAAGCGAAGGAATAAGGAGAAGAAGCATCTGTTCCTAATAAAGTGGTTCCGTTATAGAAATCTACTTTGCTCACTGTACCGTCTGCATCTGCTGCATTCGCTGCAATCGTAATGCTTGCAGGAGCAGTGAAAGAAGCATTGTTGGCAGGAGAACTGATGCTCGCTGTCGGCGGTTGGTTTACAGGAGTAGTGGTAGAAGAGAACGTGAAATAATTCAAGTTAAAATCTCCACTGTCCATGGCTACTTTCAATATTTTTTGTCCGGCAGTTAAGGTAATGTTGTTGATGGTTACCGTCTGCCAGGTTTGCCAAGCACCAGTGTTAGGTACTGTGATGGTACCAGAGATGTTGGTGCCGTCCAGTTCTACGTGAAATGTTTTACCGGCAGCGGTGGCTGCTACACGTAGGGCAAGACTGTATGTACCAGCTGTTGTTACGTTGACGGTATATTTCAACCATTCACCGGCTACGATATAACCTACATTGTAACCTGCACCGGTGTCTGTAGAAGCTTCGATGTCTACCGCATCAGTGGTTCTGTAAGCACCACCCTGATTGGCTGTGGTGGTTTCGTTATAAGCCAGACCTTGTCCACCTAAGTCATAGTTTTCTGCTTCGATCTTTCCTGGAATAGCCCAAGGTGTACCACCGTATGG
>JAQBNU010000166.1 GCA_028288365.1 Chitinophagaceae bacterium | reverse complement strand
AATTTGATTTAAGATATTTCGCAGATATGGAATTTGGCCGAGTTAGCCCCGAAGAATTACCCCTTATAGATTTCACCCTGCCGCCCGACCCGGCATTAACCACCGATACCTTGCAAGCCGCAAAAGGCACAGGCCCGGTGCAGGTACATGTGGGCTGCGCCAAATGGGGGCGCAAGGAATGGGTGGGTAAAATATATCCCCAAAAAACCAAGGATGCCAATTTTTTAGACGAGTATGTAAAGCACTTTGATTGCATTGAACTGAACGCCACCTTTTACCAAATATATGGCGCGGCCACCATTGCCAAATGGAAAGAAAAGGCCGATGCTACTCCCGGTTTTAAGTTTTGCCCCAAGTTTTCGCAAAGTATCAGCCATATCCGCAGGTTAAAAAATGCGGATGAAATTACCACCCAGTTTTATGAGGGCATTATGGCTTTTGGTGATAAATTAGGTCCGCTGTTTTTGCAACTGGGCGATAACTATACGCCTAAAAGTTTTGACGATATGAAGATCTACCTGGAACATCTGCCCAAGGATGTCCCGGTGTTTTTAGAGGTGCGGCATAAGGATTGGTTTGCCGTCCCCACGATTAAGGCGCAGTTATTTGGCACCTTAAAAGAGTTGGGCATAGGCGCGGTTATTACCGATGCATCCGGCCGGCGCGATTGCGTACACATGGAACTGCCAACACCGCATGCCTTTATCCGCTTTGTGGGTAACAGTTTAGATAGAACAGATTACCGCCGTGTAGATGAATGGGTAGCCCGCATTAAAGATTGGGCAGGCCAGGGCCTGCAATCCGTTTGGTTTTTTATGCACCAGCACGATGAACGCTACTCGCCCGAACTGGCCGATTACGTAAGCGACGAACTGAACAAGGCGCTGGGCTTAAACCTGCCAAGGCCAAAGTTTATTGATAGGGATAAAGGGTTGTTTGATTAGAAATAACCCGTCATTTTTCTTCAAGCCGTCATAGCGAGTGTAGCGTGGCTATCCCCGATAAGCAGGTCTGCTCTGTAAGCCGGGGATCACCATGTCGCTATGCTCCTCGCGATGACGGTATTTGGGCTAACAAAAAAGCCGCCCCGTTTTCACGGGAGCGGCTCTTAAAAAAATCACAATTTTTATTTAGTCCTTAGCTTTTAGGGTTCAGCGCTGCTGCTATCCTTTCAGAAAGATCCTGTAAGTGGTATTTGCTCATGTTATCGGTAGTGCCCGGTAAAGCAGCAGTAATTTGGCTGTTGATTAAGCGTAATTGTGCCTTAGCAACCGATACCACGTCTGTTTGCTCCAGTTCGCGGCCACCGCCTGCGCCACCGCGCCTGCCGCCGCCACCTGCCGGTGCTGCTGCCGCAGCTGCTGGGTCGGGGGCTGGTGCTACAATGTCAATCAGTTTATCCACATACAATTTTTGCAGGTTACGGCGATAAATATCTATAGCCTGGTTGCCTTTCAGCTCGCGGAAGATGATATTTTGCATGTCACCAAAAAAGTCGGTGATTTTGTATGCGCCCGCCGGGTCTTTAGATTCGGCAACCAGCATTTTGTTCAGTTGATGCTCGGCCACTATCCGGTTTAATACCGCATCCTGCAAACGGTAAATCACCGTAACACCGTTGCTGCCAATTTGGTTAAGGATGTTATTATCAACCAGCCACATTGGAGTGGTAAATAGTTGCCTGTCTAAAAACGCCATCGCTTCCTTTTGGGTAGCGGTAGGGGTAGTTTCGTAAACCATACCAGCTTCTTCAACCGATTTTGGGTTTTCGTAAACACCGGCAATATTTTTAGCCACATGGCCCATGTAACGGCCAAACTGGGTAGTTAACTGCCCGTACATATTGGCCAGGTTACCATAGTCCTCGTTAGGTTCTTTAGTCCACTCGGGTAGTTTAACAATAATGCGTTTTAGATTTTTAATGCCGTAATCGCTGGCTACCATAGCGTTATCGCTCAAATCCTCGTTTTGTGAGTGCGGATCATCCGGGTTGCTTTCGGTACCGAACCAGTTGCGGCGGTTTTTCAGCGCCTCTATGGTCATTTTGTTTAATACCGGCACTTCTTCCTTAGCGGTTTTTGTACCCGGTAACACGCGGTAACCCCAGTTAATGGCCCATTTATCATAGTCGCCTATGCGTGGGTATAAACCGGCCTTGGTAATGTTATCCTCGGGCTGTGCCACGTAGTTAAAACGAGCATAATCCATAATTGATGGGGTGTGGCCGTTAGCCTCAACAAAGGCCTTGTTGCGTAATTGCTCAACAGGTACGGTAGAGCTTGAACCATAGTTGTGGCGCAGGCCCAGGGTGTGGCCAACTTCGTGCGATGATACAAAACGGATCAAATCGCCCATCAGTTCATCACTAAATTCCATTTTACGGGCACGTGGATCAACTGCCGCGGTTTGGATCATATACCAATCGTGTACCAGTTTCATTACGTTGTGAAACCAGTTGATGTGTGTTTCCAATATTTCGCCGCTGCGAGGGTCTGATACGTGCGGTCCGCTGGCGTTTTCGGTTTCAGAT
>JAQBNU010000018.1 GCA_028288365.1 Chitinophagaceae bacterium | reverse complement strand
TCACTTTAAACGATATTTCTCAATCGTTATGGATCTATGTCATAGGAAGCATCGCGCTGGGTATCGCTCTGGCCGTGGTGGGCGGAGGAATCAGTTATACCATTATGAAAACAAGCAAAAGCTTGCCTAGAAGTAAATAACACATGCGTTCATTTTTAAAAAACTATTGGATTCTCGCTGTGCTGGCATTGGTCAGCAGTTTGTTTGCATGGAACCTTCACAACATGAAGATCGATACGGACATCACCAACGTGTTTCCTTTGTCCGAAAAAGAAAAAGGGATCTCTACCTATTTGAGTGACATGGAGATCTTTGATCGTTACACGATCATTTTTTCCATTAAAGATTCAAACGACCTGGATCATGCCAAAAGGGTCATTGAACAAGTATCGGATTCATTGACTGCAGAGGGCAGAGATTCTTTGTTTGAATACGTGCAGTACTCAGTTGATGAAAGCAAGATCGATCAACTCTACGGATTGGCGCATGATTACTTACCTTTCTTTTTAGAAGAAAAAGATTACCAGACCATCGATTCACTGATTCAAAAGGAGAGGATGCAACAAGTGGTGCAGCGCCAGTACAATGCACTGCTATCACCGGCTGGACTGGTATTGAAGAAGTATTTTGTACGCGATCCATTGGGACTTTCTCCCATTGCCTTGAAAAAATTTGGACAAGGGTTTGACCAGGACATCACGTTGGACGAAGGTTTTTTTGTCTCCGAATCAAAAATGGATGTGATGTTCTTTGTCAAAGCGAAAGCAGCGAAGAACGACTACACGAAGAATAAAGAAATCTACCATTACCTCAAAGGTACGATTGATCAAAAGATCAAAGAGAATCATCTGAATGCGAAACCGTATATCTACGGCGGCGCACTGATTGCTTTTCAAAACAGCGATCAGATCAAGAAGGATACGAACCTCACCATGTTCATCACCCTAGGCCTGATTGTTTTTGTCATCCTGATTGCCTTCCGAAACATCTGGTCTCCTTTTTTACTCATTACTCCTGTGTTCTTCAGTGCACTGTCTGCTGTTCTTGTCATCTTCTATATACAGGGAGGTATCTCGGGTATAGCAGTAGGAGCGGGTTCTGTGGTCTTGGGTATCGCCATTGATTTCTGCATTCATTTTTACAGCCATTACATCGAATCCGGTTCAGCCGAAGAAACAAAGAAAGATATTTTCTTCCCTTTGCTGATGGGAGGTATTACTACAGCTGGAGCCTTCTTCTCTTTACTGTTCACCGAATCCAAATTGTTACAAGACTTGGGCTTGTTTGCAGGCATCGCCATTTTGTTTGCCTTTTTGTATACGGTGACCTTGATGCCTATTCTCATACGCATCTTCAAGCCGAAAGCGAACAAAGCCTTATTTGACAAAGCCAATAAATGGTTATCCATCAACATCCGCTTCCGTAAATCGGGAGTGTTTGTTTTTTTGTTGATCACCGCCGGCATGCTGTATTACGCCATGGACGTGACGTTTGACAGTGACATCACCAACCTGGCCTACAAATCAAAAGAAGTAGAAGAAGCCGAGAAAAAAGTCAACGAAGTCAGCAAAGGCGTGAGCAAGTACTTGTACTTTTTAGCAAAAGAAGATGCAACCGGTACGGCAGTGGAACACGCATCGGAATTGTCATCCATGATCGATAGCATCAGCGGTGCTCCTTCCAAAGGCATCGTAAATTTATTCGTTACGGAACAAGAATGGAAAGTTAAATCCCAACGTTGGACTGATTTTTGGAATACCGCAGGTAGAAAAGAATTATTGGAATCCAATCTGAAAGTAGTATCTGCATCGATGGGCATCAAGCCAGAAGCCTTTTCCGGCGCCATCAGCTGGATGGAAGATACCTTATATGACAGACCAGATTCCATCAACAATAACATTGCTCAAACGTTTTTATCCGACTATAATAAATCTTCCAATAAGGATAATAAAGCATTGATCATTCCCTACAAGGTTGATCAACAAAAGAAAGAAAAGCTAGTGAAAGGTTTTGAGCAAAATGAACACATCTGGATCATTGACCGGCAATCGTTGATCAACAAATTCGCAGCCATCATCAACAGTGATTTTCAATATGTGTTGACCATCAGTTCGCTGTTGGTGTTGATTGTATTGTTCCACATGTTCGGCAGGATAGAACTGGCGCTAATTACCTTCCTTCCCATGGTCATCAGTTGGGTGTGGATACTGGGTATCATGGGCATCAATGCCATTCATTTCAATTTGGTAAACATCATCCTGTGTACCTTTATTTTCGGGCTCGGAGACGACTTCAGTATTTTCATGACCGAAGCCAAACTGACTGAATACAAGCTCGGCAAAAATAACCTGGGCATTTACCGCTTTGCCATTTTACTGTCATGTATCACGACCATTGCAGGTATGGTGGCCTTATTCTGGGCCAAGCATCCTGCCATTCATTCTATTGCCTTCATCTCTGTGGTGGGCATCTTATGCGTGACCGCTGTTTCCTTTTTGATCATTCCCGCTTTGTTTGATTGGTTCATCACAAGCCGCGTCAACAAAGGCAAGTATCCGCTTACGATAGTGGACATTGTAAAGTCAGTGTACCTGTATTTCCTGTTTGTGTTCGGCGCATTGCTCGTTAATGTGTTTGTATTGCTGTTCAGGTTGTTCCGTATTCATAAGAATATTCAGGTGCGCTACCTGGTCAATTACATGATCATGTGTACGACAAGAGGATTGGTGTATGCGATATTCTTCATGAGAAAGAATTTCAACCTGCCCGATAAAAAGACGTTGCACAAACCTTCCATCATCATTGCCAATCACCGTTCGTTCATTGACATTGTCATCCTGACCATGATCAAACCGAAGATTGTTTTAGTAGCTGCAGACTGGGTATGGAACGTACCGATTCTGGGGAAGGTGCTGGAATGCGGAGGATACATCCGTGCCACCATGCAGGCAGAAGATCAATTGGACTTATTCAAACAACGTTTGAAAGAAGGGTATAGCATTGTCATCTTCCCGGAAGGCACACGCAACACAGAAGGGGGTATCAAGCGTTTTCACAAAGGAGCATTTTACCTGGCACAGGAATGTCAGGTAGATATTATTCCTCTGTTGATCCATGGCTCTGGAGACTGCATCACCAAAGGTGATGACTACATTGTGAAATCCGGTTTGGTCACCATTAAAACATTACCGAGCATTGCTCCGGAAGACACAAGCTATGGCACAACGTATCAGGATCGATCGAAATTGATTCGCGGCTACATGGAAAAAGAGTACCTGGAGATGAAGGCTATCATCGAGCAACCACATTATTTTAGAGCTCGATTACTGAAAAATTATATTTATAAAGGTGCTGTATTGGAGTGGTACCTGTGGGTGAAAATCAGGATTGAAAAAGATTATGAAATATTCAATCGTTACCTGCCGAAAAAAGGATTGATCCTGGACTTAGGTTGTGGCTATGGCTTTCTAGCCTACATGCTGAAACTGGTAGAGCCGGAAAGAAAGATCATTGGGGTGGATTACGACGAAGAAAAAATAGAGGTGGCAAGTCACGGGGTGTTGCGTGATGAAAACATCTCATTCGTAGCTTCCGACGCTACTACCTATCCTCTGGAACGCTATGATGCGGTGGTGATCAGCGATGTATTGCATTACCTGCCTTTGGAAAAACAGAAAGAATTGATCAGAAATGTCATCGATAGTTTGAATCTTGGTGCGACTCTGCTGATTCGGGATGCAGATACACAAGTCAAAAAAACGCATTTTGTAACGCGCTGGAGCGAAGTTTTTTCTACTCAAATCCTGCGTTTCAATAAAACAGGCGTAAATCAGTTGGAGTTTGTTCCTTTAGCCGAAATTCTTTCGGATATTAGCAAAGAATATCCGGTTAAAATCAACAAAATAAGTTTGCAGAAGCACACGTCCAATGTGCTGTTTCAAATCACAAAGGATCAGGAGTAAGAATGGAAAAAGAATTTGATTTTGTCATCATCGGCAGTGGGTTAGGAGGTTTATACTCTGCTGCTCTGTTGTCTAAAGAAGGTTATAGCGTTATCGTGCTGGAAAAAAACAGACAGCTGGGAGGTTGTTTACAGATTTTCTCCAGGGATAAAGTCATTTTTGATACGGGTGTACATTACCTGGGAGGTTTGGATAAAGGACAAAATCTTTACCGTTATTTCGATTACCTGGGTTTGATGGATGTCATCAAATTTAGAAAATTGGATGTGGATGGTTTTGATCAAATCATTTTTGGTGACGATCCAACATCGTATAAAGTTCCACAGGGCTACGATAATTTTATCAATTACTACGCTGGACTGTTTCCTTTAGAACGTGCGGGCATTGAGTTGTTTTGTGAGAAAATGCAGGAAGTATGCAGGAAGCTGCCGCTCTACAATGTAGAAGTGACACAGGATCTGGATTTCATGCAGTTTGTACTGAGTGATAAACCGGTAGATGAAGTCATTGCTTCCTGTGTGCAGGATCCTTTGTTGAGAAGATTGCTGGCAGGTAATAATGCGTTGTATGCCGGTATCCCCGGTGTGACACCGTTTTATGTACATGCGTTGGTGGTGAACTCTTATATAGAAAGTTCTTACAAGTGTGAAAAAGGAGGAGCGCAGATCAGTCTGGCCTTGTCTAAAATCATCAGACAAAACGGAGGGGTAATCAGAGCACATGCAAAGGTTGAAAAAATTGAGACCAACGAAGAGAAGGCGACTTGTGTAGTGTTGCAATCTGGAGAAAAAATACACGGCAAAAAATTCATTTCAGCCATTCATCCTACCGTCACACTGAGCCTGCTGGGAGAGGACTGCAAGATGATTCGCAAAGCCTATAAAAGTAGAATCAACGGCTTAAAAAACTCGGTATCAGCTTTCATTGTTTATGTAGTATTGAAAGAGAAAACGCTACCGGCATTCAATCACAATAAATACTACGTGAAGTGTAACGATGCCTGGAACAATGAGATCTATACGGAAGAAGAATGGCCTAAATCAGTAGCCATCTTCACTACACCGTCCAACGATCCAGACTATTGTGCCGGTCTTATCATCATGTCCTACATGCAATACGACGATGTGAAGCAATGGGAAGACAGCTTCAACACCGTGGCACATGAGGACGAACGTGCTGTCTCTTACCAGGAGTTTAAAAAACAAAAAGCGGAAAAGGTGCTCGATCTGGCTTCAGAACAATTTCCGGGTTTGAGAGACCAGATGAAAAGCTATTATACGTCAACACCATTGACCATGAGGGATTACATCGGTGGTGAAGGCGGTTCTTTGTATGGAATTATCAAAGATCACCGTGATCCTTTAAAAACATTAATTCCTCCTCAAACGCGCGTTCCTAACTTATTTTTGACGGGACAAAATACGGTCATGCATGGTGTACTGGGAGTGATTGTAGGAGCAGTGAAAACATGCAATGAAATCATCGGCGACAATTACCTCATCACGAAGATCAAAGAAACTACGCTCGATAAGGAGGTAGTGAACGAACATAAAAACTAATCATGGAATTTTTTACTACGGAAAAAAAAAGAGCAATAGAAGCTCAGCACGAAGCACAGAAAATCGCTTTCGGACCAGTTGTTTTTCAAGCGGTAAGGTGTCTTAGAGATCTTGGTATATTGGAATTAGTGGCATCCAGAGGCACTGAAGGGATCACGCTGGAAGAGGTATTTACCTCCCTTCATTTATCGGAATACGGTGCCAGAGTATTGCTGGAAGCCGGTTTGGGAATAGGGGTGGTGAAAATTCAAAACGACAGTTATTCATTAACGAAAACCGGTCATTTTATTCTGTACGATGAAATGACTCAGGTGAATTTTGATTTCACACAGGACATTTGCTACCTCGGTATGTTTAACCTGAAGGAATCCATCGTAGAAGGCCGTCCGGCGGGCTTGCACGTTCTCGGTCCATGGGAAACCATATATGAAGGCTTATCCAAGCTCAAAGAGCCGTTAAAGAAGAGCTGGTTTGAATTTGATCATTACTATTCTGATCAGGCTTTTCCGGAAGTATTACCATTGATATTTAAACACCAGCCGAAGTCCTTATACGACGTAGGAGGAAACACCGGGAAGTTTTCCCTGCTATGCGCGAAGTACAATGCAGACGTGAAAGTAACGATTGTCGATCTTCCCGGACAATGGGCAATGGCTCAGGAAAACATCAAAAAGGAAGGCTTTCAGGATCGAATAAGTGGACATACGACCAATCTGTTGGATGAAAGTCAGGCATTGCCCAAAGGCACGGATGCCGTATGGATGAGCCAGTTTTTGGATTGTTTTTCTGAGAAAGAAATCATATCCATTCTCAAAAGAGCAGCCGACGCATTAAACCCAGGGGGAGCTGTATATATATTGGAAACCTATTGGGACAGGCAGAAGTACGAAGCAGCGGCCTTTAGTTTGCAAATG
>JAQBNU010000115.1 GCA_028288365.1 Chitinophagaceae bacterium | reverse complement strand
CTTCAACAACCACAGTAAATACTCCCGGCACTTATACGGTAAGCGTACAACAAGTGCAAAATCCAGGAGCTCGTTTATGTCCAGCAAGCTTAAGCATACCTATTACTTCTTCTGGAGGTATAGGCATTATGTCTGGTAATGCTACGATCTGTAACGATGGAACAGCTACGACTCCTGTGAATGTAGCTTTAACCGGTACACCACCCTGGTCTATTACTTATGCCATTGATGGAGTCAATCAAACGCCTATAACAGGAATTATGTCTTCTCCTTACACCATATCCGGAACAGCTCCTCATACCTACAGTTTGGTGGCGGTTAAAGACAATACACCCTGTAATGGCAATGCCTCTGGAAGTGCTGTCATTAAGGGCTACCCGGAATTACCTGTAGGGCATGATAATACTTTTGCCGCTCCTGCTTCTACAACACTTAGTGTGGACAATGACGGAGGAACTTACCAATGGTATAATTCAGGTGGGACTTTATTGTATACAGGTACTACATTTACGACTCCGGTGTTAGCAAGTACTACAGTATACTATGTAAAGAACTCTTCTATTACGACGGTCGTCAATAAGAGTGTAGCATTCCTAAATAATACACAATATGGAACTGGTGGTAACAATACTCCAACGAATTTAACCGTTCACCAAGATCTCTGGTTAAAGTTTACTGCGAATAGCAGTTTTACTTTTAATTCAGTAAATGTTGATGTTACCATTACTGCTACCCCTCAGCTCGCAGGAACACAGGTAGTGGTATATATAGATGATTTGACCAACGCAGCTCTATCTACTTCGTATGTAAAATCTGTGTCGGGATTTGCCTTAGGTACTCAAAGCATTTTGGTTCCTTTTGGTGGTTATAGTATTATTGCGGGCCACCAATATCAAATCAGTTATGATGCCATGACTGGAAGTCTTAAAGGCAATATGTATTATGATTTTGTTGGAGCTCGCGGCGGATGGACTACAGCACCTGCGGTGATTACAAAAGATCCCGAAGTAACCATCACCGTTCCAAATCAAGGTTGGTATCCAGGTATCTTCAACTGGCAAATCACAGAAGGTGATCCTGCTTCTTCCTGCGGCAAGACACCTGTAACAGCCTATGCGACATTGCCTGTATCTTTGCTTTACTTCAGAGCCTATCTCAAAGAACACGGAACAGCTTTGCTGCAATGGAGCACAGCCAGTGAAGAGAATAATGATTACTTCACCTTGCAACGTTCAGCAGATGGTGTGCAATTCACAGACATTGTTCGCATCAAAGGAGCTGGTAACAGCAGCAATGTAAACACCTATACTTACACCGATGATCATGCACTTTCAGGTATTTCTTATTACAGGATCAAACAAACTGATTTTGATGGTAAATACACTTACTCTAATATCGCCAAGATAGACGATAGTGCATGGAGCACCTTTACGATGAATCTTTCTCCTAATCCTTCCACCAGCGGCAACAGTGTTTTCCTTGATTTATTTGGAGTAACAACAAACAGTAAGGTACCGGTAGCCATCTATGATATGCTGGGTAGATTGATTTACTCCAGCGTATTGATCAGTACGGAATCAGGAACTATTCATGAAGACCTCGGTGACCTGACCTATCTTTCTCATGGAACATACATCGTATCTGTTGCTCCGTCTGGTATGAACGAGTACAAACAAAAATTAATGATCTACTAACTTAACTCTTCCGCGAACACAATTGTAGAAACAAACACCTCTTTATAGAATATAGTCGCCAGGTAAGATTTCTCTGGCGATTTTTTTTGTCTGAATACCACTTTAAAAAGCGTTCTCATCATTCACTTCCTTGTAAACAAGATATGTAGAGTACCTATTTATTAACAAAAGGAAACTAAATAATTATTCTAAATTGCCAAACAACTTTTGATTGATGAATTACATTACACGCACCGTTTGGATATTATCTTTTGTGAGCCTTTTTACAGACATGGCTAGTGAAATGTTATATCCCATAATGCCTATCTACTTAAAAAGCATTGGCTTTTCAATTGTATTAATCGGTTTTCTAGAAGGGCTGGCAGAAGCAACAGCAGGATTGAGTAAGGGATATTTTGGTAAATTATCTGACAAGAAAGGCATACGAGTTCCCTTTGTACGATGGGGTTATGCATTAAGTGCTTTCTCAAAACCCATGATGGCTCTTCTCTCATTTCCTCTCTGGATATTTTTTGCACGCACAATAGACCGTTTAGGAAAAGGATTAAGAACGGGTGCTAGGGATGCTATACTCTCCGATGAATCTTCTATAGAAACGAAAGGAAGAGTATTCGGTTTTCATCGTTCGATGGATACATTAGGAGCTGTTATCGGACCATTACTCGCTTTGGCTTACCTGTATTTTCATCCTAAAGATTATAAAACTCTTTTCTATCTCGCATTCATTCCAGGGCTGTTGGCCATTGCTGCATCTTTTCTATTAAAAGATCAGCGTCGAATGCCAAATGAAAAGCGAATCACCATTTCTTTTTTCTCTTTTCTACATTACTGGAAGCAAAGTCCTGTAGAGTATAGAAGACTAGTATCAGGATTACTTTTATTTACCTTATTCAATAGTTCTGATGTCTTTCTTTTACTAAAAATGAAAGAGGCTGGTATGAATGACATTGACGTAATCACCATTTATATTTTTTACAATTTAGTCTATGTAATATTTGCTTATCCAATAGGCATACTAGCCGATAAAATCGGATTAAAAAAAATATTTTTATCCGGTTTGACACTATTTGCCATCGTATATTTCTGCATGGGAATGAATACTAATCCAATTATCTATTATTTACTATTCTTCTTGTACGGCATATATGCAGCATCAACAGAGGGAATTGCGAAAGCATGGATTTCTAATATTTCAGAAAGAAAAGATACCGCTACAGCAATAGGTACCTTTACTGCCTTTCAAAGTATTTTTACACTTTTAGCAAGTAGTATTGCAGGAATAATGTGGTATAGTTTTGGATCAACAACTGTTTTTATTACAACCAGTATAATTATAGTATTTGTAGTCCTATACCTTTCTCAGTTCTTGTTAAAAAAAATATAACAATTTAAATAGTGTATATTTTGAACGGTAAAGATTCGTAGGTTCACAATTATCATTTACTAGCTTATTCAGTCTATTTCTCAAAAGAGAAAACCTCTTCTATTAAGTCATAGCCTAAACTTTAATACTTAGAGTTTTATAATGAAAGATATTTCCATATATTAGATATAATGATATCTCTAGGTGCCTTTAGAATTACCCAAAAGAAGAATGTCATAATTTTATAACTCTTTACCAATAAAATATAACAACTCTATCTAAAAGGAAACATTACTTTACGAATATGAAACAAGTCATCTGTCTTTTACTTTTGGGAATCTATACCACCTTCAATATGGGGTTGGTCATGAATACCCATTACTGTGGAGACAAGATATCTTCTGTTTCTTTTACTCTGCAAAACAAAAAATCTGACCGCTGTGCTATGTGCGGTAAGCAAGAAGCTGATATGGACTGCTGCAAGGATACGCAGACCCAGCTTTCTGTGGACGATGATCAACTGAATGTTCCAATTCATTTTGATTTTTTCGATGCATCTTCTTTATTCTTAGCGATATTACCTTCTTACTATATCCTTCCTGCTTCTGACTATGCTATTTTAAATAAGCACAGCAGTCAGTTTTACACCTTTGAAACAGGCCCCCCCAAGACGGCTATCTATATCCGATTGCACTCCCTTATTGTTTAATTTTTCTTTTCACATGGATGTTGATGCCTGAATGCATCGGTGCCTGTCCATATCTTCTATTTCCCATACTATTCTAATCCTTGAATAAAATCTGTCAAACAGGTTTTGAGAATATTCTATAGGAAACTCTTAACAGAACAATCATTTATTACCTGTTCTCTAAACGGATGGACAAATAAAAATGTATTGAACTGTACATTTATTCATCATGTAATCATGTAATCCTCTATTCATTCTAATCTATATCATTGTGAAAACTCAAAAAATTATCCTCTCTTTCTTCTTTACCATACTTACAGTTGTATTTGCAACAAATGCATCTGCAAGCATTCTACACGATGAGACGGTTACTTTCAAAGTTTATGGAAACTGTGAAATGTGTAAAAAGAATATAGAAACAGCATTATTAAAAAACCAAAACATCAAAAAAGCAACCTGGGATGTAAAAACTAAAATGCTGACTGTAGTCTATGATCCGCACATGATAAGCGTTGATAACATCCATAAATTGGTAGCCAATGCCGGATATGATACCGATACAGTAAAAGCTACTGATGATGCTTACAACAAATTACCTGGCTGTTGTCAATACAAAAGACCTGCTGCGAAAAAAATAAATAACAACTAAAATGGTAAACAAACTCATCTCCTTATCTATCAAGAACCGATTCATCGTGCTGTTTATCGCAGCAGGGATTTTTGTATGGGGAGTTTTTGCTGTCAAACAAAATCCTATTGATGCGATCCCTGATCTTTCAGAGAATCAGGTCATCGTCTTCACAGAGTGGATGGGACGTAGTCCACAGGTAATCGAAGACCAGATTACCTATCCTTTGGTTTCGAATCTCCAGGGAATTCCGAAAATCAAAAATGTAAGAGGTACATCCATGTTTGGAATGAGTTTTGTTTACATCATTTTTGAAGATGATGTAGATATCTATTGGGCCAGAACACGTGTATTGGAGCGACTTAATTATGCACAACGCCTGCTTCCGCAAGGCATCACTCCTACCCTTGGACCGGATGGCACGGGTGTTGGTCACGTCTTCTGGTATCACCTTGATGCTCCTAACATCGATTTAGGTGAGCAAAGAGCTTTACAAGATTGGTACATCAAGTTTGGTTTACAAACAGTAAAAGGTGTAAGTGAAGTAGCTTCCTTTGGTGGCTTTCAAAAACAGTATCAGATCACGATTGATCCTAATAAACTTACTTATTACAACCTCACATTGATGGATGTATTGAAAGCTGTAAAGTCAAACAACAACGATGTAGGTGGTCGTAAGTTTGAAATGAGTGACATGGGTTACATCGTCCATGGATTAGGTTACATCAAGAACATAGAAGATGTTGGAAATATACCCGTGTCTGTAAGCAACACTATTCCCATTCGCATAAAGGATGTAGCCACCGTACAGATGGGTGGAGATATTCGTTTAGGTATTTTTGATAAAGACGGTGAAGGAGAAGTAGTAGGTGGTATTGTGGTCATGCGTTACGGAGAGAATGCAGATCAAGTGATCACCGATGTAAAAACCAAATTAAAAGATATAGAGAAAGGTTTGCCCAAAGGAGTAAGCATTAAAGTGGATTACGACAGGAGTTCATTGATTGAAGAAGCCATCGCATCCATTAAGCATACTCTATGGGAAGAGATCATCACCGTATCACTTGTTGTCATCATCTTTCTATTCAGCTGGAAAAGTTCATTCAGCATCATTGTTCAGATTCCTCTTACCATTGCAGCCAGTTTTATTTTGCTCAATGCTTTTGGCATCTCTTCCAATATCATGTCGCTTACCGGTATTGTCTTAGCCATCGGAGTCATCGTAGACAATGGAATAGTCATGGCAGAAAACTGTCACCGCAATCTTGCCCTTCATGATACCATACCGGATCAAACTACCCGATTAGCAATCATTGAGAGATCTTGCAAGCAAGTAGGTCGGGGCATTTTCTTTTCTACGATCATTATCATCGCCTCTTTCTTACCCGTGTTCATGTTGACCGGGCAAGAAGGGAAACTCTTTCATCCTCTAGCCTGGACAAAAACTTTTATTCTCCTGGTTGATGCTATACTGGCCGTTACACTTGCTCCTGTATTGATTTCTTTTTTCATGAAAGGAAAACTAAAACCGGAAACCAGTAATCCCATCAACAAAGTACTGGAAAGAGTGTACACTCCTCTAATCACCTGGTGTTTGACGTGGAGAAAAACAACACTGGGAATAAACATCATCGCTTTGCTCATCAGCATTCCTTTGCTAATGAGTCTGGGCAAAGAGTTTATGCCTCCATTGGATGAAGGTTCTATCCTGTTCATGCCCGTTACCTTACCAGACATTTCCAATGCAGAAGTAAAAAGAATTCTTCAGGTACAGGATAAAATCATCAAGTCCCTGCCGGAAGTTGCTTCTGTTTTAGGCAAGGCAGGACGTGCCAATACCGCAACGGACAACTCTCCCATCAGCATGATTGAAACCATCGTATTGCTCAAGCCCAAAGCAGAGTGGAGAAAAGGAGTCACGAAATCGGATATCATCAATGAACTGAATGCCAAATTACAAATACCAGGTGTAGTGAATGGTTGGACACAACCCATCATCAACCGCATCAACATGCTGTCTACTGGTATCAGAACCGATGTAGGAATAAAAGTATATGGACAAAATCTGGATTCCATCAATGCCTTTTCACAAATGCTAAAAAAAGAATTAGAAGGTATTGAGGGTGTGAAAGATTTATATGTAGAACCAATTACCGGTGGGAAGTATTTAGACATTGCCATTAAGAAAGAAGAAATTGGTCGCTATGGATTAAGTGGTGACGATGTGAACATGATGGTAGAATCCGCCTTGGGTGGAATGAACCTTACCACAACCATTGAAGGCAGAGAACGGTTCAATGTGAATGCACGCTTCGCACAAGACTACCGCAACAGCATCGATAAAATAAAAAGAACACCTATACAAACCATGAACTATGGCACTATTCCTTTATCGGCTGTAGCCGACATTTCATTATCTGAAGGCCCGCCTATGATCAATTCAGAGAATGCCATGCTCAGAGGTACCGTTCTCTTTAATGTAAGAGACAGAGACCTTGGAAGTACGGTGAATGAAGCGATGCATAAACTCGATGGCAAAATAAGCAAACTACCTAAAGGCTACTTCATTGAGTGGAGCGGACAATATGAAAATCTGATACGAGCTGAACAAACACTATTGATCATCATCCCCATTGTACTCTTAATCATTTTCGCTGCTTTATATTTTGCGTTCCATTCCTTACGCGAAGCTGCACTCAGTTTAATGACTGTACCATTTGCCCTGATTGGCGGGGCTTACATGATTTATTGCTACCAGGTCAATCTTTCAGTGGCAGTAGTCGTTGGCTTTATTGCTCTTTTTGGAATTGCAGTCGAAACAGGTATCATCATGATTATTTATCTCAATGATGCCATGCATCAATTGGTATTAAAAAAGAACGCATTGAATGAAGTGATCACGAATGAAGACATTAGGGAATACGTCATCAATGGAGCAGCTAAACGATTACGTCCAAAACTCATGACGGTGTCTGTAGCTCTTTTCGGATTAGTACCTGTACTATGGTCTACAGGCGTAGGAAGCGATGTGATGCTACCCATCGTGCTGCCTATGATTGGCGGAGTATTGACTTCTTCGACACATATATTACTTGTAACGCCTGTCATCTTTGAAATGACAAAAGAATACGAATTGAAGAAGTTTGGTAAAATAGATGTATTGGAAGTAGAACATTAAACTTATGGATAGGATGAAAACAATAATAGCTTTTCTATTGGTATCACAAGCGTTACTATTGCACGCACAGGTGATGCCGTTAGATACCATTCAAGAGACCATAGAAAAAAACAATCCGGAGTTGCAATTGTACGATGCTCAGGCCAGTGCATATAACGCTTATGCCAAAGGAGCCAAAGCCTGGGAGGCGCCTCAGCTGGGAGCGGGATTCTTTATGACTCCCTACAATCCATCCATGTGGAAATCAGATAATGGAAATGGCAACTCATACAATGGTATGGGATCCTTCATGATACAAGGACAACAGATGATTCCTAATCCTGCCAAACAGAAAGCAAATCAGGAGTACATGCAAAGTATGTCAGCTGTAGAAACAGCCAACAAAGAAGTGGTAAAAAACGATTTGTTCGCTAAAGCCAAGACCAACTATTACGAATGGGTGATCCTCGAAAAAAAGCTGCATGTACTGGATGAGCAAGAACAGTTGATCAACTACATCATCAAAACTTCTGAAGTACGATATCCTTATGGAAAAGAAAAATTGAATTCCATTTATAAAGCAAAAGCTGGTTTGGCTGAAATACAAAATACGAGGTTGATGCTTGAAAGCGAAGTCAACTGGAAACGGATTTACCTCAATCAATTAATGAACAGAGATAAGTCCATCGCATTCGATGTCGATACTATGGTGATGCTCAAAAACTATGATCAATCGAGTATTGATACATCAACACTTATTTCCAATCGAAGTGACATCACCGCTATTGACAAAAACATTCTGGTATACAAGCACAAACAACATTATGAAAACAGTCGTTTGAAACCTGATTTTGGAATTCAATACGCACACATGTTTTCGTTTGGAAATAATCCCAATTTATTTACCCTCATGGGAATGATCAGTATTCCGATTGCTCCCTGGTCATCAAAAATGTATAAATCATCTTCGCAAGGATTGAGTTATCAAATCAAAAGCTATCAAAAGCAACGGGAAGCCCTCATCAATGAAGCGACGGGAATAATAGAATCCATCAAATGGAGAATCACTACGCAAAAACAACAGATCAGCCTTTATCAAAAAACAATGCTTCCCGCTTTAGAAAAGAATTATAAAACTTCTTTACTCGCTTACGAACAAAACACAGAAGACTTATTTGTCGTGCTGGATGCTTTACAAGCATTGCAAATGGCGAACATGGAGCTATTAAATAAAAAACAGGAACTATTACTTCTTCAGGTAGAATATGAGAAAACTATCGAGCAAAAATAAAGTGTTATCCATTTTCCTTTTCCCTCTTATTATAGCATTGCTTATAGCAGGCTGTGAGGAGAAGAAAGAGCAGGATACTCATGCCGAACACGATCATACAACTCAACAACAGGGAGTCAAAGTCTATACTTGTCCCATGCATCCTGAAATCATCCGGAATGAACCCGGACCTTGCCCTATCTGCGGAATGGACCTGGTTGAAAAAGGAGTAACTGCAAATACAGACGCATTAAATCATGGAACCGTAATAGAACCAGTAAATGAAACGATCATACGCCAAGCGAAAATAACAAGTCCCGTAAATAAAAAACTTTCTTCAACAGTAGACACAAAAGGATACATCACTTATAATCCTAAAAATACTTCTGCAATTGCTGCTCGTTATTCCGGACGAATTGACAAGCTCTATGTTCGTTACAATTTTCAGGAAGTAACCAAAGGCCAAAAGATCATGGATGTTTATAGTCCTGAATTGATAACGGCTCAACAAGATTATGTTTTTCTTCTCGACAAACAAGAAGAAGCAATGCTCCAGGCTGCTAAACAAAAGTTACTGCTTTTAGGAATGAATGAAACACAAATACAACACTTACAAAAAACAAAAAAAGCAGAATACCTGGTTTCTATTTATGCTCCTGCCAGTGGCCATATCCATCAAATGAATAGTTCCGATCAATTGATCATGCCTGTGATGCCTTTAAATGAAGTCGGACAGATGAATACAAACAATACAGAATTTACCATCCGTGAAGGAACATATATAAAAAAGGGAGAATCCATTTTCAACATCATCAGTCTTTCACAGGTATGGGTAATACTTAAAATTTATCCTGAAGATGTAAACAAAATAAAAGTCGGGCAATCGGTTGAAATCACTTCTGAGATTGCTCCTGAAAATCCTATACAGGCAAAAATCAGTTTCGTAGAACCTGTGTTGGATAACGACTCTAAATTTCTAAGTGTTCGTGTTTACCTGGAGAAAAGTGATCATCATGTGTTCAAGATAGGCTCATTGGTGAGTGGCAAAATAAACACCGGAGAACTCGATGGACTATGGATCCCTTCTTCCTCCATGCTTGATCTGGGTAATGCTACCTACGTGGTGTTTAAGAAAGAAGGACAACATTTTAAAACGCAGAAGATAACAGCAAGTAACAGGATCAACAACGAAATAAATGTGCTAGAAGGTTTATCGATGGCTGATACCATTGCTACCGACGCCTGGTACATGATTGACAGCGAGAGTTTTGTCTTAACCAAATAAGAACATGAAAAATACATTATTCATTCTAACAATGTTGCTGTTCTTTTCCTGTACAAAAGACAAGGATAAAACCATAGCAGACAATGAGTTTTACACTTGTTCCATGGATCCACAAGTCATGGAAAAGAAGCCCGGTAAATGTCCGATTTGTAAAATGGAACTCACCAAAGTAATCATTGATAAAAACCAAACACAAGGATTTAAACTGAGTAAAGAACAGGAACAGCTTGCCAACATTCAAACCATGATTGTTTCAGAAAGTAAACTGGGCAAAGAAAAAACAGTAAATGGACGTTTGGTGATCAATGAAAACAAACGTTTCAAAATAAGCAGTCGTGTTGGAGGAAGGATAGAAAAACTTTTCATGAAGAATCCAGGAGAAACAGTAAAGCTGGGTATGATACTCTATGAATTATACAGTGAAGAATTGATGGCTGCTCAGAAAGAATACCTGCTGGGCGTAGAAAAGTCAAACGAACCTGATTATATCCAACTAACGAATGGAGCAAAAAACAAACTGCTCCTATGGGGCATGAACGAAAGTCAGATCAAAGCATTAGAAAGTAGGCATGAAGCGCAACACACAGTCGCTATCTATAGTCAAATCGCAGGAGTAGTAACAGCTGTTGGTGTGCAGGAAGGTGATTATGTAAGGGATGGAGAGGTTGTATTTGAAATTGCGGACCTTTCTACTTTATGGGTAGATGCAGAAATTTATCCAGATGAAATAAATGATTTTAATACGAATGATCCTGCAACAATACGCATCAATGAATTCCCGGGAAAGACATGGAATAGTCGTATCACTTTTGCTACACCACAATTAGAGCTTCAGTCCAAGGTCAATATCCTTCGTGCTGAAATATCCAATAAAGAGATGATACTGAAACCTGGAATGCAAGCAAGTGTTTTGTTAAAAGGAAATACACGAAGCACCATTACAGTACCAATGAATGCAGTGCTTCAGGATTCTAAAGGAGCTACAGTTTGGATAAAGAAGAAAGATAACACGTATGAAAGTAGAATGATCATTACAGGTTTCCAAAGTACTGACAGAATAGAAGTGCGTTCAGGAATTGAACCTGGTGAAGAGGTAGTGATTAACGGAGCTTATCTTTTGAACAGTGAATACATTTTCAAAAGAGGAGCCAGCCCTATGGAAGGTCACGATATGTCTAAAATGTAAATAATTATGGAATCGACAACATTACACATTAAGAATATGGTTTGCCCCCGCTGCATTAAAGTAGTTTCGGACGAACTGCACACATTAGGATTTGATATCAACCGCATTGAATTGGGTAAAGTAGAACTGAAGGCAGTTCCGACAAGCAATGATATTCTAAAGATTAAAACATCATTGGAGAACAATGGATTTGAACTACTGGATGATAAAAAATCAAGAGTCATTGAACAGGTAAAGATACTGATCATCGAAAGTATACGTGATGGTAAATTTTCAGAAATGAATATTAACTTATCTAAATACCTCAGTGATCAGGTTCACATGGAGTACACCCATCTCAGTACGCTTTTCTCCTCTGTAGAAGGTAAATCGATTGAACGGTTTGTCATTTTACAAAAAGTGGAACGGATCAAAGAGTTAATTACCTATAGGGAATTAAGCATGAAAGAAATAGCATACTATTTAGGATATAGCAGTTTGCAAGCTCTCTCCGGTCAATTCAAAAAGGAAACAGGTTTGACACCCACTGCATTCAAAGCGATATCTGGTGGATCGGATAGAAAATCAATCAGCGATGTCTAACATAAACTTATAACTCTAAACAAAGATTCTGTAACACTTCCTGTCTCTTGTCTCTGTATCTTTACTATTATAACAAGTAAAAGACATGGAAACGAAAGAGATTTTTGAAATACCCTTATCAGGTGTAAACAGTGAACATTGTGCACTGATCGTTGATAAAACGCTTGGAAAAAATTCGGACATCGTATCCCACAAGATAGACTTCAACAACGAGAAAGCTGTCATTCAATTCAAGACCAATTCTCCAAACCTTAATACGGTTGTAAAAGACATTCGTGATATCGGTTACGATGTAGTTACTTCTAAGCATTCTTTTCCCATTCTTAATATGAACTGTGCTTCCTGTGCAGTAAGTGTTGAAAGCATGGCTAAGTCTCAAAAAGGTGTAATCAGTGCTTCTGTCAATTACGCTAATGCAGAAGCATTCATAGAATACATTCCTGGCATAGCAGATCTCCATGCCATTAAAACAGCTATACAGTCTATAGGATACGATATCCTCATTGATCAAACAGAAGATGCCCATGCCCTTAAAGAAGAAATCTACGAACAAAAATACAAAGCACTAAAAACCAAAACAACCTGGTCGGTGCTGCTTTCTATTCCAACCGTTGTGATAGGAATGTTCTTTATGCAAATGCCTTACGCCAATTGGCTCATGATGCTGTTGTCAAGTCCTGTTGTGTTTTACTTCGGCAAAGATTTCTTCATTAACGCGTACAAGCAAGCCAAACACCATTCTACCAACATGGATACATTGGTAGCCTTGAGTACAGGGATTGCTTTTCTATTCAGTGCCTTAAATACCATTTACCCTGAGTTCTGGTACCAGCGTGGGCAACATCCACATGTGTACTTCGAAGCAGCAGCAGTAGTCGTTGCATTTATACTACTGGGTAAAGTTTTAGAAGAAAAGGCAAAATCAAATACATCTTCTGCCATAAAGAAACTCATTGGGTTGCAACCAAAGACAGTAATAGTAGTGCATGACGGCGGACATGAAATGGAAATGCCAATCGCCAGTGTAAAAGTTGGAAATATTTTATTAGTGAAACCAGGTAATAAGATACCTGTTGATGGTGAAGTGATTTCTGGAAACTCCTTTGTAGATGAAAGCATAATCAGTGGAGAACCCGTTCCCTTGGAAAAATCAGAAGGAACAAAAGTATTTGCAGGAACCATCAATCAAAAAGGAAGTTTCAAATTCAAAGCCGAGAAAGTAGGTAGTGAAACTGTACTGGCCCAAATCATTAAAATGGTACAGGAAGCACAAGGAAGTAAAGCTCCGGTCCAGAAGCTCGTCGATAAGGTCGCAGGGATATTTGTACCTATCGTGATTGGAATCTCTGTTCTAAGTTTTGTAGTGTGGATGATCTTCGGTGGTGACAATGCCTTGACGCAAGCCTTACTGGCTATGGTTACTGTATTGGTTATTGCTTGTCCCTGTGCACTGGGATTGGCTACTCCCACAGCTATTATGGTAGGTGTTGGTAAAGGAGCAGAACAAGGCATACTGATTAAAGATGCAGAGAGTCTTGAATTGGCTCATAAAATAAACGCCATCATCCTGGATAAAACAGGAACCATTACAGAAGGCAAACCAGAAGTGGTCGATGATTATTTTCTTGCCTCTGATCCAGAATCCAAATCCATTTTATTATCTATAGAAAGTCATTCCGAACATCCCTTAGCAGAAGCCGTAGCCAGGAAATTAAAAGCAGAAAATGTATCGCCTGTTGAAATTGAAAAATTTGAAAGTATGACAGGCAAAGGTGTTGTAGCCGTATACAAAAAACATGAGTATGCAGCAGGCAACGCTGCATTATTATCAGATAAGAATATTGAACTCCCCTCTTCACTTCAACAGAAAATTACACAGTGGCAGGAAGAAGCCAGAACAGTGATCTATTTCTGCAAAGACAAAGAAGTAGTAGCAGTATATGCTATTGCCGATAAGATCAAAGAAACATCTAAGCAGGCTATAAAGGAATTGCAAGCATTGGGCATTGAAGTGTACATGCTGACTGGTGATAATATCCATACAGCCAAAGCGGTTTCAGCACAGGTAGGCATCAGACAGTACAAAGCGGAAGTCATGCCTGGAGACAAAGCATCATTCATTAAGTCCTTACAAAGTCAAGGCAAAGTTGTAGCGATGGTCGGAGATGGAATCAATGATTCACAGGCATTGGCCCAGGCTGATGTGAGTATTGCGATGGGAAGAGGTTCTGACATCGCTATTGATGTAGCTAAAATGACGATCATTTCTTCTGATCTTCAAAAAATACCGAAAGCAATTAAGCTATCCTCCTTCACTGTTCGAACCATCAAACAAAATTTATTCTGGGCATTTATCTATAACCTGATTGGTATTCCCATTGCTGCCGGAATTCTATATCCATTCTGGGGCTTTATGTTAAGCCCTATGATTGCTGGGGCTGCCATGGCCCTGAGTTCGGTATCGGTAATAAGTAACAGCTTACGATTAAAACTAGCCAAACTATAAAATACGATCTTATGAAAACATTAAAGTTTAAAACCAACATCAATTGCAGTGGTTGTATAGCAAGGGTAACGCCTACATTAAACAGTTTGACAGGAACGGATAAATGGGATGTTAACATAACCGATCTGAATAAAATTCTGACTATTCAAACTTCTCAACTGGATGTAGATGATGTAAAACAAGCACTGGAAAAAGCAGGGTTCAAAAGTGAAGAGATTGAGCATACCATTCAGGCAGCTCATTCGGATAAATCAAGATGAAAGCATCTGTAACTTCCCTTTGGACATGTTCTTTAAAAACTTCCTAATAAACCAATTCAAAGGTTACTTTTAATGACATCTATCAGTTCCCTCCCTAATATTGATCATTCAAACTGTATAGCACAAATTTTAGATTGAACAATAGTTACTCACAAAAAAAATCAAAGACATGAAAAAGACACACACACTATTACTGGCACTATTCAGTATACTGATGGTTGCCACCGTTTCGAACGCACAAGACTACAAACATCCTTACGGATTGGTGGACAGCAAAGGAATCGTTACCGATCCCAACGGCACTAAATTAGGCTCCATTACAACAGAGGGTGTCATTAAAGATGCATCGGGCAACCAGATCGCTCAAGTAGATGCCAACGGAAATGTGATAGATGCCAAGACCGGAAAGAAAACCGGACATGCTCCGAAGAACGGCGCCTTTGTATATTACTTCCCGGAAAACAAAAAAGATTCTTTGATGACAGGTTATCCATTGAACGGTACTTGCGAAGTCACCGATTCTAAAGGGAACAAAGTAGTACTCGTACATGAAAACTACAAACACATTGGAGCCTGTGCTTACCATTGTTTGTACCTGAAAAATCACGGTGAAAAAATGAAGATGAAATAAGCTCCTCTCCTTCCCTTAAAAGAAAAGCCCTACATCAAGGGCTTTTCTTTTTTTAGTAATATCTATTTCTCGCGAATGATTTTATAGAAGCAATATTTGACGAGTTCAGTGCTTGCCATGTAGCTCAGCACGATCAATGCAATGACCAGTAAGTCATGCGAAGGAATGGCGGTCAATGCCATGAGGCGGCCCAGTTCAGTATAGGGCAATGCCATTGCCATTATGCCGATTGCAACCACGGCTGCGGCCAGGTATTTACCCGGTCTACTTTTAAAAATACTTTTTCGTGTGCGAACGATCAGCACAATCGCGGAAGCCGAAATAACAGACTCCATAAACCAGGCGGTGCGGAATTCTATTTCACTGACATGCAGAAGAAGAATCAATATACCAAAGGTAATGAAATCAAATACTGAACTTAACAATCCGAAGACAACCATAAAACGTTTGACCAGACCAATGTTCCAACGTCTGGGTTTTGCGATTTGATCTTCTTCTACACGATCTGTTGCAATAGTCATTTCAGGAAGATCAGTCAATAAATTCATCAACAAGATTTGTACAGGCAACAATGGCAGAAAAGGTAAGAAGACCGATATCCCTGCCATGCTGAACATGTTGCCAAAGTTGGCGCTGGTAGCCATGAAAATATACTTCATGGTATTGGCAAACGTCTTTCTTCCTTCTTTTACACCGGCAATCAACACGTTCAGGTTTTTCTCCAGCAAGACAATGTCTGCCGATTCTTTGGCTACATCTACAGCCGTATCCACAGAGATACCGACATCCGCCACATGCAGTGCAGAGGCATCGTTGATACCGTCTCCTATATACCCTACTACATTCCCTTTCTTTTTTAAGAGCACCAGGATGTGCTCTTTCTGATTCGGTTCCACTTCAGCGAAAATATCAATGGCATCAATTTGTTGCAACAAAGCTTGAGTACTCATCTCATATAACTCCTTGCCTGTGACTATAACCGGTGTGTGAGAAAATATCTTACTGGCAAGTTGTGCGGTCACATACCGGTTGTCACCGGTAATGATTTTTAAATTCACACCCAATTCATTTAACTCCTTGATGGTATCGAGTATACCTTCTTTAGGTGGATCAAACAAAACAATGAACCCGAGAAACACTAGATCCGTTTCACTTTGCTTGGTGATTTGTGCTGTAGCATCCTTGTAAGCTAAGCCTATCACGCGATAACCTTGTTTGCTCAATGCTTCAAACCTATTTTGAAGATCTTCTCTCATCGGTTCCAAAGGTACTTGCTTGCCTTCTTCTAACTCTACGGTTTTACAAATTTCAAGTATGTTGTAGAATGCTCCTTTCGTGATCAAGACATTCGATTTTTCATGTTGCACTAAAATGCTGAGGCGCTTGCGTATAAAATCGTAAGGAATTTCATCGGTCTTTTTATAACTACTGATGTCAGGACTCGCATGACTGACAATGGCTTTGTCCATGGGGTTTTGAAAACCCGTTTCAAAAAAAGAGTTCAGGTAAGCATACAATAATGTTTTTTCACTTTGATCTCCCTTAGCATTAAAAAAGTCTTTTACTTTTACTTCGCCTTCCGTTAACGTTCCCGTTTTATCTGAGCACAACACATTCATGCTGCCAAAGTTTTCTATACTAGATAGTTTCTTTACAATGACTTTTGACTTCGCCATGTTCTTTGCACCATGCGCAAGGTTGATGCTGATGATGGCTGGCAAGAGTTGTGGAGTCAATCCAACAGCCAACGCCAGAGAGAAAAGTAAAGAATCAATTACCGGACGATGAAAGTAAATGTTGATGGCAAAAATAACCAATACAAGCAACAGTGTAATTTCCATGAGCATGTAGCCGAATTTTCTAATGCCCACTTCAAATTCCGTAGCAGGAGGAAGAACCGATAACTCCTGAGCGACTTTGCCTAACTCCGTTTTTTTACCGGTATGCACAATCATAGCCATGGCACTGCCACTCACCACATGCGTACCCATATAGACTACGTTATAGCGTTGCGACAATGTAGCGTTGCTCTCAATCGTATGTATATTTTTCTCTACCGGAAATGTTTCTCCTGTGAGGGAAGCTTCATCGACAAATAGATCAGTAGAATGAATGAGTTGTGCATCTCCTGGTACGATGTCTCCGGCACTCAGCCATATTACTTCACCAGGCACCACTTCACTGACAGGAATTTCAATCTTTTTCCCATCGCGTTGAACAAGTGTTTTGATTTGCACAACAGCCAATAATTTTGCGATCGCACCTTTCGCACCTTTCTCCTGCCAAAAGCTCAAAGCTCCGCTGACAAGAATAATACAAAAAATAATAATGGAATTTGTAATGTCCTTTAGAAACAAGGACAAGACAGAAGCAAACAGCAAGATGATGATGATTGGACTTTTAAATTGCGAAATAAAAAGTCCAAAACTGGATTGTTGATTGGATGTCTTAATGCTATTCCATCCAAACTGTTTGAGTCTATTCTCTGCCTCTGCAGCATCTAAACCATTTTCGCTACTCTTTAAAATACCAGCAAGTTCAATAAAAGGTATTGACCAGTACTTAAGATCAGAAGCAGCATCCGTTTCTTTTTTCTCCATACTCATGCAGCCAATATAACTCTTATTGAACTTGAATGGCAATATTTATCCTACACTTGGCCCCATAAAGTCACCCCAATGTTGAGATAATGAATCGAAATAATGTCCATTCGTTTCTGGCCAATGCTCTTTGTCAAATCCGGGTGTTTTTTCCATAAATTCTTTATCCACGTCCAATACAAAATCTTCGTTCTTCTGATGGAGTTTTAAAGCAGAAAAAGGTACGGCAAATAGTTTTTCACCCATCCCTAAAAAACCTCCGAATTCAATGACTACGTATTCAATAGTGCCTTCTTTAATATTCAGCATGATGTCTTTGATCTTGCCGATGCGTTCGCCTTTTGTATTTTCCACCTTATCTCCTATAACAGAAGTGGCGGTCAATAGTCTGAGAGGGAAGTTGGCGTGAGGACCGTCAACATTACGTCCCAATTGATTTTCTTTTTCTAAGTTAGCGCTGTTCATATCCTTTTATTTTAGTGATTGTTTTTATAAGATGATTAAAAGTACAGCACAGTTAAAAAATAAAAGATGATGACTGTCATCCTTCATTCCTACTTTTATCATGTAGGGTTTAAATAAGTAAAATTGATGATTTGAAATAAAAAATGACAATTATCATCTTTGGGATCTTTTTTGCTCATTCCTATGCTCTTAAGCTTCCATTAAGTTTGTATAATTGAAAAACACTCATGGAAAACCGAGAAAACCTACATCAGCACCATATAGAGATATCCTCTCATACACATTTTCTGAAAAAGGAAATTGATTTCCTTTTGAAAATTTTAAAGAATTGTTATTCCACTTCTATGGACATGGAAAGAACAAAACTATTGGATTCTTATTGGAAGCGTTTTGAGAAAAGCATAAACGATCTGGACGGTGTCCTCTCTCGCATACACAAAGAAGAAAAAAGCATGGCCATTCATTATAAAGATCTAACAATGGATGCGGACACGCTCCATTTAAAAGAAGAACAGTTGACCACAAAATTCAACGACATCGCAACAGAAGTAAAACTGCTCAAAGAAAGCTTTTACGAATTCATGCACGGCTGCAATGCCTGCGCATTAAAGACCCATTAACTATACCCTTATGAAAGTAGCCATTTACAGCTTAAAGAAGTACGAGCGTGTTTACCTTGAAAAAGCCAATCGAAGTAAGCACGATTTTTTATTCCTGGAAGAAGCCTTGTCGCCACAAACAGCAGAACTTGCAAGAGGATGTACAGCAGTGAGTATTTTCACCAACGACGATGCCGGTAAAGAAGCCTTACAGCAACTTGCAAAACTAAATATTAAATCAGTGGCTACTCGCGCGGCCGGATATGACAACATTGATCTAAATGAAGCAGACGATTTATACATGCATGTAGCCAATGTTCCGGAGTATTCTCCTTATGCCATAGCAGAACATACAATTGCGATGATCCTTGCCATGAATAGAAAAATTGTACAGGCCGATCGCCAAGTCAAAGCCTACAATTTTGCGCTAGATGAACTCATTGGTTTTGATCTTCACGGAAAAACCGTCGGCATTGTAGGCACAGGTAAAATCGGAAGCATAGTGGCAAAAATCCTGCATGGTTTCGGATGTAAACTACTAGGTTATGATGTAACCGAAAATCAGGAATTGATATCCAAGTATGGAATGGAATACATTTCACTTGGAAAGCTATGCAAACTTTCAGACATCATCACACTTCATGCACCACTCAATGCGAATACACATTACCTCATCAATAAAGAAAATATAGCGTTGATGAAAAAGGGAGTCATGATTGTCAATACAGGAAGAGGTGGATTGGTCAATACAGTAGATGCATTGCAAGCATTGAAGGAAGGTAAAATTGGTTACCTGGGATTGGATGTTTATGAAAAAGAAAAAGGATTATTCTTTTATGACCATGGTGCAGATATTCCTCAGGATGATTTGTTTGCCCGACTGCTTACCTTTAAAAATGTACTGGTTACAGGTCACCAGGCTTTTTTGACAGAAAATGCCTTGACTAATATTGCGGACACGACCATTTACAATTTGGACTGCTTTGAAAAAGGAGAGCGCTCCATACATGAGCTCACCGATAAAAAATCTATTCAAACTACATCATAAGGTCTTTAGTATATACAGCTTAAATTTGATAAATTGGGTTGAAATTATAAACTCTTGGAAAAACTACGCAAACATTCTTTCGATCAGGAATCCAGACTAAAAGCGATTATAGATAACGCCATTGACGGCATCATCACGATTGATCAGCGAGGACTTGTTGAAACGCTTAACCCTGCTGCCGCCTACATTTTCGGCTTCACGGCAGAGGAAGTGATCGGACAAAACATCAAAATATTGATGCCTGAACCCGATCATAGCCGACACGATGAATACATAGAAAATTATCAACGCACCGGCGTAAAGAAAATCATTGGCATCGGAAGAGAAGTACTCGGTAGACGGAAAGATGGGACAACCTTTCCTTTTCTTTTAAGTATCAGTGAAGTTCAGCTGGAAGACCGAATCATCTATACGGGTATCATTCATGACATTTCAAAATTGAAAGAGGCAGAGTATGCCTTCCGAAAATTGAATATAGAATTGGAAGAACGCGTGCAGCAAAGAACTTCAGAATTGTTTGATGCCATCAAGCAGTTGAAAGAAACCAATACCAAACAAAAACAGGCAGAAGCAGAAGTACGCAAAGCACTGGAGAAGGAAAAGGAATTGAACGAACTTAAATCGCGGTTTGTCACGCTGGCTTCTCACGAGTTCCGTACACCGCTAAGTACGATTCTTTCTTCCGTTTCTTTGATCGGGAAATACAATGACCTAGGCGAAAAAGAAAAAATCGATAAACACATACAACGCATAAAATCTTCTGTATCCAATTTAACAGTCATTTTGAATGACTTTTTATCATTAAGTAAACTGGAAGAAGGCATCGTTTCCAATCATCCCGTTTCATTTAACCTGGTACAAGTATGCCAAGAGTTGCAGGAAGAAATGTCGGTGGCCAAAAAAGAAAGCCAGGAAATACATTGTACACATAGCGGTGCTGAAATGGTATTTCTTGATTTGAATATTACAAAAAATATTTTGCTAAATCTTCTTTCCAACGCCATCAAATATTCTGAAAAAGGCTCCATTACAGTTTCTACTAAAGTCTCTGATACCAATGTCATATTAACCATAACAGATCAAGGCATGGGGATCTCAGAGGCCGATATGCCCTTTCTGTTTAGTAGATTTTTCAGAGCTCATAACGTAAGCAATATACAAGGCACTGGTCTCGGATTAAACATTGTCAAACGTTATGTCGAATTATTGAATGGTTATATTAATGTACAAAGTGAAGTAGGTAAAGGAACAATTTTTATCATTGAAATTCCAAATGGTCACGCAGCATGAAAAAGATACTACTCATTGAAGACAACAGCGATGTCAGAGAAAACATCGCAGAAATTTTAGAGCTGGCCAACTACAAAGTAGTAACGGCAGAAAATGGTAAAATAGGTGTAGACCTGGCCAAAAAAGAAAATCCGGATCTGATCATCTGCGATGTGATGATGCCTGAGCTGGATGGTTTCGGTGTATTGCATGTATTGAGTAAAAACAGCGATACATCCAGTATTCCTTTTATTTTTCTCACAGCGAAAGCAGAGAAAGATGACATGAGAAAAGGCATGAACCTTGGTGCAGACGATTACCTGACCAAACCTTTTGACGACCTGGAATTGTTGGATGCCGTAGAGATACGACTTAAAAAGAATCTTATTCTAAAAGAAACCTTTCAAAAAAACACAGAAGGATTAAAGGAGTTTATAGATCAAGCAAAAGGTTTGAAAGAACTGGAAAGCCTGACGAGCAACGACAATAGGAATCAAAGCATCCCTAAAAAACACAACATATATTCTGAAGGCAGCTATCCCAATTTTCTTTATTTCATCAACAAAGGAAAAGTTAAAACATTCAAGACCGATAAACTGGGTAATGAATTCATCACCGGTTTGCATGCAGAAGGAGATTTTTTAGGCTACATCGATTTATTAGAAAACAGTGCCTATAGCGACAGTGCTTTAGCCATGGAAGATACAGAAGTGTGTACGATCAAGCGGGAAGATTTCTTTGCGTTGATTTACAACAACCGCGACATTGCCAACAAGTTCATCAAAATGTTATCTGATAACGTCATTGAAAGAGAAGAACGTTTATTGAAGCTGGCTTATCAATCGGTACGCAAAAGAGTAGCGGAAGCATTGATGCAACTTCAAAACAAATACAAACAGGAAGGCCATGAAGCATTCAGCATGGCCATTTCAAGAGATGACCTCTCAGGATTAGTAGGTGCTTCCAAAGAGACCGTCATTCGCATGTTATCAGATTTTAAAGAAGAAGGATTAATTCAGGTAAACGGGAGTAGGATCACGTTACTCAAACCAGATAAATTAATGAATTTAAAAAATTAACATTACCATAAAGTTATTTCCTGTACCTTGACTCAATTATTCCTGTCCAATCGATAAGAATTCATGAGGGATAACAATCCTAATCACGTCATTACTAAAGATTTTTTCGAACAACTATTTACACAGTGGTATCAACCATTGTGTAAAACGGCATTCCGGTACCTTTCAAATGAGCAGGCAGCTGAAGACATCGTTCAAGATGTTTTTGTAAAAATATGGGTACAACGAGACCGTACTATTTTTCATCATTCTGCTAAAGCTTATCTATACAAAGCAGTCATCAACAGCTGTCTAAACTATCTGGAGAAAAGCAAAAACAAACAAGAACTCAACGAACAACAATGGCTGCATCTTGCTCCAACGGATGTGTCATCAGAGCGTAAAATGATTTCTGCCGAATATCAGCAACAAATTACCCAAGCTATAAATGCATTACCTCCCGCATGCCGAGAAGTATTCATGCTCAGTCGTTTTGAAGAATTGAGTAACAAAGAAATTGGCCAGACACTAAATATTTCAATCAAGACAGTAGAAAATCAAATGACTAAAGCGTTAAAAATATTAAAAGAAAAACTGGCAACACTGTATAAAAACATGCTAGTATTTCTATTTTCTTTACTTTATTTTAACTCTTAAACTTATTGCATAGGGGTAAACCCAACATATTCTGTCATAGGATAAAGACATAGTAGACACAAGAATAAATGGAAAACATTGACGAAATTAAACTGATTATAAAAAAGCTGAAAGGTGAAATAACAGAGAAAGAAGAACAAGATCTTACTTCCTGGTTAAATACTTCTATTACCAATCAAGAGCTATACCAACGTTTATCTCATCTATGGAAAAATGCACAAGATCCTGCAGCATACATTACTCCTGATTCAAACCTTGCCTGGAAAAACATACAGACACGAATTCAGTGGAGTGAACATGAATTAGTAGAGCAGCCTACCCCACAATACTCAAATTCTTTTTTTTCTTCACAAGTCTACAGATCTCTTAAAATTGCGGCAAGTCTTGTTGCTGCAATACTCATGGCTTCGTTAGTGTATATGCAATGGATGAAACCTGCCATCATTTCTACCACCAATAATACCAATACCATTCAAGAAATCCATTTACCCGATCAAAGCATCATTGCATTAAGTCCTCAATCTTCTATTTCCTACCTCGACCATTTTGAAAATTCCGAAAGAACAGTGACCTTAAATGGCCAAGCTTTTTTTGATGTAACCAGAGACCCTAGTCATCCTTTTTCTGTGACTACTCAACACCTGAAAATCACTGTACTTGGAACTTCCTTTTATATAAAGGATCACCCTGCAAAGGACTCTGCAGAAGTGGGCGTATTTTCAGGAAAAGTAGCGGTAGTTAACAATGAAGTACAAGAAGATAACGTTTACTTAACGAAAGATCAAAAAGCATTCCTTCTTTCAGGAAAAAGAATTTCCATAGTGCAAGAGCCTGCAAAGAAAGAGCTCGTTACTACTGCTCAAACATTGGTTTTTAAACAGAAAATGCTAACAGAAGTCGTTGCTAATCTCGAAAAAACATTCAACGTTTCAATCGCCATAGAGTCGAATGAAACGAAAAAGTGCCGATACAGTGGCTTTATCTCTAAAACAACTATAGAAGAAGCGTTAGATATTATCACGTCTACCATGAATCTCTCTTACGAAAAAAAGAATTCGGCCTTTATTATAAAAGGAAACTCTTGTCCTTAAGCCACATGAATTTTATAGCCAAAGCAACGTTCTTTTTTTTAGTCCTTCTTACAGGGTTGGTGCTACCCTCTTTTAGTCAACAACTGCAAAAAAGAATCCGTGTAACCTATGAAAATCAAACGATAGAATATATCCTCGAAGACATTCACCAAAACTATCAGATCAATTTTTCTTATCCTTCCAGCATTCTCACAGCCCACAAAAAAACATCATTAAAAACTGTCAATGAACCACTTCAATTGATACTTCAAAGACTATTCGAAGGCACTTCCATTTTTTTTGAAGAAAAAGGAAATCAAATCATACTGAAAAGAAAAAAAGTCTTGCCCATAAAAAAGAATCTACCTGTTAATTCATCTGAAATACCGAAAGATGAAACGAGCATAAACCAAACGGACCGTAATAACCAAACATCCATTGATACATCACACAATAACTCATCACCATCATCCAATGAAACTACTGACTTATCTATTATAAAAAAGATACCTATTAATGTTTCTGATACGATCACAAGCATTCAACGACAACCTTCAACGACAGCACTTGTGTCGAGTTATAAATTCACACCGAAAAAATCAATGGCCTTGATTCATATTGCGAAAGGAAATTATAACACGAGCCAAACCGCTTTGTTATTGAATGTTGCTCGAAAAGTAAAAGGGAATCAATGGGGAATCATCAACATTGCTCATTCTGTAAGTGGTATTCAATTTGGCCTTCTCAACATCTGCAAAAAAGGATACAATAAAATAGAAATTTGGTCTTCCACAACGTTGGAAGGAAACGTTGCTTACAAGACAGGAACCAAAAAATTCCATAGCATCCTGGCAATGGGCTTAAGCTCAGACAAAGACCTGGACGATTACGATTGGGGGCTTGGCTATGGATTCGGTACAGAAATATTGTTGACGAAATCCATGGCATTAAATATTGACGCGCTACTCTATCAATTGGGGTATGATTTAAAAGAAGTTCCAGAAGAATTTAACCTGATGCAACAAGTCAAATTCAACCTGGGCTATCAGCTAACGCCTAAAGTATGCTTTTTTATCGGACCTGAATGCAACATACGTTTCAAGCCTCATGCCCATTCAGATCATAACCAAGATGCTGATGATCATTCGTCTAAGACTAATGCTCCTGTTGATCGTGCCAAAACCCTTGTGAATTGGGGGTTACATGGGGGTATAAGATTTTAAACAAAGGGGATTTCTTACACTCACTTTTTCTATTGCATTTTTTTATCTCGCATAGGGGTTTTTGTCCTTCTATCGGTCTCAGTTATGTTCCTTCCTTTTGTGAAGACTATATATCAGACGATCTGGCGATGAAGACTCTATTTTCTTATACCCGAAACAATGCATCTACCTTAAAAAAGGTGCTGTTGGTTCTAATCCCTTTTCCATTGGCCGTTATCATCGGCAATGTCGCCTGTCACCATAAACCCGTCATTCCTGACCTACCAGCAATCTCCTATAACGTAGACATCAATCCCATCCTTCAGAATAACTGCGCCCTTTCAGGATGTCATGATGCAAATACCAGAAGGTCTCTCGTCTATTACGACGATGTCATGCGCTATGTCAGTGCAGGTAACGCGCCTAAAAGTCAATTGTACAAATCTATCATTAGTCTGGGTGGACTAGGAACGAAGCCTATGCCGCCAAGCCAACCCCTATCGGAAGATCAGTTGAAATTAATTTATGCATGGATCATGCAAGGAGCCAAAAACAACTAACATGAAAAGAAAATTATCCTATATACTGATCCTAGTCATGAGTGCCATAGCACTTGATGCCTGCTATTACGATAAGGAAGACGCCATTTATCCTTTAAAAGGATATGCCAATCCATGCGATAGCGTGGCGACTTATAACCAATGCGTCAAATTCATCATGGCTAATAATTGTACCTCTTGCCACAATACCAATTACAACACAGGAGGAGTTGCATTGGATAACTACAACGATGTCATGAAGGCAGCTAAAAACGGATCATTGATGGGAACTATTGAAAGCCAACCTGGCTATAACACAATGCCTCCAGGAGGTGTTAAAGTATCCAGCTGTCAGATCAGCAAACTCAACGACTGGATCAACGCACAAGAACCGCAGTAAAACTTACGACATGTTAAAAAAAATAATATTTTCCTTTGCCTTGCTTTTCTCTCTCAAAGGATGGGCGCAAGACGATTTGCTTCGCACACTTGAAAAAGAAAATCCACCAACTACGGATCATACCATTGCCTCTTTCAAAGGAACTCGTTTGATTAATCTACATACGATTGAAACACTTGGTAAAGGTTCTTTGGATTTTAGAATCTCACATCGTTTCGGAGACTTCAGCACCGGAACCAACAACTTGTGGGGATTAGATGGACCGGCAACACTACGATTAGGATTTGATTATTCTGTCACAGATCGTTTCACGGTAGGAATAGGACGTTCATCTTATGGGAAATTGATAGACGGCTTCTTAAAGTATCGCATACTGAGGCAAACCAATAATGAAGATGTTCCCATCAGCATAACGGGATTGGCAACCATGAACATCACTACTCTTATTGATCCTAATAAAAATATCACAGGTGTTGATCAATATCAATTTTTCAGTTCAAGAATTTCTTACCTGTATCAATTGATGATAGCGAGAAAATTCAATCAAAAGTTAACCTTACAAATTGCTCCGACATTGATTCATTATAACCTGGTACAAAACCTCAACGATAAAAATGATATGTTTTCGCTAGCCGGTTCTGGAAGATTTAAGATAACAAGAAGTTTGTCCATTACCGGAGAATATGCGCTGCGCGTAACACGTTACACCGTGCAGCAATCAACCTTATATCATAATGTAGCGAGCGTAGGAATAGACATAGAAACAGGAGGACATGTATTTCAGGTTTTTGTTACAAATGCGACAGCCATCAACGAAGTACAGGCAATACCTTATACTACTACCAGTTGGCAAAAAGGAGAAATACGATTGGGCTTTAATATTTCCAGGGTGTTTGGAATTCATGCACATAAAAAAGGTAACAAAGATAAAAAATGGTAAAGCACCTCCTTCTCTCGCTTGTGTTTGTATTCAGTGGCAGCCTCTATGTTGTTGCTCAATCGAATACATCAATGTACAAAAGTATAAAAAGTTCTGTTCAGTTTTTTTCAGAAACACCGATTGAAAATATCGATGCCATTTCAAAATCAATGGTATCCGCTATTAATACAAGTAATCAGAATGTGGCGGCAGTAATCGCTATTAAGACATTTCACTTCAACAATGCATTCATGGAAGAACATTTCAATGAAAAATACATGGAGAGTGATAAATACCCCAAAGCAACCTTTTCTGGTCTCATCAACGAAAAAATAAATTTCAAAGAACCTGGCTCCTATAAAATTACAGTGACGGGAAAATTGAACATACATGGAGTTGAGAAAGTCAGAACGATTTCTGGTACGCTCACTATCGATCCATCCATGAAATTAAATCTACATACCACATTTGATGTCAAACTCGTCGATCATCATATTGAAGTTCCTCAATTGGTGATGCAAAAAGTAGCGGAAGTCATACGCGTCACTATAGACGAGGTTTACGAGATGCAGTAAATCATACTCTGATATAAAATGACTTCTGCTCTACACAAAAAACACATAGCGCAGAAGTCATTCTATTTTTTATTACATATAATTCAAATCATTATTCAACTTCAGCTTAATGATGTGTACCGCATTCAATAACTTGATGACTGGATAGGTCGGATCCAGCTCAAACCATCTGACTCCAAAATTCGCACGTCCTCCAAACTTATGGTGGTTGTTATGATAACTCTCTCCCATCATCAGTACATCCAACGGCAATAAATTTTTAGCCGTATCGCTGACTTTGAAATTCACATAGCCAAACTTATGTGCGAACCAATTGATGATCGCTCCATGCACGGGTCCCATCAGGTAATGAACAGGCAATAAGAAGTACATCCACCAATGAGTAGCGAATTGCATATAGAACAAGGTATAAGCTGTACCCCAGGCCACACGAGACAACCAGTTATCCCCTATATTTTCTATGAATTTCCAATAAGGAACTCCTTTGGTAAACTTAGGATCTATGTTTGCCCGGTGATGAAGAATATCATTATAGATCTTCTTCGTCTGCCACATCATGTGAAAGAGATTTTTAGAATAAGAAGGAGAATGTGGATCTTTCTCTGTATCTGCATAGGCATGGTGCAAACGATGCATCACCCCGTATGCATAAGGACTCAGGAAAGAAGATCCCTGGAAAATATACGTTAAGATGTAAAAGAACTTTTCCCATCCCTTACTCATTGTAAACATCTGATGCGCCGCGTAGCGGTGCAGAAAGAATGTTTGTGCAAATAAGGACAAATACCAATGGGCGATAAAGAATACTAAAATAACCATACACTAAATAACTTTTGAAAATTGAACAACACTTTTTCCTTTGGCTTGCAAATAAGTATCTAAAGCCATACATACATTTCGGATAAACTTTTTCCCCAAAGGTGTCACCTTTAGGGAAAAATACTCTGTTTCTATCAATCCATCTTTTTCTAATTCTTCCATGTTCAGCAATGCGTTGAACAAACTCATGCACGATTCATTGGTGCCTTCCCAACTCGTCTCCTGTTTGCACATGACATTGAGAATATGCTTTTTCATGACAGCATCTTCCTTATTCAGAAAATGTCCACGAAATACGGGAAGTATATGATGATCTATCCTTGCAATATATTCTTCTACTGTCTTAACATTTTGCGCATAAGCCTCTCCAATATCACTGATGGCAGAGACACCCAGTCCAATCAGTGTAGCCGTACGTTGCGTCGTATATCCCATGAAATTGCGATGCAGGGTTTTATTCATAGCCGCATGGTACAATACATCCGATGGCAAAGCGAAATGATCCATGCCTATTTCAACATAACCGGCCTCTTCCAATTCTTTTAATCCATATTCATACAAGGCTCTCTTCTCTTCGTCATCAGGAAGATCCAGTTCCGTAAATTTGCGTTGACCAGGCTTGATCCACGGCACGTGCGCGTAACTATAAAACGCAATACGATCCGGTCGTAATTCTTTTACCTTGTCGATCGTATCGGAAATACTGGACAAGGTTTGCAAAGGCAATCCATACACGATGTCAAAATTTATTGATGTATAACCAATGCTTCTCGCCTCTTGCGTCACCTCTTTTACTTTATCGAAAGATTGAATTCTATTGATCGCTTCCTGAACTTTAGGATCAAAATCCTGAATCCCAAAACTCACTCTTCTGAATCCTAAATCATATAATGTTTGTAAATGCAAGGGAGTCGTATTATTGGGATGACCTTCAAACCCAAGTTCAGCGTCCGGACACAAGATCACATTGGCCGTTATTCCTAATATCAGTCTTTCCAATTGCTTTGCACTGAAGAACGTTGGCGTACCACCACCCAGATGAAGTTCTTTGATCACCGGTTTGAATTTCATCTTGGACAAATACAGGTTCCATTCTTTCAATACGGCATCGATGTAAGGTGCTTCCACCGCATGGTTCACCGTGATGCGGGTATTGCATCCGCAGAACGTACAAAGACTTTCGCAATATGGAAGATGTATGTACACACTGATCTCTTCCCAATTTTCTGAAAATTTTTCAACGATGAGCTTCTCCCATTTTTCTAAACCAAATGTTTCATTGTCCCAAAATGGAACCGTTGGATAACTGGTGTACCTTGGGCCCGGCACATTGTATTTCCTGATGAGCAAATCTTTGTCTAATGCTTCCATATTAATGACAGGTATAGATTGACTTTTCAAATGCAACAGGTATGAATTCGGGTACGTGTACCTGCAACCCTCTTAGAATTAAAAGTGCACCAATTGCAACGGTCAATACCGGACTTAGTTTATTGAATAACTGTCTCCACTGATGTCCCATCGCATGTCCAGCAAAAGAGGCAGTGAGCATTAAGGGTACCGTACCCACACCAAAGGCCATCATAAATAAAGCGCCGGATAAAGCATTGCCCGAAGCCAATGCACCAAAACATGCGGCATATACCATCCCACAAGGAAGTAAACCGTTCAGTAAGCCCAACACCAATAGACCCGATCCATTAGGATGCTGAAAGTAATAAGTGAAAGCTTGTTTGATTTTATATTGAATCGGCGATATCATGTTAGTCGTCATCCATTTTTCAAAAGGATAATGGATCACTGCAACAGAAAGAATGATAGCGAAGCCAGCGCCAATAGAAAGCGCTTGCTGTAGACCTGCAAATACAAACCCTTTTCCTACCAAACCAATGATAGCACCTAAAACAGAATAAGTCAAAATTCTTCCTGCGTTGTACAAAAGGTATTTTGCTGTTTTTATTCCTACGTGACGGGTGCGTACAGGCAAAGCCATGGCGATAGGGCCACACATACCCAGGCAGTGCATGCTTCCTAATAAACCCATAGCAAACGCAGCGTATACCAACATCATTAATAGATCATGATATTTTCTTCGAAATAATAAGACTTATCAGCAACCGTGTAATCCAATTGAATGGTATACAGGCCAGGTATTAATTGGTGTTTATCTATTTTCTGTACCCCATGAACAGGCTCAAGTTTTAAATAAATATCTTTTGAAGCATCCGACGGACGAAACAACAAGGCTTGTCCTTTGATTTCTTGATTCTTGAAATCGTTAGTAAAAGTAACCACCAAATTGCTGTCGTTTTGCTCACACAAAATCCCTTCTTGCAATTGACTGTAATTTTTCTGTTTGTCAATTTGTGATTGGAATTGTAGTTCCTTTCCATAATAATCCTCTGTCACCAAATCTACATTTTGGCGAAATGCAGCAATGACGAGGCCTGTCATGAGACAAACAAAACTCAAAGTGATCAACGTGACTTTATATCCCCAGCTCATACGTTACTTATTTATGTTAGAAAATAAATTAATTAACAGGCCCAATGAATGTCGTAGACAACGTTTCCAATTGTTTACCCTTCGTATACACGGCCAATTTGATATCCGTTTTTACTTTTTTGATATCCGCTTTATTGAGAACAACAAAAGCAGCAGTCTGTACTGTACCTTGTGACGGTACCACCAGGTCTTTGCCGATGAGTTTCAATTCTCCTTTACCAGATATAATTTTTACCTGTACAGCAATTTCCTGATTGGTTTTATTGATCATTTTGATGGTATACAAATTGCTTACTTTATGATCAGGCATCACTTGAAATAACGTACCCGGTGTGCGAAGCATACTTGTTTCTATATCGGAACGGAAGACCAGCATAGAAAAAATAAATGCCATCAAGACCAACAATACCGCTGTATATCCCATCATCCGATAGGTGAAACGGAAAGGTTTGCCCTCTGCAATACCTTCCTCTGAGTCCATTCGGATAAGACCTTGTTTCAAACCCACGCCTTTCATCATCGTATCGCAGGCATCCATGCAAGCAGTACAATTGATGCACTCCAATTGCGTACCGTTTCTAATATCTATGCCTGCCGGACAAACATGTACGCAGTGATTACAGGCAATGCAATCTCCTTTCCCGGCATCCACTCTGGATTCATTCTTTCTGAATTTTCCGCGCTTCTCTCCACGTACATAATCGTAGATGACCACCCAGGATTTTTTATCCAGCAGTACACCTTGCAGTCTTCCATAAGGACAAATGACCGTGCATACTTGTTCTCTGAACTTCGCATAGATCCAATAGAACACAAGGGTGAAGATCAATAGAGAAGTCAAAGTTCCAATCTGATCTTTCGGATTCGTTGTCAGTATTTGTAATACCCGATCAGAACCGATGATATAACTCAACAAGACATTGGCAATCACAAAGGACAGCAGGAAGAACACCACATGTTTCACTATTTTTTTGAAAAACTTTGTGGCATTCAATTCCTGTTTGTCCAAACGCATTCTTTCTCTCCAATCACCCTCTATCCAGTATTCAATTTTCCGAAAGACAGATTCCATGAAGATGGTTTGCGGACATACCCATCCGCAAAACACTCTTCCATAAATGACCGTAAACAATCCAATGAAAATGACGAAGGCAATCATCACCAATAGGAAAATTTGAAAATCCTGCGGCCAGAATATTTTTCCAAAAATGATAAACTTCCTGCTGACAATATCCAGCATCAGCAATGGCTCCCCATTGATCCTTAAGAAAGGCCCACTTACCATCAGTACAATAAACAAAACGGATAACGCATTGCGCCAGTTGGTATATTTGCCAACGGCATGCTGAGGATAGAGCCAGATCCGCTTACCCGACGAGTCTGAAGTAACCATCGTATCCCTGAAAGAATGCTCTTCTACTTGTTGCTCTATGTCGTCCGAGTTTTTCATTTTATTTAATAGTGATATCTTCTTCTTCGTATGGATCTCCTTGTGGTGCTTTAGGATTAGCAGGATGCGCGCCTTTCAACGTCAGGATATAACTTGTGACCTCCTGAATATTGGCGGGACTCAACTGCGTCTTCCAGGATATCATTCCCTTTTCCGGAACACCATACTTAATGGTCTTGAACACGTTCTTCACTCCACCTCCGTGCAACCAATATTCATCGGTAAGATTAGGGCCTACTCCACCTTCACCGCCTTTGCCGTGACAAGCGGCGCAGTTCTGAAGAAACAACGTTTTTCCACTTTCTATTTTTTTCGCATCGATCAAACGTTTCACATTATTTTCATCGACACTGTTGGCCGCAAGCTTCATGTAAGCTTCTACTTCTTTTTCGCTTGTCGCTACTTCTTCCTGGTACTCGGCAATTTGCAATTTACCGACTCCACTGAAGTGGTAGTAATAAATGTAACAGCCTGCACATACAATGGTCAAGTAGAACATATACTTCCACCACAGTGGTAAATTATTATCCAACTCTCGTATGCCATCGTAATCATGATCTGTCAAGATGGAATGCTCTTCTTCTATCGGTACTGCATCCGAAAGTTTTTGAATGAGTCCAGCGAACAAAGGTTTTCTTGCGGCAGCAGGCTTGATGTAATTCATCAACATATTGAGCAGATACATCATGTAAAGCAATACCAAAATCACAAATATACATATACTCAATATCAAGATATCAAGCAGGTCCTTAGGATCAGGAACACCTTCAGGCATAACGCTTGCAGTACTTCCACCAGTGTTTGCAAAAGACAACAAGGGCAAGGCCACCAACAGGCAAGAAAATAAAAACCTAAGAAATAGAAATCGGTTAGCGTATAGTTTCATGTTCATGAACAGTTTCAGTGTGATCCTCTAATGGTAGATTTTGCATTTTCGTGATGAACTTCTTATCGCTTTTTAACACCCAAATGAGCATGCCCAAAAAGAACAGGAAGAAAATAAGGAAAGAGATGATCGGATATATTTCAATATGCCCGATGGAAGATATGTGGTATTTAACAAACTTGAGCATAACCTTATCGTTTATCAGTAGTGATGGATTTAACTTTGATATCAGTACCCAGACGTTGCAGGTAAGCAATCAAGGCAATGATTTCTTTATTGCTTTTTGTTTCCACACCGGATGTTTTTAACCGCGCAGTAATTTCATTGGCTTGTTGAACCAATACTTTATTGGCTGTCTTTTCATAGCCCACTGGATAAGGCGCACCGAGTGTTCGCATGCCATTGATTTTAGCAGCCGTTGAAGCGGTATCGATTTCTTTTTCAAACAGCCAGGGATAAGAAGGCATGATGGATCCAGGCGACATGCTTTCCGGATCGAGCATGTGGTTGTAATGCCAGGAGTCGGGATACTTCTCTCCTATGCGGTGCAAATCAGGACCCGTACGTTTTGATCCCCAGAGGTGCGGATGATCATAAACAAATTCACCTGCTTTAGAATATTCACCGTAACGCGCCGTTTCCGAACGGAAGGGACGAACCATCTGCGAGTGACAATTGTTGCATCCTTCTTTGATGTAAACGTCTCTGCCTTGCAGTTCAAGCGGTGTATAAGGTTTCACGCTGGCGATGGTAGGAATGTTTGATTTGACCAAAAAGGTAGGAACCATTTCTACCAAGCCTCCAATCAGGATGACCACTAAACTGAAAATCATCAACTGTATCGGTCTTCTCTCGATCACACGGTGCCAGTGCTCTTTCGGATCAGCTGCTTCTTTTGCTAAGGGAGCAGCTTGTGTTTCTTCGTTGGCAAGGAACGATCCTACTTTCGCCGTCATGAACAAATTATAGCACATGGTCACTGTACCTACGATGTATAGAGCACCACCCAAGGCACGCAACATATACATCGTTTTCAATTGCGTAACGGTTTCCAGAAAATTCGGATAAGCCAACAAACCTTCTGGTGTAAATTCTTTCCACATCAAACTTTGTGTAAAGCCCGCCCAATACATAGGGAGTGCATAGAAAATAATTCCCAACGAACCGATCCAGAAATGGAAATTGGCCAATCGTTTGGAAAACAATTCTCTTCGATACAATCTCGGAATCAACCAATACAACATCCCGAAAGTCAAGAATCCATTCCATCCCAAGCCACCCACATGCACGTGTGCTACGGTCCAATCGGTAAAGTGACTGATGGCATTTACATTTTTCAAAGAAAGCATAGGTCCTTCAAAGGTCGCCATACCATAAGCTGTGATGGCCACTACCATGAATTTCAATACGACATCTTCTCTTACTTTATCCCATGCGCCTCTCAATGTCAATAACCCATTGATCATACCGCCCCATGATGGAGCAATGAGCATGATGGAAAACACAACGCCCAAAGACTGCGCCCAATCAGGCAAAGCGGTATACAACAAATGGTGAGGCCCTGCCCAGATATAAATGAAAATCAAGGCCCAGAAGTGAATGATAGAAAGTCGGTAAGAATATACCGGACGATTGGCAGCCTTCGGAACGAAATAATACATCAACCCTAAATAAGGTGTCGTAAGAAAGAATGCTACAGCATTGTGACCATACCACCATTGCACCAAAGCATCCTGCACACCGGCATACCACGAGTAACTTTTGAAAAAAGAAACAGGCAGCTCGAACGAATTAACCAGGTGCAGGACAGCAACGGTGACAAAAGTGGCGATGTAAAACCAGATGGCTACATACAGATGTCTTTCTCTTCTTTTCAAGATCGTAGCAAACATATTCCATCCAAACACTACCCATATAATGGTAATAGCGATATCGATGGGCCATTCCAATTCCGCATACTCTTTGCTTGAAGTAAAACCTAAAGGAAGAGTCAATACGGCTGATAGTATGATCAATTGCCAGCCCCAGAAGTTGATCCGACTTAAAAAGTCACTGTACATTCTTGTTTTACACAACCGCTGTAACGAATAATAAACACCTGTAAAAATACCGTTGCCTACAAAAGCGAAAATAACCGCATTGGTATGTAGTGGTCGGATCCTACCGAACGTAGTAAACTCTAAACCAAAATTCAGCGCAGGCCATACCAATTGTAAGGCAGCGGTCAATCCCACCAACATTCCTATTACACCCCATATCATGGTAGCAAAAGCAAAATTTCGAACGATGGTGTTGTCGTACGCAAACTTCTCTAATGGTAAATTACTTTTTATCATTGTTCTCCGGTTTATTTTTATCGTCGTATAATATTCTAACAGAAGGTGAATAATCATCTTCAAACTGACCATCTTTTATGGCCCACAGGAAAGCTCCTAAAAAGCCACCCGCTATCAGTAGACTAAATGATATGAGAAGAAAGATGACGTTCATGTTTTATTGATTAGTCAAAGGAAATTATTTCCCCATATAATTGATATGACAACGATTAATCATTAAAATGATTAATATCAGTTTTGTTTCAACTTATACTTTCTGGCCAGCATATTACTGACTACAGTTACAAACAACACTACTGATACTGAACTCACAGGCATCAATACTGCAGCTGTAAGAGGTTTCAATAAACCCATGCAAGCAAAGCATAATCCGATGATGTTATAAGAAAGAGAGACGATCAAGCTGAAGCGTACCGTATTGACACAGGCTTTGGCATAAGCGATATAATCAGGTAGTCGGTGTAATTGATTCGCTTCTAATATGGCATCACAAGCCGGAGAAAAATGAGCACTGGAATCAGACACAGAGATTCCGCAATTACTCGCCAGCAATGCACCTGCATCGTTCAATCCATCACCTATCATGATCGTCTTGTGCGATTTTTCAAGTGATTGAATATAATTCAATTTATCCGCGGGCGACTGATGAAAATGAATATTGCCCGCAGGGAAATAATGTAACATCATTTCGCGTTCACTTTCATTATCACCGGACAATAAATGCAATCGGTATTGTCGGTGCAATACACGCAGCATTTCTGGTATACCCTCTCTATATGTGTTTTTAAAAGTATAGCAACCTTTGACCTGATTATTCACACTGACATACACTTCGGTTTCATGTTGTTCCTGATCCGTCAGTACATCTACAAAGGACCGCGAACCGATGCGTACAAAGTTTCCATTGACCTGAGCCGATATACCCTGCGACAGTTGCTCTTCGAAATCGTGGATCGGTAATTCCTTTATTCCTTTTAAATGCTGATATAACAAGCGACTCAGCGGATGACCGGAATGCTTCACCAATGATTTAACATACTGTGCATCCTCCTCAGTTAAGCTTCCCAATAAATGTACTTCTGCCAAACCCGAATACGTGATGGTACCTGTTTTATCAAATACCATCACATCTGCATCTGTCAGCTTCTCTATCGTAGCAGTGTTTTTGAAAAAGAAACCATTTTTACTTAATATGTTCATGGCATTTCCAAAACAAAAAGGAATAGCCAATGCCAGTGTACAAGGACAGAAGATAATCAATACAGATACCGCAGCATGCAGTGCGATGGAGTGATCGTGAAAATACCAATAAGCGTAAGTTCCTAAACTTAAAAACAAAACGGCTACAGTAAAATATAAAGCTACCTGATTGGTAAAGCGAGTGAAACCAGAGGCTTTACTTTTGCTGGAAGAGCGATCGGTATCCCAAAGTTGTGTGAGGTAACTTTCAGACACTTTCTTCAACAATTTAATCTGTATGCTTTCTCCCGATTGACGGCCACCGGCAAATAGCCGATCGCCTTGGCACTTAGAAGCCAAGGCAGATTCCCCAGTTACAAAACTATAGTCAATGCGCGCTTTCCCTTTTTCCAATACACCGTCTGCAGGTATCACATCTTGATTGCGAATCAAGATGACATCACCGGGATTTAATTGTTGGAGAGGAACAAATAATTCCTTGCCCTCTTTCATTACCGCAGCGGCAAGTGGAAAATACGATTTATAATCCCTCTGAAATGAAATAGAATTGTATGTCTTCTGTTGATACCATTTCCCAATCAATAAAAAGAAAATCAACCCGGTCAATGAGTCCAGATAACCCATACCTGAACGGGAAATAATTTCGAGAATGCTCTGTGTAAAAGTCGCGACCAATCCCAGCGCGATTGGCAGATCAATAGTGATCATCTTGTTCTTGATCGCATGCCAGGAAGAAATAAAATAATCCGATGCACAATAGAAAAAAACAGGCAAGGCCAATAACAAACTGAGGTAAGAAAAAAACACTTTGAATGTTCCGTTGAAATCACCGAGGTATGAAACATATTCAGGAATACTCAACAACATGATATTGCCAAAACAAAAACCGGCAATACCAATTTTGTATAAAAGTGCTTTCTGTACAGATCGATGATTTACAGTTTTTCCCTCTAACGTAATCTCGGGTCTATAGCCCAATCGATCTAACAGCAGTGCTAACTGAGCCAAAGAGACTTGGTCTTTGTTGAATTGTATTTCCAATTGCTTCGTTTGAAAGACAATAAATGATTTCAGTATTCCTGGTTGAATCTTGTGTAAATTCTCTAACAACCAGATGCACGAACTACAATGAACAGAAGGAACATAAAACGTTACCCCACAAACGTTTCCTTCTTTGAAATTAAGTAATTGATCCCCAATGGCAGGTTCATCCAGAAAGGCATATTGACTGCCATTTTCATCTCCGCCTTTATGGCCTGGATGATCTTCCAACGTATAGTAATCACATAAGGCATGATCATTCAAAATCTCGTATACGGTTTTACAACCGTTGCAACAGAATGCTTTATCGTCCAAGCGTACGCTTTCATCCAAACATAAATCACCACAATGGTAACAGATTACTTTTTTATTTTCAGCCGTTTGTATCATAGGATATCCTTAACAGTACAAACTAAGCACTTCCTGAAAAGCTAAAGAATGATAAATGTCATCACTTGGATTAGCCTTTATCATGAACAAATACATATAAAGAATATACTTTTGACACTATGTTAGCGAATAGAAAAGAGTATTTCTACGAAGTGGATCTTGTGTGGAACTCAGAACGAACAGGAACCTTGAGTTCTTTGGGGTTACCTGAAATTGAAGTCGTCACTCCTCCTGAATTTGTAAAAGGACAAAAAAACAAATGGACCCCCGAGCACTTGCTGGCCGGAGCCGTAGCCTCCTGTCTCATGACTAATTTTCTAGCCATTGCGGAAGGATTTCAATTGGACATCATCGCATACAAAAGTCATTGCTTTGTAAAACTCGAACGCAAAGAAGGGAAACTGGAAGCTACAGAAATTCTAATACGCCCCACGGTTACATTAATCAGTGACAAAGAATTGGCAAAAGCCATTCAATTGATTGAAAAAGCAGAGCGCTCTTGTCCGATCAAAAATGCATTACAACTCAACATCAACGTACATCCTCAATTTGAGTTTTTGAACAGCGAAGAAAAAATAAAAAAGTAACTACCTATTTGTTTTTCTTTTATTTTCTCCATCGCACGATACAAACTTAATAGTTAAAGATTTTTAGAATATTTCATTTAACTATTAAGTGTTAATCGTTATACTCTGTATATAAGAAAAGCAATTATGATTAGAGAAAAAATATTCAATCCTAAAATGATCTGCTGCTTTACAATTCAGAAAGGCTTCTAATTGGTTTTATTTCACCTGAAAGAAATCGTTGACGCTAAAGATCCCAGACATCTGCAATTGCTAAAGCATAATGTAAAAAACTTGCTCCCTACATTACTAAAAATAAGGAAAAGGATTTAAACTAGAAACGGGTGTCTCAAATTGTGGATCAAACAAAAAAGCACTTAGAAGATTTCTCTTGTAAGTGCTTGATTTTTAAGAGCCCCCTGTCGGGATCGAACCAACGACCTACTGATTACAAGTCAGTTGCTCTACCAGCTGAGCTAAGGAGGCGATAATTATTGGTCTGCAAATGTAGGGTCTATTCCTCAAAATGCAAAATAATTAGGCCATCAATCTCTCAATATTTTCACTTTTTTTAGAAGCTTGTTTACTTCAGCCTCTGCTTCAATGATTTTACCTTTGATTTCTTCTTTGATTTTATCCGCATTTTTGCTGTTACCCCAAAAATCCATGTTCGTTTTATAACGATCAATCTCGCTTTTCAATCCATTTATTTTTCTAAGCAGGTCTTTCTCTACTCTCTCTACTTTCACTTTGGAATCCCCTCCTCCTTTTGCCTGCAACACATCCAATTTCAATAACCACTCTTCTTTCAACTCTTCGCTTAAGCTTTTCAAATTGTCAATGGTATTTTTCAATGCACTAGAGAAAGCGTCTTGAGTCTCTGTGAATTTATTTCTTGGTACAAGTCCGATCTCGTTCCATGCTTTGATCCACTCGTTGAATTTATCTTCCAGGTTATCCGCTGTGATGCCTGAAGCTTCAGTAATAGAGGCAGCCAGTGTCAGTTTCTTTTTAGCATTATCTTCCAGGTGTTTTTCAGATTCTGCCTGCTTATCTCTCTGACGATTGAAGAAATGATCACATGCCTCTTTAAATCTCTTGTAGATGCTCTCTTTATGCTTGATCGGTACTTGCCCTACTTTTGTCCATTCTTTCTGCAGACGAATCAAGGTAACCGATGCTTTTTGAAAGTCATCGCTGTCTTTCAACGCTTCTGCCTGTTCACATAGACTCAACTTTTGTGTAAGGTTATCTTTACGCTTCTCATCTAATGTCTTAAAGAAGGTATTCTTATTCTGAAAAAAGACTTTACTCGCCTCCCAAAACTTATTGTTAAT
>JAQBNU010000003.1 GCA_028288365.1 Chitinophagaceae bacterium | reverse complement strand
TGCCAGAGATGGTGATAGTCTTGCTAATGCGAAAAGACAAGTGGCTGCTATTGTTACGCTTCCTGAAATCGGAGAAGTATATGAAGGTAAAGTAAAAGCGGTTGCTGCCTATGGAGCATTCGTTGAGTTCCTTCCTGGTAAAGATGGTTTGTTGCATATCTCTGAAATCAAACATGAAAGATTGGATAGTATGGAAGGAGTATTGGAAGTAGGAGAAGACATCAAGGTAAAATTGATCGATGTCGATAAGAAAACAGGTAAGTACAAGCTTTCAAGAAAGGTGCTTATTCCTAAGCCAGAGAAAAATGAAGTGTCCGGACAGTAGGGCAACTTTTTCGAAGAAAATTTCGTTATTAGATTGAGTTTAAAGGAACATAAATAAGGCTTACGTCATTCAATGAGACAACTAAAAATCAGTAAACAGATCACCAACCGCGAGAGCCAGTCTTTAGATAAATACTTGCAGGAAATAGGTAAGGTAGATTTGTTAACACCGGATGAGGAGGTAGATTTAGCCAAGAGAATTAGAGAAGGGGATCAATTGGCGCTGGAAAAGCTAACCAAAGCTAACCTAAGATTTGTCGTTTCAGTGGCTAAACAGTATCAAAACCAAGGTTTATCCTTGGGTGATTTGATTAATGAAGGTAATTTAGGTTTGATCAAAGCAGCACAGCGTTTTGATGAAACAAGAGGTTTCAAGTTCATTTCATATGCTGTATGGTGGATTCGTCAATCGATTTTACAGGCTCTTGCTGAACAATCTCGTATTGTTCGTTTGCCGTTGAACAGAGTAGGTTCTTTAAATAAAATATCTAAAACATTCTCTGAGCTGGAGCAAAAGTTCGAGCGTGAACCTTCGCCTGATGAATTAGCTGAAGTGCTTGAAGTGACTACTGCTGAAGTAGTTGATACACTTAAAATTTCTGGCCGTCATGTATCTATGGATGCTCCATTTGTACAAGGTGAGGAAAATAGCTTGTTGGATGTATTGGAAAATCAAAACGAAGGATCTCCCGATACAGGCCTAATGAATGACTCTCTTCGCAGAGAAGTGCAAAGAGCGTTGTCTACTTTAACACAACGTGAAGCAGATGTAATCTCTCTTTACTTTGGTTTAAATGGAGAACACTCTATGACGTTGGAAGAGATCGGAGAAAAATTCAATTTAACACGTGAGCGTGTTCGTCAAATAAAAGAAAAAGCCATTAGAAGGCTAAGACATACGTCCCGTAGCAAGGCTTTAAAACCTTACCTGGGTTAATCTTTTTCATAGTTGTTGGTTTAACAAGGGCTGCCTCAAAAGGGCAGCTTTTTGTTTATAGGGACCTTATGGTTGTTTACAAGAAGAATGATGAGTCAGTCCAATTGATCATCTAATGGTTTATCTATAAGCAAGCTTTTTAAGTGAAAATACAAGACCGCAGTAAGTAGGGCGACTACTACATAGAATACTTGAAAGTCATAGGATAGAAAAAGGTAGCCTCCTAATACCCCACCGATAAAATAGAAGGCTAATATCGTGACATGAAGCTTTAGTTTTTCTTTCAATTGAGGTGTACGATATTTTAAGAAGAAGGAAGCCCCCACCTCTCTGCCCAGATCAGTGATGAGACCAGTAAGGTGAGTGGTCTTTACTTGGTTACCTGATAGGATGGCTACCATCCCATTTTGAAGGCCCATACAGAAGAGCAGAGAAGCGACCAGTATTTCGGTCTCCTTTAGGCTTTCATGGTAATAGAGATGTCCATAAATACCTATAAATAACAAGGAAAGTGTTTCCAAAATGATCGGAGCAGCATGGGAAATGAAAGCGCCTTTTTTTTGAAATCCGGTGATGAGTAATTGCGCGACAAAGGATCCTCCGAAAAACATCATGAGCCAGATGAAAACGATTCCTGTTTGATACCAATGTCCTTTTACTACTTCTTGTGCTAAGGTTGCTACATGTCCCGTTATATTGGACGTATATGCAAAAAATACCATGACACCCGCTACGTTGACCATTGCCGCCGCCGCTGCAGTAGAAGCTCCGAGCAGCAGATTGTTGTTTAATTTCCTGTTTACATTCTGTGTATAGAGCATAGTTATTGTTATGGACGGTCGACCTTGTTAAATACTAAACGGGCAATTCCTCTGGATTCCATACCGATGTCAAAATTCAAAACAAGTTCATCTTTGTTCAATTCCTTGATGTCGTATGTTTCAGTTGTACCGTCTTCATAAAGAAGTTGCAAAATATGACCACGACCTTTCATCTTCCATTTTGCTTTAGCAATGATATCATGTCCATTATAAAAGTAAAGTTGATGGTTAGTCATGAACTTCCATGATTCGGCGGTATGCTTGCGAAGGAGTTTGATATCGTGGTAGACAAAATCGCGCGTGTCAATCTTCTCATAGGACCAGGCGGTTTCTTTCCATTGTCCTTCTATCATTGATTCGGGATTATAACGAATGACAAGACTCAGCGCTCCAATTGTTAGTAAGCTTAAGCAGCATATAACAATAAGAGGATAACGTTGATCAAAGATCCATTTCATGTATATAAAAGGAATTTTATGCGGGCTTGGAATACGAAAATAGAAAATTATATTTAGGGAAAGGATCTTTTCACTGGATTTGACTAAAACAGGGGTTATTATTTCGTTTATTCAAATAAGTAGAAAAAAGAATTGAGCGTTTAAAATATTCCATCACACTAATCGTCCATATTGATATGGATGCAATCAACCTTAGCATGGCCGAAGTAAAAAGGGATAGGATTGAAGAAGCTGTCCGCAAAGACCGTGGCAAGCTGCTCAATTTTATCAAACAACGGGTATCTGACAAAGATGACGCGGAAGATATTCTGCAGGATGTCTTCTTTCAGTTAGCCAGTGGGTACGATATGATTGGTTCATTGGATAAAGTGACATCGTGGATGTATGCCGTTGCTAGAAACAAGATTACCGATTGGTACCGAAAGAAAAAACCTGAACCGTTCAGCAGAGGCGCGCATCTTAACGGATCAGGCGATGACGATCAATTATCAGTCGGCAATATCATTCCTGCTTTAGGTAATACTCCGGAAGATGTACTCTTAAAGTCTGTCATATGGGACGCCGTGATGGAGGCTTTAGATGAATTACCTGAAGAACAGAAGGCTGTGTTTGTATGGAATGAGTTTGAAGAAAAAGGATTTAAGGAAATTTCAGAAATGACAGGTGTAACTGTCAATACATTGATTTCAAGAAAGCGTTATGCTGTATTGCATTTGAGAAAACGTCTTCAGCATTTATACAAAGAACTAGATTATTAAACTATATCATTATGAAAAAGGGTCGTTTAGCAAAATTTATACTCATACCGATATTCGCAGTGGCTGCTCTGTCACTTTTGATCTTCGTGTTCATGTCCTTATGGAACTGGCTGGTGCCGGATCTGTTTCACGGACCATCGCTTGACTTCTGCCATGCAGCAGGTCTGTTGCTATTGTCTAAAATCATATTCGGTTTAGGTAAAGGCCGCGGACATTGTGGCAAATGTGGAGGAGGGCCTGGTGGCTTCTGGAAGAATAAAATGAGACATAAGTGGGAAGAGAAAATGGCCGGCATGACACTTGAAGAAAGAGAGCAGATGAAAGATAAGTGGAAGAACTGTTGGTGGGGTGATGAGAAAAAACAATCTCCGGAAACTAAATCAGAATAAGGCGATGGGCTATACGTATAAAGTCACTTACAAGCTCAAGACCGCATTGGATGCTCACGGTGAGTTTTCTCATCAGCAGTTTAATGAAGAGCTCAGCCTGATCAGCGTTACAGATGATTTAGGTGAAATATTTACTGATTTGTTTTACCTCCATCGCGAAGACCATCTTATGGGTTTAGAAGTATTGTCTGTAGAGCTTTGGGAAAAAACAAACATTAACGAATTGGAACTGTTGTTTGTTTAACCGTTTGCCTGCATCACTCATGAAGAGGTTCTCTGTATAGGGAACCTCTTTTTTTGTAACGTTTCATTTTTTAAGTATATTCAAAACAGATGAGTTTATCTTTATCCGCTATTTTTAACCTAAGGTTTCTCTCTTTCTTTTTAGCATGAGGAAAAGGCTCATAATTTTGTTTGTTTTTTTGTTTCAGCTCTTATACACGGCTCCCGTGTCTAGAGCTGCAGACTCTACATTTACCTGTTCTTATACTACGAATTCGGAAATGTTATTTTTTAATGAGGCGTGTTTTGAAAAGCTGGAAGGTGCGTCTTCAAAGGCTTCCATAGAAGAGATCAAACATAAGAGGGGCTGGCAAAAGCTAGAACAATCAAATCCTTTTATCATCAATCATCCGAATGAAGTATTGTGGATTCGTTTTCCTGTTGAAAATAATGCCAACGATTCGCACAAACGTTTTTTGGAATTTCCCGATGCACATAATTCCAACATCCAGTTGTTTTCGATCTTGCCTTCGGGTAAGACCATTGTGTATCCTGCAGTAGGCTTTGACTTACCGATATCGCAAAGAGAATACCATTATAAAAATGTGTTGTATGATCTGTCTATTCCTTATGGAGAGACACAATGGTTTTATGCCAGGTTAGAGTCGAAGTATGAGTCCTCTTTTTTGACAATGATCGTATCCGATGCTTATCTGCTTTCTTATTTCCTTCCAGAATATTATTGGTTGGGATTATTCTATGGCATTTTGTTTATCATGGCCATTTATAATCTGTTCATATATACTTCTACAAGAGAACATGTTTACGTTTATTATGTGTTGTATGTCTTCTGTTGTGCCTTGTACACGGGAGGCGAAGATACGATCTTGTTTCAACTATTTTGGCCGGATTGGCCCGTGTTGAACCATTACTGCTTTGTGTTGTCACCGCCTTTGTTGACATTTAGTTACACCTTGTATTCCATTTCATTTCTTGAAATAAAAAAAGAATTCCGGACACTCATCTATACTTGTTTTGCATCGACAGCACTGGCCTTTGTGTGTGCATTGATCGGCTTGAATATTTTTTATAAAGTCAGCACCTTTCTCTTTTATATTCCTTTTCTAATTTTATATAGTATTGCGATTACCCTCTATAGAAGAGGAAAATTATTTACCCGGTTTTTTATTATAGGCTCTTCTTTTATACTGGTCAGTCTTACCGTATTTCTGTTGAGAAAACTGAATATACTTCCTTCCAATATTTATACCTTTTATACGTTCAATTTTGCTTTTGTGGTGGAGGTGATGCTTTTCTCTTATGCTTTAGCAGATAAATTGAAATTGATAAAACGAGATAAAGAAGAAACTCAAAATCTTTTGATCGATTCGTTGACTGTACAGGAAAAGCTGAAAGACAGCATCAACAGGGAGCTGGAGAAGAAAGTAAAAGAACGAACACACCAATTGGAGCAACAGTCGCTGGAGCTTGCGTATAAAAACGAACAACTGCAATTGATGACCAATAAGCTCAATGAGATGAACATCAAGCTGGACGTAGACAACTGGCAGTTGAAGAAACAAGTTGTAGAAGAAACCAAGTCACGTATTTTGTTGCAGGAGGTTTCAATGGATGAGTTCAAAGAAATTTTTCCGGATGAATCCTCTTGTTATCGTTTTTTAGAAGAGTTGAAATGGGAGTCAGGTTTTGTCTGTTCCAAATGCGGCAATCACACATACATGGCGAGTGATAAGCTTTTTGCGAGAAAGTGTAAAAAGTGCAGGTATAATGAATCGGTGACTGCTAACACGTTGTTTCAAGGAATTAAATTCCCAATCAATAAAGCTTTTTATATCACGTATCGTACGTTTAACGATACAGATAAAATTACTGTGGAAGAATTGTCACAGCTGGTGAGCATACGTACTGCTACGGTGTGGGCATTCAGAAAGAAAGTACAGGAAACCAAAGAAGCGAAACGAAAAGCAAAAGTAAAATTGACTTCCTGGGAACAAATCATTCAGTAATTTTAAAACTAGTTACTAGCGATCTTCAGTACCGTACAAGCGTCTTCGGCAGCAGCTTGCTCCGCTTTTTTCTTACTGAATCCTTTTCCCGTTCCTATTACTTCGTCGTTGATGATCACCTGAGCGGTAAATTCTTTATGAAATTTATCTCCGCTCTCGTTGATGATATGAAAGACCAGTTTGCGATTTTGTTTCTGACACCATTCCAGCAATAAGCTTTTGAAGTTGCGAGTGTTCTGAATCAGTTCTTCTAGGTTGAAGTGAGGATAGAGGATGCGTTTCAATACGAAATGTTGGCATTCGTCGTAACCTTTGTCGAGGTATACTGCACCCACCATGGCTTCCAGCGCATCACCATAGATTGACTTATGAGAAAAAGAAGTGGATTTACCATTGAAGATAATCAATTGATCTAAGCCTATCTTTCGGCCTATTTGGTTCAACGATTCTCTATTGACGATGCGTGATCTGATTTCAGTAAGGAAACCTTCGTCTTTGAAAGGATACTTCTTGAATAAAAAATTGGCAGTAATAGCTCCTAATATGGCATCCCCTAAGAACTCCAGTCTTTCGTAGGTATCTTTTTCGCCTGAGTTATTGGTAATGGCCGCTGATGAATGAATGAGCGCCATGCGATAGGGCGCAAGATTGTAGGGTACAACACCTGTGAGATTGTATATACTTCTAGACAATTTCCGTTTCTTCGCGGGTGAAAGATACAATCGCGAAAATCCGATAATTTGCCTTACAATACCCAAGAGTTAATCTACTTTTCGTAAAATGACGGAACAATTGTGACCTCCGAATCCGAAGGTGTTGCTCATGGCAATCTTCACTTCTTTTTTCTGAGCTTTATTAAATGTCAGATTCAGACGAGGATCAAAAGCTTCGTCGTCTGTGAAGTGATTAATGGTAGGAGGGATGATGCCTTTTTGAAGAGCCAAGATGGAAGCGATTGCTTCGATTGCACCAGCAGCTCCCAGCAAGTGGCCTGTCATTGATTTTGTTGAACTGATGTTCAGCTTATACGCATGTTCACCGAATACATTTTGAATGGCCTTGATCTCTCCAATATCACCAAGCGGTGTGGAAGTACCGTGAACGTTGATGTAATCCACATCTTCCGGTTTGATCTTAGCGTCTCTCAAGGCATTCAACATCACATTCTTTGCACCTAATCCTTCAGGATGCGGAGCTGTCAGGTGATAAGCGTCTGCAGAAAGTCCGCCGCCGATTACTTCAGCGTAGATTTTTGCACCACGAGCTTTGGCATGTTCGTATTCTTCTAATATAAGAGCACCGGCACCTTCTCCCATAACAAAGCCATCTCTGTCTTTGTCAAAAGGACGAGAAGCAGTTTCCGGAGAATCATTTCGTTCCGAAAGCGCTTTCAAGGCATTGAAACCCCCCATACCAGATTCTACAATGGCAGCTTCCGAACCACCAGTAACGATGATGTCAGCGATGCCAAGTCTGATGTAGTTGAACGAATCAACAATGGCATTCGATGAAGAAGCACATGCTGAAACGGTTGAAAAATTTGGTCCTCTAAATCCATGACGCATAGAAATATACCCGGCGCTGATATCGATGATCATCTTGGGTATAAAAAAAGGATTGAAACGAGGAGTACCATCTCCCGCTGCAAATCCCATCAGTTCATCATGAAAGGTCTTAAGACCACCAATTCCTGCTCCCCATATTACGCCGACCCTGTCAACATCTATGTTGTCTTTAGATATGCCTGCGTCGTTTACAGCTTGTTCAGCGCAAACTACAGCATACTGAGTAAAAGGATCCATCTTGCGGGCTTCTTTTCTATCGATAAAGTCCTCCACATTGAAACCTTTCAGCTCACAAGCAAACTTAGTTTTGAATTTAGCGGGATCGAATTTTGTAATCGGGGCCGCACCACTTACTCCATTTTCTAACGAATTCCAATACTCAGTTAAAGTATTGCCTATAGGAGTAAGTGCTCCTAGCCCCGTAACCACAACTCTTTTTAAAGACATAAAAGGGAGAGTATCCTCTAAAATTGGATTTATTTAACGTGTTGTTCCAGGTAAGCGATTGCTTGACCTACAGTAGTGATGTTTTCTGCCTGCTCATCAGGGATAGAAATGTTAAATTCTTTTTCAAATTCCATGATCAATTCAACCGTGTCAAGAGAGTCAGCACCTAGGTCGTTAGTGAAACTTGCCTCAGGAGTTACTTCTGATTCTTCAACGCCCAATTTGTCGACGATGATACTTTTTACTTTTTGTGAAATTTCAGACATTGTTCTAATGTTTTAGTATAACCGATTGCAAAGGAAATTATTTAAGGCATTTTTGTCAATGAAAATCGATTATATCTTTTAACAGTTATGCACATTCTTGTAAATTAGGGTTAATTAATCCTATATTTCGTCCCTATAATAGGGCTTTATGTATGAAAAACGAAGGGTTTATAGTAGAGTTGGATTTTGATTTCGAGCTATTTGCTGTAATCTCTTCTGCGAAGGAGTACAAGCTTGCCTGGTGGTTCAATAAAGCACTATGCATTGACTTACAGAAAGATGAAGACATATCCATCGATTTTTTAAAAGGCAAATCATTGTCTGTTTCTAATTACAGCTTCAAGACAACTCATTCTTCTATTCACCTTATTAGAAATAAATGCAGTGAATATGCTAACTTTGCCAAGCCGTTTCTATTACCGGAGTTACAACAGTACGATTATTTGTTGATGGTGAAAGATCCGGCAGAATTATATGAATTGAATCACTGGACAGAAAAAGTGGCTTCTATTCCAATCGTACAATTAATACAACAAATAGATATCAATAGCTTACAATCAAAAGAGAATTTAATTTTTGAATAACATGGTAAATAAGAAAACTAAAATTGTTGCAACAGTTGGACCGGCATGTAATACTAAAGAGAAACTTTGGGAGTTGATACAAGCAGGAGTGAATGTATTCAGATTGAACTTTTCGCATGGCAGTCACGATGTTCATCGCATGGTTATACAGTATATACGAGAACTGAACGCCGAACACGGCACGAACATTAGTATCCTTCAGGATTTGCAAGGACCTAAAATCAGAACAAATGAAATTGAAAATAACGGAGTAGAATTAGTAGCCGGTGAAAAAATCATCATCACCAGTGAGAAGATGATCGGTACCAAACACAAGATCAGTACTTCTTATCAGGCGCTTACTACAGACGTGAAACCAGGTGATACCATTCTTATTGACGATGGTAATTTGGAATTGAAAGTATTGCAATCCTCCGGTAAGGAAGTAGAAGCGATGGTGATTTATGGTGGTACCTTGAAATCACGTAAAGGCATCAACCTTCCGAATACCGATGTATCCGAACCTTCTTTGACTGAAAAAGACAAGGAAGACTTGGCCTTTGGTATTGAGATGGGCGTGGATTGGATCGCTTTGTCTTTCGTACGACGAGCATCTGATATGATTGACATCAAAGCCATCATTGCCAAATCAGGTAAAGACATAGGAGTAATCGCTAAGATTGAAAAACCAGAAGCAGTAGAAGACATCGATGCCATCATCAGAGAAACAGATGCTGTCATGGTAGCCCGCGGTGATCTTGGAGTAGAATTGCAAATGGAAGATGTACCGATGATCCAGAAAATGATTGTTAGAAAATCAAACCTGGCTTGCAAACCGGTGATCGTAGCCACACAAATGATGGAAAGCATGATCAGCAATCCTCGCCCTACAAGAGCAGAAGCCAATGACGTAGCCAATGCGATCATTGACGGTGCTGATGCGGTGATGTTGAGTGCTGAAACGGCTTCAGGAAATTATCCGGTGTTGACCGTACAAAGCATGTCTCGTATCTGTATGTCGATAGAAAAAGACGCGGATCAGATTTATAATAAAGTGCCTGCTGAAGACGAATCTACTTATACCGATAATGTTATTCATACCGCTTGTGACTTGGCACATGGCACAAAAGCTAAAGCCATCATAGGTTTGAGTCAGACAGGTTATTCGGCTTTCCGTATTTCTGCACACAGACCTAAGGCAGATGTATTCCTTGTTACTTCTGATCGCGTGAAGTTGACACAGTTGAATTTACTTTGGGGTGTGAAAGGTTTCTATTTCGATCAATTTACTTCTACTGATGATACCATTGAAGAAGTAAAGAATCAACTGGTAAAAGCAGGAAAGCTTCAGACAGGTGATGTTTATGTCACTACAGCTGGTATGCCTATGGCCAATACCATCCGTGCGAACAGCCTGAAATTAGGAGTAGTAGAATAAGCCACAGAAATAGATGAGTAATATACCTACAGCAGTTAATTTTTCATTGCTGAAAAAAATAAGTGAAACTCCAGGTGTATCCGGTTATGAAAAATCCATTCGCGATTTTTTGGTGCAGGAATTAAAAACCTTGGGTTTCACGTATAGCATAGATGCCATCGGTAATCTCACCGTGCTCAAGAAGGGTAAAGATTCCAGTAAAAGAATATTGGTTGCCGCACACATGGACGAAATCGGATTCATCGTGACACACGTGGATTCGCAGGGTTTCGTGCGTTTCAATGCCTTGGGAGGATTTGATCCCAAGACATTGACTTCTCAGCGCGTCATTGTTCATGGTAAAAAAGATTTATTGGGTGTGATGGGTTCCAAACCTGTACACGTGATGTCTGCCGATGAGAAGAATAAACCAGCTAAGATGGAAGACTTTTTCATCGACCTGGGTTTACCCAAAGAAGAAGTTGACAAATACGTTTCCATTGGAACACCTATCACGCGTGAGCGTACGCTGGAATGGCTGGGCGATTGCGTGAATGGTAAATCGTTGGATAACCGCATTTCAGTTTTTGTATTATTGGAAACCTTGAAATGTTTAGGTGAAGTTCCATACGACCTGCATGCTGTATTTACGGTACAGGAAGAAGTAGGACTGAGAGGCGCACAAGTGGCTGCTCATACGGTCAATCCTGACTTTGCCATTGCGTTGGATACCACCATCGCTTATGATGTGCCTGGTGCGAGAGATTATGAAAAAGTAACAGAGCTTGGCAAAGGTACTGCTATTAAGATTCTTGATTCATCGGCGATTGCAGATTACCGCATGGTCAATTACATGAAAAAGACGGCCGATAAACACGGTATTAAATGGCAACCGGAATTACTTACCGCTGGAGGTACGGATACTGCACCGTTGCAGCGATTTGGTAAAAACGGATCCATTGCAGGAGCGGTGTCTATTCCAACCAGACATATTCATCAGGTGATAGAAACGATTCATAAAGATGATATTTTGCAAAGCATCCATTTATTGAAAGTTACATTAGAAGAATTACATACCTACAATTGGGATCATGCCCTTGATCACACGAATTAATTACTATGGGACGCGCGTTTGAATTTAGAAAAGGACGAAAACTAAAACGTTGGGGTCAGATGGCCAAAACGTTTACCAAGATAGGTAAGCAGATCGCTATGGCTGTGAAGTCTGGCGGCCCAGATCCGGATAATAACTCTCGTTTGAGAGCGATTATTCAGAACTCGAAAGATGCCAACATGCCCAAAGACAATGTCGACAGGGCGATCAAGAAAGCTTCGGCAAAAGACGATGGTGATCTGAAGGAAATGGTGTACGAGGGTTATGGTCCTTATGGCATTGCTTTCGTTATTGAATGTGTAACAGACAACCCTACGCGTACCGTAGCCAGTGTGCGTTCTTACTTTACCCGTTCTGGAGGTACACTAGGAACAACCGGTTCTAATGCATTTCTGTTTGACCATAAATGCATTTTCAGAGTGCGTAAGCAAGCGGATATTGATCCAGAAGAGTTGGAACTGGAATTGATTGATGTAGGCTCAGATGACATGGGAGTGGACGAGGAGGAGATTGTTATCTATGGTCCGTTTGAAGCATTTGGATCGATTCAGAAATTCATTGAAGAGAAAAAATGGAACATACTCAGTGCAGACTTTGAACGTATTCCTGTGGAGACGAAACAACTGACCGAAGAACAAGAACAAGAATTAGAAAAGCTCATCGGTAAATTTGAAGAAGACGATGATGTGGTGAATACGTTTCATAATATGCGTTAGTGATCAGAAAATAACAATAAAAAAGCCTTTGCATTGCAAAGGCTTTTTTATTGTTATAGTAACAAGACTTCTCGTTCATAACTGACTACTGTCCACTGATCACTGACCACTATAAAAAAATCCCTTTACTTTAACCAGTAACGGATGATGATCCCAAATCAATCCGATCATGATACCCCATGCTGCAGCGCCTGCGTAGATCATACGTGCGGCTTCTCCCGATAATAAGACGTGGATCAGAATAACTGGAATAAACCACCAAATGATTTTATCAAGGTGTTGGGTCCAGCTGTTGATGGCGGCTTTACCTCCTGTAAAGCCTGCTAAGAGCACAAAAGAAAACAATCCGAGTACGGTAGCCAGTTCTCCCAAACCTCTCACGGAAGCCAAGCGGAGTATGGAATCGCCGATGTAAGAAAAGTGTCCGGTATCTGATGCGAGGCTTTCTCCCATGGAAGAACCTGCTTGTGCATCTATAACATATCTTATCGTCCAGGCGATTGAACCGGCAATGGCAAATAAAGCCAGCTGTTTAAATTTTGACAAGGACGATAAGAAGAAAATAAAAGGAGCCACAAAAATAAAAGACTCTTTGGACAAAGGGCCGATCAGTATGCAAAGGCTTAATGCAATATAGTTGTTTTTCTTCAAGGCATAGATCACACCGCAGAGTACCAGTAAATACAAGCTATCCGTAATGGGGATGGCTGCGAATAAATTTCCCCATCGTCCACCGACCAACACAGCGATAAGCGCGAGTAAACTTCCTGTATCGGAAATGTCATAGGCTTTGCAGCAATGGAAAATAGCTAGTCCTACAAAAGACATCAATGCCATGTTAACCATCAGAAAGCCCATGCGCAAAGGCCATTCACTAGTCGCTCTGTGAGGCCAAAGTTTAGTGTATATCCTTTCAAATGGATAAGCAACGACTTTAGCCGTAAAAGGAACTAAGATGCGGTAACGTCTGATCAAGCTTTGATCTTTGAATTCTCCGTTGGCAATGGACATATAGGTGTTACAGTCCGGATTGTTGGAGTAATTGTAATCGAGGTACGTGTTGTAGGCAGGCCCAAGCAGGAGAGCGAAGCTGAAAAAATAAATGAGTAGATTCTTATACAATGTAGGCATGGTCAATAAGATATAGACTGTTAAAAATACATTTATTTTTTGAATCTTAAGTGAAACGAATTAAATCTAAAGATTCTTTGCGTGAGGGATAGTAGCGGAAAGCCCGAAGTGCGTGGGATGAGGGAAGGCGGACTTGGAGCGGATAGCCCGGTCCGCAGGATACGCCAAACTATTTCACATTCTTTGCGTACATTATTTCTTTTATTCTTTATTTCAGATGGAAAGATCGGACACCAATTATAAGGAAGAGGTATGGAATTTGTTAACTTGATATAATAAAGACCATTGACCATGAAACATCTTTTACTTTATTCATCGTGTATTCTTCTTTTTAGCTTTGGTTCATGTCAAAGACTCAACTCTGTTTCTTCAGATACTTCCACTGACCTGACGCCGAAGGATGAATTGACCAAACCCGCCAACCTTCAATTGATCAACTCCCGCTGGGTATTGCTGGAAATCAATGGTAAAGCGGTTCATCCGAAGTCTGAGGTGTTTATTCATTTTGTAGATGAAACGGCTGTAAATGGTTTCGGAGGATGCAATACGTTTAAGGGCAAGTATACAACAGATGGTGCGGACATTAAAATAGGACCTTTGATGTCCACTAAAATGGCTTGTGAAGATTTGTCTATAGAAAGTCAATTTACCGATGTGCTTCAGCGAACAGAATCATACAAAGCAGACGAGAAGTATTTGTATTTGAAAAATGAAGACGGAGTGTTGGCGAAACTATCGGCCAAACATTTGTAAGATATTGACCAGAATTATTAGAGCGTAGAAACAGAAAGAGAGCGATAGACTTCGCTCTCTTTCTGTTTCTACGCTCTTTTTTTTACGCCTCTTACAGCCTCCGCCTTCAGCGGATCTTCGGGCCATGCGTGTTTGGGATACCTGCTTTTTAATTCTTTTTTTACTTCAAAATAGGTATCGTTCCAGAAGCTTCGGAGATCAGAAGTAATCTGCACGGGTTTATAACCTGGTGAAAGCAAATGTAAAATGACCGCTGTCTTTCCTTCGTTGATGAACGGTGTATCGTTCATGCCGAATACTTCTTGCAAACGCACCGCCAATACAGGCGCTGCACCATTCATGGCATATTGTATTTTGATCAGAGAATCACTGGGTACTTTGATTTTAGATGGTGCCAATTGATCCAGTACTTTTTGCTTTTCCCAATCGAGACTACTTTGTAGTATTTCTTTCAGGTTTAATTTTTTTAAATCGTCCGGTCGTTTGATGTTGTTGAGGTAAGGAGCAAGCCAAGTCTCTGCATTCATCAACAAAGACGGCGTGCTCACATCCGGCCAGTTTTCCAATGGTCTCCACTTGCGTAGGCTCATGACGCGGCTTTGCCAATCGGTGGTGTCTTCGTCAAAGTTCAATAAGTTTTCACCTTCTTTTTTGATGGCGTTGCAAATGGCCTGCACACGATGACTTTCATCGGGATCGGGAAGTGCTTTGGATTGCAGGATGATGCTTCCGATGCGAAGATCTTTGGTGGCAATTAAACCGCCTTTGTGTGTGTCCCAGGTGATGACTTCTGTTTCTTTCACCAAAGGTGCAAGGTCTTTGGGATTGAGGGGGGAAGCCATGAATATTTTCCCCATGCCCTGACGTGCATCTACGTGCGCGATGGCCAGCCATGCTTCGTTGGCAAGGTCGTCTCTGTGTCCGGCAGAAGCCAGTTTACCGTTGGATAATTGAAACTGTGCATTGTTGCCCGGACGTGCGTAGGCGATGCGTTCAGGATAAGCGTGGGCGAGGAGTATGCCGGTTTCAAACGGATCAAACTTTCCATTGTCCGGTTCGATGTCAAATAATTTTCTATAAGAGGATGCGATCTTATCTATTCTTCCCAATACATTGCCTTGTCCGTTGTTGTTGCGGAATCTTCTCAACGCTTCCACACGCAGGTTGATGTCGATGCCAGCCTCTTTAGGCAATGGATCTTTCTCTTCGAGTATGGCAGCTATGTCTGTAGCGAGTTCCAGCACTTCCCGTTCTTCGGCCCAGAGCAACATGTGTGCAATGCGCGGATGACAAGGGAGTTCATGGATTTTTTTTCCGTGTGCCGTGATCTTACCGTTCTCTAACGCTTCCAGTTGATGCAACGTGTCGGAAGCCTGAGCCAATGTGCCTTTGGGAGGAAGTGTCAACCAGGTCAATTGTTGTATATCGATGATGCCCCATTGCGCCATGTCGAGCATGAGGGGAGCAAGATCGGCTTCCAATATTTCCGGTGATCGGTGATCGGATAAACTTTCATGAATGCTTTTTGACCACATGCGGTAGCAAGTGCCTGGACTCAACCGTCCGGCGCGTCCGGCGCGCTGGTCGGCGGAATCTTTGGAAATCTTTACCGTTTCCAAACGGGACAAACCAGAATTGGGATCGAAACGAGAGGTACGACCAAATCCTGTATCGATGACGATTTTTATTCCTTCAATGGTTAAGCTGGTTTCCGCTATGGACGTAGCCAATACAATTTTTCGTTTGCCCTGTTTGTTGGGCATGATGGCACTGTGTTGCTGAGCCGGTGTCAATTGCCCGTATAGCGGGTGAATGGCGAAGTCGCGTAATTCTCGTTTGAGTAATTCTTCGCATTTTTTTATTTCTCCCTGCCCAGGAAAAAATACCAATGCATCGCCTTCTTTTTCTCTTACAGCTTTCAGGATGGCACGAGCCGCCATCTCTGGAAGCATGAATTCATCGGTCTCTCCGGTGTAGATGACTTCTACCGGATATTGCTTGCCTTGGCTTTGTATGGCCTGGGCGTTAAGCAGTTTGGTGAGTTGCGGCATGTCCAGGGTAGCGGACATCACCATGATCCGCAAGTCCGGTCTTAGTATTTGTTGTGCCTCTCTGCAAAGCGCCATGGCTACATCTGCATGGATGCTACGCTCGTGAAATTCATCGAAGATCACCATGCCTACGCCTTCCAGTGAATTGTCGCTGTGGATCATGCGTGTCAGGATGCCTTCCGTTACGACTTCTATTTGTGTTTGTTCACTGGTACGGTTTTCAAAGCGGATGCGGTAACCGACGGTTTGTGCAATCTGTTCGCCTAATAAGTCAGCCATACGCGTAGCCACCGCTTTTGTCGCCAGACGCCTGGGTTCGAGCATGAGGATTTTTTTTCCAGCCAACCAGGGTTCATGCATCAACGCCAAAGGCAACAAGGTACTCTTTCCTGCACCGGGAGGGGCATTAACAATGAGCGTGTTTTCTTTTGCCAGTATTTTTTTGACCTGCGGAATGACTTCTGTGATGGGCAGGTCTATATCGAATGGATTGAAAGGCATTGGGCGTTAGTGGTCAGTGAACAGTTTTTAGTAATCAGTATTAAATGGTGTTGTAAAACTGATCACTATAACTTCATCAAAGTTACGAAATATTTGACCCTTATCCTCAAAAAAACTGTACACTGATCACTGACCACTGATCACTCTTTCTTATCTTTAAAAGATGTCACAGCCCTTAGCGAAAATACATTTTCCAGGCTTAAACGGCTTACGGTTTATAGCGGCCTTTCTGGTCATTATAAATCACGTGGAGACGACGAAGTATCATTGCAGCTATGCGAATGGTATGGCATATCCCTTTTTTACGGCCATAGGTGGCTTGTCTGTAACGCTGTTCTTCGTCCTAAGCGGATTTCTGATTACGTATTTACTCTTAGATGAAAAGCATCGCACAGGAGCAATTCATATCAAACAATTTTATTTCAAACGCATCGTCCGAATATGGCCGCTGTATTTTTTGATGGTTGTTCTCGCATTGTTCGTGTTGAACAGACTGGATTTTTTTTACGTGCCCAATTTATCAGAACAAGTGTACGATCATTTTGAATGGAAATTATTTTTATACCTGTTGATCTTGCCTAACGTAGTAGCGGTTGTCTTTACAAGTATTCCTTACCTTCATCATGTTTGGTCGATTGGTGTGGAAGAACAGTTTTATGTCATCTGGCCATGGATCATGCGTTCCACTAAAAACTATTTGAAGGTGTTTCTGTGTATTATTTTTGGGATGGTAATTCTTTCAGCCGGTCTGCGTTTTATAGCGAATCACATGACGGCATTTACGACCAATCTTGCATGGATCAAGCTCAGTCAGGACATCAACACCTGTTTCTCTATGTTGCGTATGGGGTGCATGTGCATTGGCGCAATCGGTGCCTGGTTGTTGTTTTATAAAAAAGACAGAGTACTTCAGTTTGTTTATAGAAAAGAGATACAAGTAGTAACGTGTGCATTGCTTGTCGTTTTGTTTCTGATCAATCCTGCCATTCCATTGATCAAGCATGAATGCTATGCGGTATTGTATCTTATTTTAATTTTGAACCTGGCTTCTAATCGACAATCGTTGTTGACGTTGGAAAACAAACCGTTGAATTATTTAGGTAAGATTTCTTATGGGGTTTATATGTACCATCCGTTTGTCATTGGATTGATCATGGGACTTTTAAATTTGCTGGAGGTGAAAAATATATTTTTATATAACCTGGTCTTGTATTTCCTGACCATTTCACTGACAATAGGGATAGCTGCGTTATCTTATGTTACCATTGAAAAAAGATGGATCGAAAAAGTGAAATCAAGTCATTGAAAAGTATATGAATAAAGTGCCATCTCTTCATCCATCTTCATTGTCTATAAAACAAAAAAGGAGCACAATCATTGTGCTCCTTTTTGTATAAGACTATTACCACATTTTAGAATTTGCTAATTCTTTTTCTTGCAATATAATTGTCTTGTTTAATTTCAACTATGTACAAACCAGTTGATAAACTTGTTAAATCCAAGTTTAAATTCATGTCTGGTGTGTTTTTAGTAAAACTAGAAGACTGCTTTTCTGATCCTTGATTGTCGATAATTCTTAATGTGAAATTACCGATTGCAGAGTTATTTATATTCATTGTTACTAAACCAGAAGAAGGGTTAGGGAATGCATTCAAGCTATTGGACAAGTCTACTACATTTGAAGTAATCGAAGTCGTGATGACAGAGGCAAAATCCCAGTTCACCACTTTAAGTAATTCAGCATTAGGGAAACTTGAACCTAGGTAGCCATTGCTAAGAACCTCTGCTTCTGTAAAATGATTTGCTATAACATAGTTTTTAGCAGAAGAAACCATAGAATCTAATCTGTTGAACATTACTATGTACCTGTAATCATTTGCAGGTATGCTTACGCTGAAAGAATCTACGATATCGTCTTCTGCCATGTCATCTCCATTGTTATCTTTTCCTTCGTAAATACCTGGACGGGAAAGATAGAAAGCCTTAGAAGCAATATTACTTCCTGCTCCTTGTCTCACGAATGTATTCACAGGGTCACTGTAATCACTAGGAGTGTTACTTCCACCGTCAGAACTAATTGTAAAACGATCTGCGTCAACAGCTGTAGCTCCACCTAAGCTTGCAGAATCAAGCTGAGTGGCGTTATCTGAACCCACGTTAGAATGTATTTTTGCACTTACAACCCTTGCTGTTCCGTTAGGGTTCGCAAGTTTAAAAATGGCAGCAACGATGTAATTTTCTGGTTGGAAGAAATAAGATACGGAGGCATTGATACCGTTAATTGTTTCTGCGTTATTCATGTACAAATTACCCACACTTATGAAACTACCGGTGCCTAATGAGTCTGTATAAGATGTATCTCCAAGCACATCGCTTACAATCAGTTCGAATGCTCCATCGTATGCATCTCCTTGGCCTGTCGATAAGATGCCTCCATCGCTAATCGCTAAACCCGTTGTTGACCAATCTCTACCCAAAAAATAGCCATAGTTAGAACAGCCAACACAATTGTAATAAAGATTGCCTACGCTAACATCGCCACTTTGCGCGAATGAAAATGTTGCGAGGGTCATGAATAAAATAGTGTAAAGTTTTTTCATACTCAAAAGTTAATAGGTGAATAGATTATTTGTTTTAGGGACAAATATACCATTAAGAATTGTAAATAATTGGAATTAATGATTGCTTTTCCTAAGGAGTTGAATGCAAGGCCGATAGCCTATTGCCCTAATTTAGTAAAAATGATGCAGTACATTAGAGCGCGCAACTAACAATTAATAGACTTCCATCTCCTCATCCACTTCTGTAGCCCATGCATGTATACCACCCGTCAAATTACTGATGTTTAAAAAACCATTGGACTTTAGGTAATTGACTACCGATGCACTGCGTATACCATGATGACATATAACAACTATGCTTTTATTTTGGGGAAGATCATTAAGGTGTTGCGAAACAGTATTCATGGGAAGCAGCAACGATCCTTCGATGTGACAAATGTCGTATTCAAATTGTTCCCTCACATCAAGTAGTAACAATTCCGTTTGTTGATCCAATAACGTTTTTAATTCACGCACTGTGATGACTACTTCCAATGCAGGTGTTTCGCAAGAAAAATCGTAATCGCCTAAGGATTGTATGTTATGATTTTCAGGATTGACTTCTACTTCAAACAAAGTGGTTTGCATCGTTAAAGCATCCAGTGTAAATAATTTTCCGGATAATGGATTTCCTATATTAAGAATCAGTTTCAACACCTCATTGGCCTGCAAGGTACCGATGATACCAGGTAATACACCCAACACACCGATCTCACTGCAGGAAGGCATTTCACCCTCTGCAGGTGGCTCCGGATAAAGGCAGCGGTAAGTCGGTCCTTTTTTCCCTTGAGCATCGGTACGATTGAATACAGCGACTTGTCCGTCAAATTTAAAAATTGAACCGAATACCAATGTTTTATTTAAAATGACACAAGCATCGTTGACCAGATAGCGTGTAGAAAAATTATCAGATCCATCGACGATGATGTCGTAGGTATCGAAAATAGTGAAGACGTTTTCTTTGGTGAGTTGTTCGGTGTACGTATAAAACGTGACAAATGGATTGTTTGCAGAAAGGCGTTTAGCGGCAGCTGTTGCTTTGTATTGTCCAATGTCTTCTGTCGTATACAAAATTTGGCGCTGTAAGTTAGACGCATCTACTTTATCAAAATCAATGATGCCGATACGTCCTACGCCAGCCGCAGCAAGGTATTGCAGAGCAGGGCACCCTAAACCTCCTGCACCGATCACCAATACCGAAGCTTGTTTCAGTTTTTCCTGTCCGGCTAATCCGATTTCAGATAAAGAGATATGACGGCTGTAACGGGCGAGTTCTTCTTTGGATAACGGAAGGGCCATGGTAATTGTATTTTTAGTATGAAGAAGTTCCATGAGGAGGGACGAGAGAGCAGGTACGAGGCACGGCAAATCATTCTCGTACCTCGTACCTGCTCTCTCGTCCCTTACCAGCTTTCCCAATCTTTCCAAACGACTTCGTATCCTTTGCTTTTCAGCATGCTTGCTACGGCGGCAGGAGAGCGTTCGTCTGAAATTTCAAATTGTTCGAGTGCTTGTTCTTCAGAGGCATAACCTCCCGGATCGGTCTTGGATCCTGCACTTAGAGAGGTAATACCTAATTTGATGACGTGGTCTCTGAACTTGATATTTTCTCTGGTTGACATGGACAGTTCGACTTCTTCATCGAATAAGCGATAGGCACAAATCAATTGCACCAACTCACGGTCGCTCATGTCTACTTTCGGTTCTATGTTTCCTGCATGCGGGCGCAGGCGAGGGAAGGAAACAGAATATTTTGTTTTCCAATACGTCTTTTCCAAATAATCCAAGTGCAAGGCATTGAAGAAACTATCCGTTCTCCAATCTTCTAAACCGATCAACACGCCCAAACCCATTTTGTGAATGCCCGCTTTCCCCAGTCTGTCAGGTGTTTCCAGGCGGTAGTTGAAATTAGATTTTTTGCCTTTGGGATGATGGAACTTGTATTTTTCTTCGTGGTAGCTTTCCTGGTAAACCAACACACTGTGCAATCCAAGTGGAATCAATTCTTCATACTCTTCCTGATCGAGCGGTTGCACTTCCATGGAAAGCTGTGCGAAATGAGGACGAAGCAAGGGAAGAATTTTTTTGAAATAATCCATGCCCACGGTTTTATTTGCTTCACCGGTGACTAACAACACATGATCGTAACCGTGTGACTTGATCACTTCCACTTCCTTGAGTATTTGTGTTTCTGTCAAGGTGATCCTACGCATGGGATTGTCCAGGCTGAAACCACAGTAGGTACAGATGTTCTGGCACTCGTTAGACAAGTACAAAGGAATGTACATTTGCATCGTATGGCCAAAGCGCTTCAATGTGGACTCATGACTCAACTTCGCCATCTCTTCCAGGAAAGACATGGCAGCAGGAGAGATCAGTGCTTTGAAATCTTCCAGCGAACGTTTATTTTTATCCAATGCCTGACGAACATCCTGTGCTGTTTTGGCATAGATGCTTTGCTTCACTTCTTCCCAGGAATATTGATCGAAGAGTTGCTGAAAGGATGCTATACGTTGTGAAGAATAGTTTGACATGTCAATGATTATAATTCATCCAGAAAAGAAGTAAACGGACTGCTTGCTTCTGCATGTACCAACTTTTTGCCCAGTTTTGCTTCGTAAGCCATGCGTCCAGCTTCTACAGCGAGTTTGAAAGCAATCCCCATATTTACAGGATGATTGGATACGGCGATGGCCGTGTTTACCAAAACCGCATCGGCACCTAACTCCAAAGCTTCGGCTGCATGTGAAGGAGCGCCGATACCGGCATCTACGATGACAGGTACTTTGCTTTGCTCGATGATGATGCGCAGCATTTCACGGGTTTGCAATCCGTTGTTTGTTCCAATCGGTGAACCCAAAGGCATGACCGCAGCTGTACCTACTTCTTCCAGACGCTTGCACAATACAGGATCGGCATTGATGTATGGAAGTACGATGAATCCTAGTTTTACTAATTCCTCTGCAGCCTTTAAGGTTTCGATGGGATCGGGCAACAAGTATTTAGGATCAGGATGTATTTCCAGTTTCAACCAATTTGTTTCCAATGCTTCGCGTGCGAGCTGAGCGGCGAATACCGCTTCTTTCGCTGTACGTACACCGGATGTATTGGGCAGTAAGTTAAACTGCGCATGATTCAGGTGTTGAAGAATATCGTCTTCCTGATTTTGTATGTCTATTCTTTTTAAAGCTACAGTGACCAGTTCAGAACCGGAAGCCAGCAACGCATCGCGCATGAGTTCGGATGAACTGAATTTTCCAGTGCCTGTAAACAAGCGCGACTGAAAGGTTTTACCTGCTATGATTAAGGGTTCCATCTTCTTTTGTTTTTAAGGATGAATAGAAAGATTGCACCGCATCCTGTTTGTTCATGGAATGGGTGATGGCAGAAGAAACGGCCACACCGTGAAGGCCAGCCTGCATGAGATCTTCCACATCTTCACTCTGTATACCGCCAATGGCGATGACAGGAATGGCTATGTTTTTTTGTTTCATGGAAAGGAGAATGTTCACATAACCTTCTACCCCCAGCACCGGGCTTAATTTGTCTTTGGTCTTCGTGAATCGATAAGGACCCAGACCGATATAGTCTACATTGGCCTGCGCCAATTGTTCAATGTCTTCTAGTGTATTCGCTGTACCGCCTACAATTTTTGAAGGCCCCAATAATATTTTAGCATCGGCAGGTGAGCTGTCTTCTTTGCCCAGGTGCACGCCGTCCGCATTTACTGCCAGCGCGATGTGCACGTGATCGTTGATGATTAAGAGGGCATGGTATTGCTGACAAATGTATTTGGCTTCGAGCGCGGTGTGTAGCAATACAATATCGTTTTCATTTTTAAGACGCAGCTGAATCCAGTGAACGCCGGCTTCACAGGCTTCTCTCGTTTGTTTAATTTGTTCGGCCGGAGAACCGTGTGTAATGTACTGTAAGGTATGGATGTGTTTAGACATGGTGTAACCCTAACTTTGATGTGCTGCTCAGTAAATATTTTTCGATGTATTGTTTGGCTTTGGCTACAGCTGTTTCCAGCGTCAAACCTAGGGATAACTGAGCCAGAATAGCGGAAGACAACACACAGCCTGTTCCTCTTTTTTCTGCCTGTAATCGATGGCCCGTATAGATCAATTCTTTTCCGTCTTGAAATAAATAATCGTTGCTGTGTAGTGTATCAAGATGTCCTCCTTTTAAAAGGATCTTGCAATGAACGCTTAATTTTTTTGCTGCTTCGCGTAGATCTGTTTCTTCTGGCATCAGTTTTTTCATCTCGAGGACATTGGGCGTGATTAGATCCAATTGATCAGCGATAGAAATTAATAGTCTGGCATCTGGTGATGAGTGAAACTTGAAGCCTGCAGAGGCTTTCAGAATAGGATCCCAGAGAATAAACGCATCCTGAGGCAATACGCGTCGCAAGTAGGAGAGAAGTGCCTGTAATTCTTCATAACTTTTAATCAAACCGATTTTTACAAAACGAATGTCAAACCGATCGGTCAATGCTTCGATTTGTTTGATCACTTCATCTTCCGGCAACCAACTTAATCCTTTAAACGCTACATCATTTTGATACGTGATGGACGTGCATACACCCAAGCCCAAGGCTTTATGCGCTTCGATGGTCTTGATGTCGGCCAGGATTCCTGAGCCTCCGCAAGGATCGAATCCGGCAATGCTTAAGATGTAATGTTCGTTTGGCACAATGCAATCAATTGTTCAATGCGTTGTTTTAGAATCTCTTTGTCTTTCAATCCTTGTATGTCTTTCCAAACTGTTCCTAATGCAACTGCTCCGTAAAATCCTCGTTGCTTCAATTCGTTTAAATGTTCGGCTTTTACTCCGCCTAAGGCAAAAACTTTTGCTTGTTTTTGCTGCTGTATGTTTTTTGTCCAGGTATCAAATTGTGAAGCGGTGAAAGCGGCTTGGTAACCGGCTTTCGAAATGCTTTCATAAATTGGACTTAGCCAGACTTCATCTACACCCAAAGGCAGTCGATGGATTTCTTCCTGATCGTGTACAGACGAACTGATGGTTAGTCCTTTCTTTTTTGCATACAACCACCAGTCCTGCTGTTCTTCCGTTCGCATGTCTTTTAAAACAGAAGCACCGAAATGCAATCCTTTCAACTCGAACTCATCAGCCAATGACCAGTGAGAATGCAGGATGATTTGCTTCTGTTCTTCTGCCGGCAACTGCTCTAACCATCTTTTCATTTCTTCTTTTGAAAACGTTGGTTTTCTCAAGTGGAAACAGGTCAAGCCTGCATGAAGTAATTCACTGACGAGTTGTTGTTCGTCTGGAAGGACTTCAGATACAGAGCAGACGGTTAGTTTCATGAATAGTGGTCAGTAGTCAGTAGTCAGATTGTAATCAGTTTTAACTGATCACTACTTTAAATAAATCTCTGCACCAGCCTGCAAGAATTCTTTCGATTTTTCTTTCATGCCTTCTGCAAATACATCGTTGTCGTTCAATCCATTTTCTTCAGCATAGTCACGCACATCCTGACTGATTTTCATCGAACAGAAATGCGGTCCGCACATCGAGCAGAAGTGAGCGGCTTTGGCACCTTCTGCAGGCAGCGTCTCATCGTGGTACTCACGTGCCGTGTCCGGATCAAGGGCCAGGTTAAACTGATCCTGCCAACGGAATTCGAAACGTGCTTTGCTCAACGCGTTGTCACGTACTTGCGCACCTGGATGACCTTTTGCCAAGTCTGCAGCATGTGCCGCAATCTTGTAAGTGATCACGCCGTCTTTTACATCTTTCTTATTGGGCAATCCTAAATGTTCTTTCGGCGTCACGTAACACAACATTGCGCAACCGTACCAACCGATCATGGCGGCACCGATAGCAGAAGTAATGTGATCGTAACCCGGAGCGATATCTGTAGTCAATGGACCGAGCGTGTAGAAAGGAGCTTCGTCGCATTCTTTCAATTGCTTGTCCATGTTTTCCTTGATCAATTGCATCGGCACGTGACCAGGGCCTTCGATCATCACTTGTATGTCATGCTTCCAGGCAATCTTGGTCAGTTGACCCAAGGTTTCCAATTCACCGAACTGTGCCGCATCGTTAGCATCAGCAATAGAACCCGGACGTAAACCATCTCCTAAAGAAAAGGCCACATCGTATGCTTTCATGATGTGACAAATTTCTTCGAAGTGCGTGTACAAGAAATTTTCTTTGTGATGTGCCAGACACCATTTCGCCATAATAGAACCACCACGCGATACGATACCTGTCACGCGCTTCGCTGTCATTGGCACATAGCGCAGCAATACACCGGCGTGAATGGTAAAGTAATCAACACCTTGTTCTGCTTGTTCGATCAACGTATCACGGAAAATTTCCCAGGTCAAGTCTTCTGCCTTACCGTTTACTTTTTCTAAAGCCTGATAGATCGGCACGGTACCGATCGGTACAGGAGAGTTGCGGATGATCCACTCTCTGGTTTCGTGAATGTTTTTGCCGGTCGACAGATCCATGATGGTATCTGCGCCCCAGCGACAGGCCCACACGGCTTTCTCTACTTCTTCTTCTATGGATGAAGTCACCGCAGAGTTACCGATGTTGGCATTTATTTTCACTAGAAAATTGCGACCGATGATCATCGGTTCACTTTCCGGGTGATTGATGTTGTTAGGAATGATGGCGCGACCTGCAGCAATTTCGTCGCGTACAAATTCTGGTGTGATCCATTTTACAGGAGTGCGTGCACCAAAACTTTCACCTGCATGTTGATGACCCACGTTGTTCATTGTTTCGATGCGTTGGTTCTCACGGATGGCAATGTATTCCATTTCCGGTGTGATGATGCCTTTCTTCGCATAGTGCATTTGACTCACATTCGCACCGGCTTTGGCGCGCAATGGTTTTTTCAAATGTTCAAAACGCAATTGATCCAGTGATTGATCTTCCAATCTTTGTTTACCGTATTCAGAAGATACATCACCCAATTCTTCCACGTCACCGCGTTGTAATATCCATTCCTGGCGAATGCGTTCGATGCCTTTCGTTAAATCAATTTCTTTGTTGGGATCAGTGAAAGGACCGCTGGTATCGTACACCGTTACCGAAGGATTTTTTTCTATCTTTTCAATTTTAGAAAACTTGTTGACCGTATCGCTCAACTCAATTTCGCGCATCGCTACTTGAATGTTGTGCAAAGTACCCGGTACATACACTTTCTTCGAAGCCGGAAGTGGTTCGCGAGTAATCGATCCTTGGGTAGGTGTTTTTTCTTGTCTCATGAGAATTAAGTATTAAATGAAATGCTGTTCGATAGAATAAGGATCAACCGCCCTGGCTGGCCCTGATGATGGTGACTTTGTCTTGTTCGCTCAAGAGGTGAGCGCTCCAGTTGTTTTTGGGAATGACTTTATTGTTGACCGCTACGGCAATTCCTTTTTGTTCACCGAGCGACAATTGCGACAGCAGTGCCAGCAATGTAAATTGATGCAGCAAGTCTTGAGCCTGATCGTTGACAAATACAGTCATAGCCGCTAATGCAGTTTAATAAATGAATAAGACTTCAGAGGGAACAGATGCATCCCGAGGTTTCGGGAGGGCAAGGAGAGGAGGACGAAGGCCGGAAGGCCGTTCCACTTTTCCCTACGGCAGTATCAGCTGCATCAGGTTCGAAGGGTATTTCTCAGTCCCGCATATTTGCGGGACACCCCTAAAGTATGATCAAATATAACCGTTTTGGATTAAAAAAGAAATAATCGATTGGTTTTAAGTTGTAACCGTACAAAATATAGATTTCAGACTGCTCAAGATACTGAGATGCGAATTTCTACATAGAGATTTAATGGATTTTTAAGGCTCAAAAAAGCCTTTAAGTGATTGATCTTAACAAATATTTTTTAACTTAATATTTAGAACATCCAACTTGTCCCATTTAACCTATTTTATTTATGAAAAAGAATATCGGTATCGCATTCCTTGCTTTGTTCTTATTGAGTTTCACTTCTTGCTCTGATGCGAGTGTGAAAGAAGAGTTGAAGGCCCTCAAAGAAGATTTGGCAAAAACAAAAGAAGATGTAGCGGCTTTGAAAGCTTCTCATGAAGAACTGTTAAAGAAAGAATTGAAAGAAGTAAAAGAAGAAGCAAAAGAGGTTGACGAAAAAATGGATGGCCCTGAGTTGAACTAGTTTTTTTATGTCATTGTAAATGGAGTGATCTGTTGTCAGTAAAATTTGTTTTAACTGAATTATTGTGTTCTTTAAAGTACAAGAGCGGAGAAACAGAAAGAGAGCGGATATACTTCGCTCTCTTTCTGTTTCTCCGCTCTTGCAATACATACAACTGTCCACTGATTACTGTTGAATCAGGCTTCCCCGTAAATCATACAATTCCCATTTTTTGTCTTTGATGTTGATGTTTTCTGATTTCAACAATTGAATGAATCGAATCACTCCCAATGGTTCGTTGCCGTTTCCATGAATCAATACAAAACTTCCGTCGTGTGGCTGTTGTCCCTTGGCCAGCCAGGCATCGCTTCCGACAGGTATGATACCGAAGGCTGTGACTTTTAAAAATATAGACCGATCAGAAACCAATCCCGGGAAACGGAAAAACACAGAGGGTGTGATACCATGCGTCAGCATCTCCACTTCATTTTTTAATATTTCATCCGATATGTTCACACTGTGCTCCAGCATAAAATTTTTATCCAAAGGCAGTGCATTGTTGGTCGGGTGACTATAGGTATGGTTGATCCAATCTACGGTGAGATCACCTTTACGGATCAGGCCTTTCAGCCATTCCAAATCAGCATCGTGTTGTTCGATCCACCTTCCGCTGATGGAGATGGCCATAGGAACAGGTATTTCTATTTTTTTAAATTCATTGATCAGATCTGTAAATACAATACGGTCCAGGTTTTTATGGGAGGGACAAAGATCAATCGTCAGGTTAATGCCTCTTTCGTGTGGTATGCTGTGTGTGACACCTGCATCTTGTAGATTTTTAGAATTAGTTTCTGCATCTGCCAAAGCTTTGATATAAGGAGTGTTGGCATAGGTTTTTCTTAGCTCAACCAGGTTAGAGGATGTCATCACAATTCCCTTTGCCTCATGAATACTGGTTGACAGGTCATTCGGGTTAACCACCAGATAGGAGAGAACCTTGTTGTTTTCGAATGATCGTAAAACAATGCATGTTTTTTCCTGTTGCATAAAACTTCCATATGCGACTTTGTAATTACTGATGCTTTGTGCGATGCACCCGTTTGCACAACTGAATGAAATGATAAAGATGTAAAAAAGGAGTGGTTTGATTTTTTTCATGGTTATTAAATAGGTTGTCCCTATGATACATTTTTTTTGGATGACTGATCAATTCGAAGAGTGTGAGAGCGAGTATGGAGAAATTAGCTTTCGCTGTTATTCCATCACTACAGGGAAGTCATGCCCCCTAGAAAACGTGTATGGATACTGAGGTTTACCACTATTTTGCTGGTTGAGTTCGGGTACCTGATCGTCGAGGTATGATTTTAATTCGTACACCGTCACTTTACCATCTTTCGGTGATCCGTCTGCTTTACCGTTCAGTGCATTGATCAGTACGTAGGTAAATAAACCATGTCCCAGCGCTGCCAGTTCTTTTGCATTTTGCTCTCCACCTGCAGAGGCGAGTACGTGTATACCTGCGCTGCGCGACAATTGTGCAATGGCTTTTTCTTCTGCCGCTCCTCGCATGGCCAGCAATTCCACGGAAGCACCGGATTGACAGGCATCCATGATGATGATTTGTTTCAAGGCTTTGATGTGCTTCATCTTTTGTTGTACAACAGAGGCTTCCAGCGCTTCGCTGCTGAGGTTGTCAAGATCATACAGACGTGTGCATTCGGATGGAATGAAAAAGAAACGATTGTCTACCATGCTTCCATGTCCGGCGTAGTAAAAGATAAATACGTCGTGCACTTGTGCTTTGGCAATCAGTTCATCGAGTTGCTGCAAAATGTTTTGTCTGCTGGCTTCTTTGTCGTACAAAGAATGTACTTCCACTTTGCTAAACAGTTTGCCACTGTGTTCTTCTATCGCTTTACTAAATGATTCTGCATCTTCCTTGGCATAGTTGAGTGTCATTTTTGCGTTTTTATATTCATCGATACCGATGGATAAAATATAACAGGTAGAATTTTTTTCCAATACATTCGACACGACGTTGCATTCAACAGGAGCAGATTCCATGCGGCCCTTGCTGAGTGCGGTAGCGGAGAAAACATTATGTCCTCCGATGAGGGTGACGCGCTGCGTATAGATCGTGGACTTTCCGGATTGAGTAGGGAAAGTGAGTTCTTTTTCGTTGAGTGATAATTGTTTTCCGTTCTGACTGATTTTTAGTTCCGCTACACCACCGCCATTGTCCATGATCTTTACATAGAGTTCCACTTCGTTTTTATTTTCAGTAGCTACGCTGGATATCTTGATTGTAGGCGGTGGAGAACTGGAAAGCTTGCTGTCGATATTGGGTAGTGCGCCTGTTTCACCTCTGTTCTTATAGAGGGTTGGTAATAAATCTGGTCTGTAAAATTCTTCGAAGAACTGATCCGCACCATAACTGTTCATGCCTTTCACAAAGTGTATGGCATTGCGTGCACCGTCTGTGGCATTGAAATATCCTTCTTTTGTTTTCGCCATCCAGTCGTTGTTGCCAATGTGAATATGTTCATAGAACTCTTGTCCTTTTTCGAGGTTCCAGATTTTAATGACACCGTCGAGACTGGCAGAGATCAATAGTTTACCGTCTTTAGAAAGATTAAGAGAAGTCACTTCGGCCTGATGTCCTTCCAGTGTTTTGATGACTTTGCCGGAAGCAATGTCCCAGATGCGTATGCTTCGGTCGTCGCCGGCTGTAAGGACAGATTTATTATCGAAGCTGTAGATCGCAGTATGCAAGGCTCCTGTATGTCCTTTGAATTTTTTGACCATCATGCCTGTGGTGATGTCCCAGATGCGCGCAGTACCATCCCAGGAAGAAGTGAGCATGAGTTTAGGATCATTCCCAAACAGGATAGTAGAAACCACATCGCTGTGTCCGATGAAATTGCGAACAACAGTTTTGCTATCGGGTTCCCAAAGTTCCAGCGATTTGTCAAAACGACCGGTCACGAAATACAAACCGTCTGGTGTATAAGCCAGCGAGAAAGCAGAATTGTTTTTCATGTCGATCTCCGACAATTGTTTGCCGCTGTTGATGTCCCAAATGCTGACGGTAGCGTCCCAACTGGCTGTAGCGATTTCTGTACCAGCGGGATTTATTTTTACTTCAAACAACGGTTCACGATGCGCCTCAAATTTGCGAATGGCTTTACCTGAGACGGCGTCCCAGTAAATCATTTTTCCTGCACCGTCACCAGTGATGAGATTTTTACCATCTGCCGTATAAGCATAAGAGATCACCGCTTTCTCATGACCAAGGTATTCGATCACCGTTTCTCCGGTAGCTATGTCCCAGCATTTGACTTTGGTTCCTAATTTACCTTTTAGCAATCGTTTGCCGTCGGGGCTAATAAGGACGTTGTTCTTCAAGCGGATGTACTTGGCTATGTATGAGTCCCAATAGTTATCCGGATCATACGTAATGCCGCCTTTGTCAGTATCGTTGAGTACACCGGTATACGTTTTTGTTTTTTCTCCTGTAGCTAAAGACAAAGCTACTGCGGTGTTGTTGCTTTTGGCAATGAAAAGTTCAGCACTGTTTTTCCCAAAGATCACTTCGGTCATTTCTTCTTCGAAGGCATAAGTGTGTATAGCCGTTGTGTCGTTATTGTTCCAGATAAAAAGAGATTTATCCGAAGCTCCAAGGATTATCTGGTCAGTAGAATCAAAGGCTAAACCTGTCACCGCATCAAATGGCGCACCGTATGCTTGTACCAATTTACCAGTTTGCATGTCGTATTGTTCTACGTTGCTGTTGTGTGATAACTTTAACAAGTACTTGCTGTTGTGGCTAAAGTTGACCAGCGTACCGCAACCACCACACCAGCCTTCTGTAGGAGCGAAGGTATAGACGAGTTGCCAGTTGGCGGTTTCGTATACTTTGACTGTTTTGTTGTCTTCACCTATTGCCAACCATTTGCCATCGGCACTAAATGCCAGGTTGACACCATAGCCCGAACCCTGATCTCCGTTGCTTTCAATTTCTTTTACCAATTGGAAAGAAGAGATGTTCCAGATTTTTACTTTGTCATCGTAGCCCGCACTTGCAAATAATTTATTGTCGCTGCTGAAGGCTATGTCTGTCATGTATTTGTTTTCCACAGGTGTACTAAACAGTTCTTTACCCGTCAATACATCCCACAGTCTGGCTGTATTGTCGGCGCTGCTGGTAGCCAGGTACTTTCCGTTGGGACTGAATTGTACGCTGTTGATGGTGTGCGTATGTCCGATGTAAGAGCGCAGTTCCAGTCCTGATGCTACGTTCCAGAGTTTGGCTGATTTATCTCTGCTACCGGTGATGAGGTACTGCCCATCCGGACTCAGTGCTACAGCTTTGACAGAGGCATTATGTCCCTTTTGGATCACGGTTTCCAATCCGTTTTTTTGCGCAAACACCAGTTGTTGGATAACGAAAAGGAGAGAGAAGAATAAAATAGTTTTCATGAGATCGTATCAATAAACTAAGATACGGAAAAAGGAATAATACCGTGGGATGTTGTATTTTATCAAAAAATAAATCAACTTATTCCGCAATATAAGGTTGTTCTGAAAGTTAAGAAGACTAAAAGAAGAAGGCTTTGCCTGTTCGTTTCCTCCATACTCCGCCTCATTTATGAAAAAAGAAGTTAAGTATTACTTCGGTATCGTTTGTTGTTTGCTGCTTCTGTTTGTAATGAGTACCTGCAAGCCGCATAAAATCGATGATGTCGGAAGTCAAAATGTAACGATACTCACTCCGCAATCCGGATCGCTGCAGGGCTATACACAAACTTTTGCCTGGTCTAAAGTAGACGGCGCCGTATCTTATCAATTGATCATTCAGGCAGTATCTGCAGACACCGCACTTGTTGATACCATTGTCATTAATAACAGTAATACATTCGTCTATACGCTAGATCCGGGTGATTATGAATGGAAAATCAATGCACGCAACGGTATTTCTCATACAGCATTCACGTCTTCTACCTTTACCATCCTGGTACAACCCTTGGAGATATCGACTGTACTTTTAACTTTACCGGTCAACCAGGGCTATTCAAAAGATTCGATCACCCATTTGTATTGGCATCACTTGTACGGAGAAACAGGTTATGAAATACAGGTCAATACAGCGAATTCGTTTACTGGTTCCTTGTACAAAGACACGACCTCTACCACTACGGATTGTAAAATTCCACTTAAGAACCAGGGTTTTTATTATTGGAGAGTGAGAGCATACAATAGCACAGATACAAGTCTATGGTCTACCGTTTATTCATTTACCTACGACACGATTCCTCCGGCTCTGGTGGTGCAGACGAAACCGCTCAACAATACAACCGATCTCAATACCACAACAGGTAATTTAGAATGGCAAAGTTTAGGTGCTGATGCGGCATCCTATAACATCTACATCAAATATGGCAGCACGTCTTCGGAGAATAAAGTAAGTTCTTCGGTAGATAGTTATCCTTATGTTGGATTATCTTCAGATACCGTATTTTGGAGAGTGGAAGCTGTAGATCCTTCCGGTAATGTGGGACCGCAGAGCAGCGAGTGGGAATTCGTCATTCAATAACGACATTTTTTATTGCCTGTATAAGCAGACTTTTCCTGCGGATTAATTTCTATTGAACGGGGAATTTTTGCCGTTGAAAAAGAAAAAAGATGTGTTTTTTTAACCTGAGTCAAATGGCATCATATTTTCTATAAAGTATTTGGGGAATCTGTTAAGGGGTACAATTGAACCAGCTGAGAAACTACTCATGGAACCATCTGTCAGTGCATGCTGCAGATGGGAATTAGTGATTCACCAGGGACTTTCTAATGGTAGAGAGTCCTTTTTTTGCTGTCCTTTTCTCATCTATATGTTTCCTGTACAGTTGGTCTATGCGTCGACTTCATGTTATCATAGATTATTTAATCTTTGAGGCATAAAGAACTTGCAAAGACTATTTCGCCTGAGATAAAATGTAAATGTTTTCATTGGAAAAAATAAAGCACTGAGCCTAAACTTGTCGAGAAGTAACGATAGGTTTTTTTGCTAATTTTTGTCATCTTCATATAAGCTCTTTTGGGGGAAAGGGGGGTTATACTTGTCGTCTTTATAAATAACTAATACATGAATTGCCGTTTTTATATTCTTTCATTCCTGCTATCCTTCATCTTGCATACAACATACGCTCAGACAGCGGGCGCTTTTTTTTCTAGTGGTACCATCAAAGTAAAGATTAAAAATTACCGGGGTGCAGCGGATGATTTTGGTAAAGCCATTGAATTGGATCCCAAATATGTCGCGGCCTATATAAGCCGTGCCAATACTTTTGAGCGTCTGAATGATTATTATGCCGCTATACGTGATTACAACAAAGCCATCAAGTTACAGACCAACGATGCAGATCTGTATTTTAGCCGTGGTCATGCAGAACAGTTTACCAAAGACTATAGTGCAGCGATCAAAGATTACGATAAGGCCATTACCATCAATAGCAATGTGGCGAAGTACTACGATTACAGGGGGGAAGTGAAGTATATACAAAATGATTTTGTAGGTGCTAAAAAAGATTACAACAAAGCGATTGAATTGAGTCCTAACATCCCAAGTTTTTATTACGATTTGGCAGAGTCAGAATTCATGTTGAAAGAATACAATGCCGCATTGAAAAGCTACATGAAAACCTTGGAAGTCGATGCGAACTATGTATATGCCTACTGGGGACAAGCCAAAACAAAAGAAAAATTGAAGGACCTTAACGGTGCTTTGGTAGATGCTACAAAATCCATTTCACTCAATCCTAACGTACCTGATTTTTACCTGACTCGCGGAGTGGTTAAAAAACAATTACAGGATTATTACGGTGCGGCGCAAGATTATACAGAAGCCATCAAACTCGATCCGAATCTCTCCATAGCTTATACCTACAGGGCTGTAGCGAAAGAGAAAATGGGAGATTCACAAGGTGCGGTGCAAGACCTGGCTAAGGCGCAGCAGACGAAGAATAAGAAGTAGTTAAAGATGATTTCATTCACTTTTTTTATTTAAAATATTTGCTAATAATTTCTTCCAGCATGATAGGGGTTAATGGTTTTGTTTTAAACTCAGCAGCTATATTCGATGCCTTTGCTTTCATCTTATCATCAGGGTTATCTGAGGTGGTGAGCATGACCACAATGGCACGACTCTGAAATTGTTTATCCAACTTACTGTACTCCTCAAGAAATTCCCATCCGTTCATACCGGGCATGTTAATGTCCAGAAAAATCAGATCGGGATGCACGTCATCATTTTTTTTTGATTTTAAATAGTTCAATGCATCCAATGCTGTTTGCTTGGTAACGACAATATCGGTGGCATCATTCTTTTTTATCACTCTCTCATGGTAAAAATTGTCATCGGCATTGTCATCAACCAGCATGATACATTTTAACTTTTTGTTCATAACTATAAATTAGAAATTGTAAAATTAACTGTGGTTCCATTTCCTAACGTCGACTCGATCCAAATTTTTCCGTGATGGAGATCTACGATTTTTTTGCAATTGGCTAATCCTATTCCATAACCTTGGTATTGATCACCGATATGCAAGCGTTGGAAAATATCAAATACTCTTTGAAAGTAAGCAGGTTCAACGCCGATGCCGTTGTCACGTATTGAAAATTGCCAGATTCCGTTTACGTTCTTAGAGCAAATTTGAATTTGAGGTTGAATGCCTTCTTTTTGAAATTTGATGGCGTTTATAATAAGGTTTTGAAACAGTTGACCAATTTCTACTTCATAGATGTTTAATATTGGCATTTCCGAAACTTCAATAATAGCATCTGAATTTTTAATGACGGTATGCAGGTCTGCCATCACATCAGCAATTAAATGATTGCAATCAACGGTCACTAACTTCTTATCACGCCCTAAACGAGAGAAGTCCAGAAGTGCTTGAATGAGTATGCGCATCCTGTTTGAAGCGGCACTAATGGAACGAATATATTTATGAGCATTGTCATCTAATTGGCCCAGGTAGTCTTCTTCGAAGACTTGCATGTAATTTGAAATCGTACGCAGCGGTTCCTGAAGATCATGTGATGCTATATAGGTAAGTTGCTCAAGTTCCTTATTGGCTACGATCAACTCGACAGCCCGTTTTTCTTTTTCTTCATTCTGGAAGGCCAGTTCTTTGTTAGCTATAATTAACTCTGCAGCACGATCTTCTTTTTCTTCGTTTTGAAAAAGAAGTTCTTTGTTGGCGCAAATAAGATCTGCTTCGGATTTCTTACGCGAAGTAATGTCACGAGCAATTTTGCAAATGCCGATAATATTGCCTGTACGGTCTTTCAACGGAGATACGGTAAGTGAAACGTAAAATTGTTCCCCATTTTTCTTTTTGCGTACGGTTTCGTAATGGTCTGTAATTTCATTATTGCATATGCGTTCTAGAATTTTTTTTTCCTCATTCATGTATTCCACTGGAATGATTAAGGAAATATGTTTACCTACGATTTCTTTGGACGTATATCCAAACATTTTTTCACCGGCTTTGTTCCAACTTTTTATTGTTCCATCCAGGGATTTACTGATGATGGCGTCATCAGATGATTCCACGATGGCAGCTAGATGTCCGACATACTCTTCATCTTTTTTACGTTCATTAATATCAACAGTGGTGGAGGCTGCTAATGCTAAATCTCGTTTTTCTTTTTCTTCGTTTTGAAAATCAATTGCTTTATGAGCAACGATTAGTTCACTAGACAGTTTTTTTATTTCTTTCTTTTGAAAGAGCAATTCTTTATTAGCGATGATGAGCTGATCTTCTTTTTCTCTTTTCTCCATGTTTTATCTGGCCAAAATGTCTGATTTATTGAATGTATTAGAAATGGCTCGATGGGATATCCCATTTATAGGTCCTTGCATGGCTTAATCAAAAAAAATGAGGAAAACATTACGTTGCTTTTACAAAAGCAGTCCAACAAGTTGGGTGTGAAGAATCCAGATAGGCGAGACAAGGTAACTTAAGTTCGCACCATTCCAACATTCTTAACCATAATATAGAATGGACGAGGTGTACTATTCCTCTCATTCAATGATCATATGCATGTGAATCTCCGCTATCATTGCAATGAACTGAAGATGTACTGCTCCAAAAAAATCTAATCAGAGAGAATGATATGCTCAAACAGGCAACTGTTGTTGTGACAGATATGGAATTAGGATAAAAATAAACAGATCATCATATTGAGAATCATTTGAAGGATTGTTACAATACAAACTTCTCCTGCACATTCAACTCTGGTGCCTGCCTGATCCTCCATTCATTGGGATAATAGGTATTCGAGCGGGTAGCGGAAATCAGTTTCATAAAACCCAAATGAGCTTCTTTGTATTTCACAAGCTGCAACCCCTTGCCAGACGATGAAACTGGTAATACATTTTCTTTTCTTAAATAGGCAATCGCTTCTTCATAGCTCAACTCCACTTCATGAAAAAATTCTTTCTTCAGGTAGATGGATTGAGACAAAGCATGCGCCGGAATGAAATCCTTTTGCTTGAAACTACCAATGTCTGTACCGGCGTATTTGATGTAGTGGGAGTGAAGCAAATTCTGACACACATCGGCCTGGTGCATGGTTAGTGCCATGTACTGATCGTTGGCCATGTAGCATTGTGTATGACTTTTTGCCGTATCGAAATAATCGCTCAAAGGAAACTTACGGTGAAACTGTATAGGCGATAAGGCTTTGGACTTGTACTTTACTTTTCCATCGTTGCTGGAGGCTGTTTTACGCAACATAGACAATGCAAATCCTTCACCAGGTGTGCGGTGTGGAAAGAATCGATAACTTCCTGTGGCGCAGGTTTGAAAAACATTCCACTCCGGTTGGATGTCGATGGGAACAAATTCCGCTCCGTATGTTTCTTGTAGAAAAGCAATTTGTCCTTCGTTCTCTTCTTTGTTGAAGGTACAGGTACTGTAAATAAGATAACCGCCTTCTTTCAAACAGTTCCAGGCATTGGCCAAAATACTTTGTTGGCGTTCTACGTTGACTCCCACTTGTTGAAGCGACCATTCGTTGCGGGCCGCTGTATCCCTTCGAAACAAGCCTTCTCCCGAGCAGGGAGCATCAACAAGAATCAAATCGAAGACTTCACCCAAAACCGCAAACTGTGAAGGATCGTTGTTGGTGACCAGGTTATTGCCTAATCCCCATTTGATGATATTCTCTTTTAGTATTTCTGTGCGCGCTCCAATGATTTCATTACTAACCAGTGTTCCTCTTGTTCCCAACCAGGAAGCGAGCAGCGTAGACTTACCGCCTGGTGCTGCACAGAGGTCGAGACAGAGCAAAGGATTTTCCGTTGAAAACTGTGTGCTGTTCAATGCTTGCTGCACAAACATAGAAGCCGCTTCCTGTACATAGTACAAACCCGCATGCCAGGATGGATCGTAAGCAAAAGTAACATCGCTGTTGACGAGGTAACCTTTTTCATACCAGGGCACAAGTGGTAAAGAAAGAGAGAGTGAATATTTATCAGCATTCAGGCGGATACTGCGTTCGCCTTTGCCGCTATCAAGGCATAGACAAAGGGCATCGCAAAATGCTTCTCCAAAAGTATGAAGAATGGTTTGTTTAAAATCAGCAGGAAGGGAGTGACTCAAGAGAGAAGTATTAATCGAACAAACTCATGGTTTCGCCCGGATAGAAGCGTGGGGCAGCCTGTATGCATTCGGGAGTATTGTTGCGGGCATCGTTTACCGCACGGTGTACGGCGTAAGAATACATGAGATCACTTTCGTAAGCCTTCAACAAACTGCTGGCCTGGCTTTCGGTCACGTCTTCAGCGATCCATAGTTTTTCCAGGTCTTTGCGCAAAATCACCGGCATGCGATCGTGCACATTTTTTACCAGCTTGTTGGCATCGGTCGTGATGATGGTGAAAGAATTGACGATGTCTCCGTTTTCCTCGTTCTTCCAGCTGTCCCAAAGACCGGCGAAAGAAAAAGCATCGTCCGAATTCAAGTTGAAACGATAGGGTACTTTATTTTTACCTTCTTTTCTCCATTCGAAAAAACCATCGGCCAATACCAGGCATCGTTGATTTTTCACAATGTGTTTGAAAGGAATTTTTTGATAGACACTTTCAGATCGGGCATTGATCATGTTCATGGCCGTGGTACGATCAATTGACCATGAAGGAACCAGTCCCCATTGGTAAAACTGTACTTCAGCCGGTGCCTGATTGGTGATTACCGCACAAGCCTGCATGGGCGCAATGTTGTATTGCGGTGAGAAGGGAGTTTTGATTTGAACGGCAAATC
>JAQBNU010000139.1 GCA_028288365.1 Chitinophagaceae bacterium | reverse complement strand
AAAAAACATTCGGGTTTTTTGCAATATGCATGTTAAGTATAGCCCTGGCCGATAGCACAAATTCCCCTCCCAAAAACAGCTATATAGCACTTATTTATATTGTAGATACCATTGCATTTATGCTTGCGGCTTATGCCATTTTTTATGATCAGGATGATATTTTATCTTTTTATAAAAAGCTGGTAACCCTATTTATGTTTGTTTGTGTATACGGTATCTTTTCGTACGTATCCTCATCAAACCCATATATTTCGTTATATGAGCATGCTTATGGTATCAGAAATATTGCCGAAGATTACCTGCATGATCAATACTCCATGCGGGGTCAAACCAGTTCGCTTTTTTTTCATCCGTATCTATATAGTGTGTTGCTGTATTTTATGCTGTTTTACACTTTGTATTTTTTCAAAAACAAAAATGTGGGTATTAGCAGGCCTTTTTTAATTACACTTTTGGTATTGATATTGATTAATATATATCTAACAGATTCAAGAACAATATTTGTTGTAACTGTTTTAAGTTTAATACTATATATATCTATCCAGCTTACAGCCATAAAGTTTATAGGATATTTATTGGTGCTGCCATTTGTATTATTGTCTTTAAATCAAATACCCCAGGTTGATAAAATTACCGAACGTACACTTGACGTTTTTACTACAGGTGGTAAAAAGGTTGAGGGCAGTAGCTTACAGATGCGGCAAAAGCAATTAATCATATCGTTAAAATATTTTGCTGATAGCCCGGTGTTTGGAAATGGCTTTAACTTTATCAATACGAAGCTGGGTTTTTCGGTTAAAATTGAAGACCGTACATCAGATGCCGATGCGTTTGGATTTGAAAGTTTTGCTTACGTACTGTTAATTGAACAGGGTATAATAGGTATTTTTGCCTACCTAACAGTTTTTATTTCGTTGTTTGTTTATCACTTAAAAAGCTATTTGAAGTGCGAAAACGAATACCGGCCGCTAATATTAATAAATCTTATTTTTGTGATAGGATACTTACTGTTTATACTTGGTACTGGTACTATTAATTCATTACCATTCTTTTTTGCCTTTATGGGTATATCACTTAGTTTACAAAACAAAGTTAGAACGAACCCCGATGTTGAATTAACTTAAAACAATATTTCCCTCGGCAATGAATATTAATTACTACAACAAAAGTTTATGAATAAAAAACTTAGATTTTTAGCTTTATACCTTCCTCAATATCACCCTATCGAAGAGAATAATAAATGGTGGGGTAATGGATTTACAGAATGGAGCAATGTGGTTAAGGGCAAACAATTGCACAAGGATCAATATCAGCCACATATCCCAAAAGATTTAGGTTTTTATGATTTAAGACTGCCCGAAGTACGGGAGCAACAAGCCGAATTAGCCAGGCAATATGGTATATATGGATTTATATATTACCATTATTGGTTTAATAGTAAGCTTATGCTCGAAAAGCCATTGCAGGAAGTAATTAAATTACAAAAGCCCGATTTTCCATTCTGCATCTGTTGGGCAAATGAAAATTGGAGCCGTCGTTGGGATGGCCAGGATAAGGAAATGCTACTGGAGCAAAAGTACAGCATTGAAGATAATAAGGCACATCTGCAGTACTTATGCGAAAACATTTTTAATGATAAGCGCTATATTACCATTGATGGAAAACCGGTGTTTATGGTATATAAGGCCGATTTGGTACCCAGCCTTGATGCAACGATAGATGTATGGAACGAGGTAGCCCAATTGTACGGGTTTAAAGGCGTATATGTAATGGGCTTTGAAAGGGCCCATGCCCCTACCGAATATAATGGCGTAAATAAACTTAATGCCTTTGCCGAGTTTTCGCCGTTTTTAGGTAAGCTTAAGCTTAACCGTAACGTAATTGATAAAGCACTTGTTAAATTAAATATCCCATTATCGTTAAAGCAAAAAAATAAGTTTTTTAGTTATAAGGATCTGCTTAATCATACCCGAAACAAAAATTACCATACCGACAAAAAAACACTATACCCATGTGTTACCCCAATGTGGGATAACTATGTACGGAGACGTAATGGTAATGCCGAAGTTTTTTTAGGGTCGACCCCTGAATTATATCAGGAATGGCTGCAAATTGCTTGCGATAAGTTTACGCCGCAAAATGATACCGAGAACTTTGTTCTTATAAATGCATGGAACGAATGGGCCGAAGGCAATCATTTAGAACCATGCGAAAAATGGGGACATAAATATTTAGAAGCAACTAAAAAAGTTGCAGATCAGTTTAAATAAGTGATACCCCTATAACTGGAAATTTGATCAACTATTAGTCGCCAATATATTTGTTAATACAAAAATGGATAATCATACATCAGCTGTAAATGCAAGGTTAATAGCATATTATTTGCCTCAATTTCATCCCACGCCCGAAAACGACGAATGGTGGGGGCCCGGCTTTACAGAGTGGACCAATGTAGGCAAGGCTAAGCCTTTGTTTAAAGGGCATTATCAGCCACGGGTACCGGCACATTTAGGTTATTATGATTTAAGGATACCTGAAGTACGCCAACAACAGGCAGATATGGCCAGGAATGCAGGTATTGAAGGATTTATGTATTGGCAT
>JAQBNU010000103.1 GCA_028288365.1 Chitinophagaceae bacterium | reverse complement strand
TTAAATCCTGAACTACCATGCCGAACCAATAAAAGCCAAGCATGTTAAACAAGATATGAAAAGGAGAAGGAATCTGGTGACTGAAAAAATAAGTAACAGCCGTCCAAGGCTGGGAGATGAACGTACTCCAGTTGCTGGACAATAGTTGATGTTCGTATACCGCTTCAAACAAAGAAGGTGTGTGACCGATCTCAGAAATAATATAGAGCACGCAATCGATAAGGTAAACAATGACATTGATCAGAATGATTTTGATCAATGCATTATTGGGTTTTCGAAATTGTTCTTTGATGTCGTTTACTATATCCATAATGTATCAATAAAAAACGTCACGTCTTTTGTTCCAGTAGCGCACGAGGATAAATGCAAACACCATGCCCGCAAGGTGAGCAAAATGTGCAATGTTATCGTCCGGGGCACTTTTTATTTGCATGTACAACGCAGAGATTCCATAGAAAGCCACGATGTATTTTGCCTTGATTGGAATGGGGATGAATAAAGAAACGAAAATGGTATTGGGAAACAATAATCCAAAACCCATGAGTACCCCGTAAATACTGCCCGAAGCACCGACCATAGAAAAACTGGCTGCTGCGGAGTAGGCTTGTATCGCTATTTGTTTAGACCAGGCAATGGCTGAAGGATCTGTTGGGTTTTCACTGAAGGCATCAATTTCATTTAAAGCATCGTGAATGACACGACGATCATAACCGGAAAGAAATTTTACAAATTCGCCTGGTCCCGGATGTTGCAAATATAATGTGACAGCTTCTTTCAGGTGATAGACTTCATAGGCATTGACTGCCCAATAGGAGAGGCCTGCACCTACACCGGTGAATAGATAAAAGAAAAGAAAACGTTTTCCTCCCCAATAATTTTCCAGCATCGGTCCGAAAATGAATAAGGCAAACATGTTAGAAAAAATGTGTGCAAAGTAGATGTGCCCGTTTTGCATGTGGGCATGCATGAAGATATACGTGACGAATTGGTAGACCTGAAAGCGATCAGAGAAATAGGAATGCAATCCAAAAAAGTCATTGATATCCACATTCATTTGTATTTGGATAAAAATGGCCAGCACATACACTCCGAAATTGGCAAACAATAAATTTTTTACGGTCGGTGTAATTTGAAACTGCATGAACGAGTATTAAGAAAACAGTTGAGTTACTTTTTCTATATCAAGCAATACCATAGTGGTTTTACCTGACGGAGTATAACGTGAATTGTCGCAAGAGAACAGCTGCCCGATGATGGCATTCATTTCAGGCAATGCCAATGGATGTCCTGATTTCATGCACGAACGTTTGGCCAGTGAACGAGCCAGCGTTTCTGTGTTGTCTAGTTTCAGTTCAGACTTGAAATGCTTAAACTGTTCCAGCAATCCTTCGAAGAGTTCTTTCTCTTCCCCTTCCGTTACTTCAGAAGGTGTGCCGTTCAATTGTATGGTATGTGTACCGAATACACTGAACATAAAACCCAAAGCATTCAACTCATGCTCGATGCTGAGCATAAGTGTAAAATCACCGGGTGACAACTCCAGTTGCTGAGGGAATAAAGATTGCTGTGAAGCTCCGTTTTTATTTTTCAGGTTTTTCAGGAAACGTTCGTACAAGATGCGTTCGTGTGCTGCCTGTTGGTCGATCATGACCAACCCTGATTTCACTTGCGTGATGATGTATTGGTTGTGCAATTGAAAGGTGGAAGGATTTTCAGAAGCAACAACATTAGTAGAAGAACGCTCCTGATTTGCCGCACTGGAGAATACCAACGATTCTGTTTGGCGGGCTTCTTCTTTGTATGCAGGAATGTTATCGTATAAACTTTCCCAATTCGAACCTCTTTCTTTTTGTTCTCCGGCAAATTGCTGCGGACGGTAACTACCGCTATTTCCGTTGGAGGATTTTGTTTCGTTGTTGTACGAAGATTGAAAGCCCATCATGCGCTCGATGTTGATGTCTATTTCAAAATCAAGCGATGGAGTGACATGGTGTTTAGAAATCGCCCGGCGTATGCTGGCTGCTAAAATGCCGTATACGGTTCGCTCGTCTTCAAATTTTATTTCTGTTTTGGTCGGATGTACATTGACATCGATCATCTCTGGGGGAAGTTCCAGCATCAACAAATAGAAAGGATGTGTATCGGCAGGAATCAATCCTTCATAAGCATTGATCACCGCGTGATGCAGGTATCCGCTTTTGATGAAACGTCTGTTGACAAAGAAAAACTGATCGCCACGTGTCTTCTTGGCAGAATTCGGTTTGCCTATAAAACCTTTAACAGTAAGGTTGTCGGTCTGCTCTTCACAAGTGATCAACTGTTCACGGTAAGAGTTACCTAATAAATCTACGATCCGTTCGGAAAGAGATTTGGCTTGCAGGTTAAAGGTTTGTATATCGTTTTGATAAAATGAAAAACCAATTTCGGGATAAGCGAGTGCAACTCTTGTAAACTCATCCAAAATGTGTTTCAATTCTACCTGATTGGATTTTAGAAAATTTCTTCGTGCAGGAATATTAAAGAACAGATTTTTTACCTGAATGGAACTGCCCTTTTTCAAAGCACAGGATTCCACACTCACTACTTCTGATCCTTCTATGCGAATGCAGGTACCTACTTCGTCCTGGTCTGCTCTCGTTTTTAATTCGACTTGTGCTACTGCAGCGATGGAAGCGAGAGCCTCTCCTCTGAAGCCGTAGGAACGAAGCGCAAACAAATCTTCTGCTTTGGTGATCTTGGAGGTGGCGTGACGTTCAAAACTCATGCGGGCATCGGCAGGACTCATTCCCTTGCCATCATCTACCACTTGAACCAAGGCTTTGCCCGCGTCTTTGATGATCAACTGAATGCTTTTGGCTCCTGAGTCGATGCTGTTTTCCAACAATTCTTTTACTACAGATGCAGGACGTTGAACGACCTCTCCGGCAGCAATTTGATTGGCAATCGCATCAGGTAATAATTTTATGATGTCAGGCATTCCTCGGCTAAATCAGGGATCTGTAAGATAACTCTACAAAGGTATAAATATAAGATTTATTAGCCTTAGATAAAGCATTGTTTTCCGTTAAAATGAGTTATTTTTGACAAATAAATAATTCGTTGATATCCTGTTCATAATTATTTGCTTGTGAAGTCCAGACACGTTATCCTAACTTTTGCCCTTGTTTTACTTGTCGTAATCATCAGCTCTTTTAAGCCTTCGCATACCGTCAATCGTTTTTTAGACAAAGACCAATGGGTCGATAGTCTCTTGCAATCACTTTCAGAAGAAGAAGTACTGGGTCAACTGTTTATGGTAGCGGCTTATTCCAACAGGGATGCTACGCATGTAAAAGAAATAGAAGAACTGGTTTCCAAATACAACATCGGTGGCATTATATTTTTTCAGGGCGGTCCGGTGAGACAAGCTGTATTGACCAATAGGTACCAGGCCATGGCTAAAGTCCCCTTGTTCATCGCCATGGATGCGGAGTGGGGACTCAACATGCGTCTCGACAGTACGATCGGTTATCCTAAACAAATGACATTAGGTGCCATCGCAAACGACGACCATATTTATATGATGGGAAAAGAAATTGGCCGCCAATGCAGACGATTAGGGGTACACATCAACTTTGCTCCTGTCGTGGATATCAATAGCAATCCAAGCAATCCGGTCATCGGTATGCGTTCTTTCGGAGAAAGCAAAGAGCGTGTAGCTTCTAAGGGCGTGGCTTACATGAAAGGTATGCAGGACATGAAAGTGATGGCCAATGCCAAACATTTCCCCGGTCATGGCGATACAGAATCCGATTCGCATTCTTCTTTACCTGTGATCAATCATACCGAAGCCAGATTACAAGACATAGAATTATTTCCATTTAAGAAAATGATCGATGCCGGCGTCATGAGTGTCATGGTGGCACACATACAGGTGCCGGCTTATGAAAAGAATGGAAACCTGGCGTCTACCTTATCGGGAAATGTGGTCACGAATAAGTTGAAAGGAGAGTTGGGCTTCAAAGGATTGGTTTTTACAGATGCCTTGAACATGAAAGGTGTCAGCAGTTTTTATAAACCGGGAGAAGTAGATGTAAAAGCATTACTCGCCGGTAATGATGTATTGTTGTTTTCAGAGAATGTTCCCCTTGCTATAAAAAAAATACAGAAGGCATTAAAGGATAAACAAATTTCAAAAGAAGAAGTGTACAGTCGCGTACGTAAAATTTTGGAAGCCAAATACTGGGCGGGGTTGCATGAATTAAAACCGGTACAAACAGAAGGGCTTTACGAAGAGTTGAACAGTTCCTGGGCACAGTCAGTGAAATGGCAAATGTACAGCAAAGCCATTACTGTTGTTCAAAATAAAGACAATATACTTCCTTTGCAGAACCTCGATCCACAACACTTTGCGAGTTTGGTGATCGGTGAAAAAGAAGGGAGTGAATTTCAACAGTCGTTGAGTAAATATGCGGTAATGGATCATTACAACATCGCGGATAAAACGTTGACGGGTTTGGATGCAGAAGCGTTGGTTGCTAAATTAAGTCAGTACGATGTAGTGATGGTGGGTTTAGTCAATACGAATATTTTCAATAGTAAAAACTTTGGCATCTCAGATAAGGCAAGAGATTTCATCAACTCATTGCCTTCTAAAATAAAAAGCAAAGTCATCGTGTCTGTATTCGCCAATCCATACAGCATGAAATATTTTACTGATGTTCCTAATTTGATTTGTGCATACGAAGACAATGCGACAACACAAAGTATAGTTCCTCAGATTATTTTTGGCGCTTTGCCGGCTGAGGGAACCTTACCCGTTACCACTTGTCCGGAGTTCAAGTTAGGCAAAGGTGTAGTGCTCAGTACTCACATGAAACGATTGAGTTTCTCTTATCCGGAAATTGCAAAAATGGATTGCGCTACATTAGATCGCATCGACACGTTAATCGATCGTTGCATTAAAGAAGGTGTAATGCCCGGTTGTCAGGTATTGATTGCAAAGTCAGGCGTGGTGGTATTCAACAAAGCTTATGGTTACATTGATTATCAGAAAACGAGTGCGGTCAATACGTCTACCTTATATGACATCGCATCTATAACTAAGGTGGCTTCTACTACACAGGCCGTGATGTTTTTGCAAGAGCGTGGGTTGATTGATCTCAATAAAACAGCTGGTGATTACCTACCCGAACTCAAAGGCAGCAATAAAGAAGATTTATTGATCAAAGATATTCTCACTCACCAGGCAGGGCTGGTTCCTTTTCTTCCGCATTGGAGAAGAACCATCGATAGTTCGGGTTTCATGAAGCAATTTTACGATACGATAAGAAGCGAACAATATCCCAATGCAGTTGCCAATAATTTATACAGCATAGCAGCGATGGAAGATTCCGTTTGGAAATGGACAGTGGAATCTCCTTTATTAAAAAAACCTGTGCCTACAAAAAAATCAAGAAGAGCGAGAAAACCTTTTCACTATTCTTACACCTATAGCGACATCGGTTTTTACATCATGAAAAGAATTGTTGAGCGTATCGTCAACCAACCGATTGATCGCTTCATGGAAGATAATTTTTATGGTCCATTGGGTTTGCGGGCATTTACATTTAAACCATTGGAGAAATTTCCAATGACAAATATCGCACCCACGGAAAACGATATCTATTTTAGAAAGCAATTGGTAAGAGGCTATGTTCATGATCAAGGCGCTGCATTGATCGGTGGAGTAGGTGGCCATGCGGGAGTGTTTGGCTCCGCTTTAGAGTTGGCCACGTTGATGCAAATGAATTTGCAGTACGGTGAGTATGGAGGTGTAAGATACCTGTTGCCTGAAACGATCAAAACATTTACCTCCCGGCAATTTCCAAGTAACAGAAGAGGTTTGGGTTGGGACAGACCTGACAAGGGCCATCATGGACCTACTTCTTATTTGGCTTCTGATAAAACGTATGGACATACCGGTTTTACCGGTACTGCAGTATGGGTAGATCCTGTTCAGGAAATTGTTTATGTCTTTATTTCCAATAGGGTCAATCCAGATGCCTCTAATAACAGGTTGAATAAAGACAACATCAGACCGTTTATACAAACACTTGTATATAAGTCCATTCTTAATTACAAGGCTCCATTTTGAACTAATTGAGCATAATATTGTTTGCAGATTAACATTGTCTACCAAAGTTTTTATGAAAATAGGAATTGTTTGTTACCCTACCTTCGGCGGAAGCGGTGTGGTTGCCACAGAGTTAGGGAAATATTTATCGAAGCATGGACATCAGGTTCATTTCATTACTTATTCTCAACCGCATCGGTTAGATTTTTTTAACGAAAATATCTTTTACCACGAAGTCGTTATTTCTTCTTATCCATTGTTTGAATACCCTCCATACGAACTGGCACTGGCCAGTAAAATGGTAGATGTGGTGAAGCATGAAAAGTTGGATCTGTTACATGTACATTATGCCATTCCTCATGCTTCTGCGGCTTACATGGCGAAGCAAATATTAAAATCACAAGGCATCTCCATTCCAGTCATTACCACCTTGCACGGTACAGATATTACGCTTGTTGGTAAAGACGCATCCTACGAACCGGTAGTTACATTCAGTATCAATCAATCGGATGGAGTGACAGCGGTGTCAGAAAATTTGAGACAAGATACTTACGATCACTTTGATATTACCAATGACATTGAAGTGATTCCTAATTTTGTCGATATCAGTAGATTTAGAAAGCAAGGAAAGGAGCATTTTAAAAAAGCGATTTGTCCCAATGGAGAAAAACTGATCGTTCATGCTTCTAACTTCAGAGCGGTAAAAAGAATAGAAGACGTGATCATGGTCTTTGATCAGGTCTGCAGACAAATTCCATCCAAGTTATTGCTAGTGGGAGACGGACCGGAACGAATGAAATTGGAGCAACTGTGCAGAGAGCTGAGTACGTGTGCTGATATTCGGTTTTTAGGAAAGATGGAAGCGGTAGAAGAAATTTTATCCGTAAGCGATGTCTTCATAATGCCCTCTGAAAAAGAAAGCTTTGGTCTGGCGGCTCTGGAAGCCATGGCTTGTGAAGTTCCAGTTATTTCTACCAACACCGGTGGCTTGCCTGAATTGAATGTGCATGGAGTAACTGGTTTCATGAGCAATGTAGGAGACATTGCTGACATGGTGAAGAATACGATTACGCTATTAGACGATAAGGTATTACCAGTGTTTAAAAAGAATGCATTGGCAAGGGCAAAAGAATTTGACGTCAATGTGGTGGGTCCACGCTACGTGGAATTTTATGAAAAAATTGCTAACGTAGTAGAAAAATAAAATTCTGCATGAATGTTGTATGTATTGATACAAATTAAAAAATCAATAAGCGCATGGATCAGGCTCTCAAACCCAAACATTCCGGAACCAAACAGATTTTTGAAAATCCATTATTGGAAAAATTAAGCAGAACACATATTTCTGTACCCATTTCATTGTTCATCCTTATTTCTATTGGGCTGTTATACATTGCCCTCCAGTATACCACATTAAAAACGGGCGCTGTAATCGCTTTGTTTTTCTCTGGCTTATTAACCTGGACATTCATGGAATATGCATTGCATCGTTATGTGTTTCACATGCAACCGACTACTGAATGGAAGAGAAAATTGCAGTATGCATTTCATGGAGTGCATCACGAATACCCAAAAGATAAAACGCGTCTTGCCATGCCTCCACTCATGAGTATAGTGATTGCTGCGCTTTTATTTTCCATCATATACCTCTTGATTAATACGTCTGTATTCGGCTTCCTGCCTGGTTTGCTGACGGGTTATGCGGCGTACTTATTTGTACATTATATTGTTCACGCGTACCCTCCTCCAAAAAATTTCTTCAAAGAATTATGGGTAAGTCACGCAGTGCATCATTACAAAGACAATACAAAGCTGTATGGTGTTTCTTCCCCATTATGGGATTATGTTTTCCGTACGGATAAATAAGTAGAATCTATATTATAATTTATTTCATAAGGCAAAAAGAAAGTCCTGCTTAAAATAGGTAGGACTTTTTATAGCGTCTCACCAATATCTGCTAGTATTAATTAATGCAATTATAAATTCTAAAATTATTAATGAGATCAAGGAGGTTTTCATTTTCCTTGAGCTAAATCTATTAAACTAGCATTGCCATTAAAACAAAAAAGCTGCACTTATGTGCAGCTTTTTGCTCTCCCTCTTGGGCTCGAACCAATCCCGAAGCCTCGTGACATGATTAACAGTCAAACTTGTTGCAAATTATTTTCAATAAGTGAAAATCGTTTTTGAGAGAACAGATGAATACCTTACTTTTTTGTTTCTTAATAAAGCCTTCAAGTCTGATCGCTGATAGTCTCGTTGAACAAGGAATTGATAAGAACAATTGCCAAGGGCGGCCGTGTCTTGTCCAGTTTGGATTTTCTTTGGAGTTGTGATTCAACAATCGGGTAGTAAGATCTTCGGTTTGCCCGACATAGAATTTTCCCAGACTTTCAGAAAAAAGGATGTAAACAGAATACATAAAGACTATTATAAAAAATGATAAAAAAATAAAGCTACACCGTTTCCGATGTAGCTTTTGCTCCCCCTCTTGGGCTCGAACCAAGGACCCCATGATTAACAGTCATGTGCTCTAACCAGCTGAGCTAAGGAGGACTATTATTAATTGGGAGTGCAATATTACTTCTTGGACAGACATAAAGCAACTGTCTGACTCAAAATTTCGGAAAAAAAACAAGGCAATGACAATGTGACTTGATTTAGAAGAAGTTAAAATTGCAGAAAATAAGACAATCCGTCTCAAATAATGCGTTGACCATCTTTTGGCGTGATTTTTCCGGTATGTACATCTGAAATTCATAAAGCTATTTTTCAGGCTATATTTGTCGTGGGATAATTTTATGAAACCGGAAGCGTTAACTAGTTCTATTTTCAATATATAAAACACGTTCAATTATGATGAAGAAATCGTTCGTCTCATTACTTGCAGCCTCGTTCCTTGGAGCCGTTGTTGCCATGGCAGGCTATCATTTTTTTATTCAAAAGCCGGTTTTTCAAACGGTAGCTCAAAGACAGGATTATTACTTGTCCAATTATCCTTCAGACAGCAGCTTGGCGGCCAAGGTACCTGAAGGATTGAATTTCATTCATGCCGCTAAAGTGGTCACTCCTGCAGTGGTACACATTAAAACGTATTATAAAGTAGCAGAAGGAACGGGTGGTTCTAATGAAGAGATCCTGAAATATTTCTTTGGCGATCCAAACGGAGAAGGTGGTGGTCAGCTTCCAGGGGGCCAAGGTAAAGAAGCTTCAGGGTCAGGGGTGATCATTACAGAAGATGGTTACATCATCAGCAACAACCACGTAGTGGAAGATGCAGAGAAGATAGAAGTGACACTTGAAAATCAGAGAAGTTACGAAGCAACACTCATAGGTACGGACCCAACAACAGACTTGTCTTTATTGAAGATTGACGATAAGAATTTGCCTTTCGTTAAATACGGAAACTCCGACGACATATTAGTAGGAGAGTGGGTGCTTGCGGTTGGAAATCCATTCAACCTCAACTCTACGGTTACAGCTGGTATCATCAGTGCGAAGGCAAGGAACATCAACATCTTGCGATCAAAAAGTAATTTTGCAGTAGAGTCTTTCCTTCAAACAGATGCCGTAGTAAATCCAGGCAACAGCGGTGGGGCATTGGTTAACTTAAATGGTGAACTGGTTGGAATCAACACAGCCATAGCATCTCCAACAGGTTCTTATACCGGATACTCTTTTGCGGTGCCGGTGGATCTTGTGAAGAAAGTAATCGATGACATCCTGAAATACGGTGAAGTACAAAGAGGACTCTTAGGTGTAAGTATTGCTGACATGACGACTGTTCTGGCAAAAGAAAAAGGCATTGATTATGTACGAGGTGTATATGTTGCAGCGGTGAACGATGGCAGTGCGGCCAAGGAAATTGGCATGAAAGAAGGTGACATCATCACACACATCAATGGAAAAGAAGTGCATACTTCATCTGGCTTACAAGAAGTCGTGGCTCGTTACAGACCGGGTGACAAAGTGAAAGTATCTTACCTGAGAAAAGGAGAGAAGCTGGAAGGTACTGCTATTTTGAAAAACAAACTGGGTGAAGATAAGATTGTCAAGAAAGAAGAAGCAAGCATCAAAAGAAAGCTGGGTGCAGACCTTCAGATCGTAAGTAAAGAAGATAAGAAACACCTTAGCATAACCGGTGGAGCGCAGGTATACCGCTTGTACGACGGCTTGTTGAAAGACTCCGGCATCAGAGAAGGATTTATCATTACCGGTATCGACAAGAAAAATGTGCTGGCACCGGAGGATGTAGAAGTGATCCTAAATAAAGTGACTCCAGGAAATGGAGTATTGGTAGAAGGCATTTATCCTAACGGGAAAAAACAATTCGTAGGATTAGGCTGGTAATTACTCACAACCATTGATAAATCGGTGCTTTATTTTTAACATGAGGCATCGATTTATTTTTATACGATAAACAGATATGAACACAGCACAGGAAATTGCAGCGGTACTAAAAGAATTAGGGATAGCAGATCAGGGTAATCCTTCTTACTATACCGGTTTAAAAACTGGTAAAACAGTCAATGGTTCGAATGCTATTATTTCTCGTTCGCCGATAGACGGAAGTAAGATTGCTTCCGTTGACCAGGCTACGCTTGCCGATTATGAAACGGTTGTGACGCAAGCGCTGGAAGCCTATAAGGAATGGCGGTTGTGGCCTGCTCCTAAACGAGGTGAAATCGTAAGACAATACGGCCAAAAGCTGCGTGAACATAAAGAGGCGTTGGGCAAACTCGTTACATTAGAAATGGGTAAGCTATACCAGGAAGGCTTGGGTGAAGTGCAGGAGATGATAGACATTTGCGATTTTGCTGTTGGTCTTTCCCGTCAACTATATGGATTGACCATTGCTTCAGAGCGCCCGTTGCATCGTATGTTGGAGCAATACCAACCTTTGGGAGTTGTAGGAATTATCAGCGCATTTAATTTCCCGGTTGCTGTATGGTCCTGGAATGCCATGTTGGCTGCAGTATGTGGAGATGTGTGCATTTGGAAGCCATCCGAAAAAACACCGATTACAGCGATTGCTTGTCATAAGATTTTGCTGGATGTATTGAAAGAAAATAATGTACCCGAAGGAGTTTTCAATCTGATCATTGGCGGTGCTGACATTGGGAATAAATTATCGGAAGATGAACGTATCCCTTTGATCTCTGCAACCGGATCTACCCGCATGGGTAAAAGTGTGGCAATAAAAGTGGCATCACGTTTAGGTAAATCATTGCTGGAACTTGGTGGCAACAATGCTATCGTCGTTACGCCAGAAGCTAACATGGATCTGGCGACAAGAGCGATTGTATTCGGAGCAGCCGGTACATGCGGTCAACGTTGTACGTCTACACGTCGCGTGATTGTACATGAAGAAGTGAAAGCAGAGTTGATTTCCCGTTTAACCAAAGCCTATGCTTCTCTTGCTATAGGCAGTCCAATGGAAAAAGGTATACTCGTTGGACCACTGATTGATGAAACTGCAGCTGAGAAATTTGTAGAAGCGATTGCTGCCTGTCAGAAAGAGGGAGGAAAGCTGTTAACCGGCGGGCAAAAATTGACAGGTGGTGTTTTTGATAAAGGTGCTTATGTAAGCCCTGCGATCATTGAAGCAAAAAACTCATACCATACGGTACAGGAAGAAACCTTTGCTCCAATACTCTATATCATAAGCTACACGGGAGATGTAAGCAATGCCATCGATTTGCAAAATGAAAGTTTATATGGCTTGTCTTCTTCTATTTTCACAGACAGCATAAGAGAAGCCGAGCGTTTTCTTTCCGCTGTTGGTTCGGACTGCGGTATCGCCAATGTGAACATCGGAACTTCTGGAGCTGAAATCGGGGGAGCCTTTGGAGGAGAAAAACAAACAGGAGGAGGAAGAGAATCGGGTTCTGACGCCTGGAAAGTCTACATGCGCCGTCAAACGAATACCATCAACTACTCCAGCGACCTGCCTTTGGCACAAGGAATAAATTTTAATTGAGGATGTAATGTTTTCACCTTTTTATACTTAAATTGCCGGGAGAAGATTATTTAATAATAACATTCAAAGTGAAAAACGCTGAAAACAAGTACCATTCGATTATGCTGATCGATGATAATGAGATAGATAATCTCATCAATCAAAAGATGATCGAATCAGCATCAATCTGCGATCGCATTTTTGTACATACCGGGGCCAAAAGTGCGATTGAATTTTTAAAAAATATGGAAAAGCTGGCGATCGAATCGAAAGAAGGATTTTTGCCTGAAATTATTTTTTTAGATATCGATATGCCGCTTATGGATGGCTTTCAATTTTTAGATGAGTTTGAAAAATTGTCTGAAGCAACAAGAGAGCATAGTAAGATCATCATGCTGACATCTTCCCTGAATCCATTGGACATGCAAAAGGCGAAGAAAAATAAGTTAATTGTGAAGTACCTGAATAAACCTCTTAGCCAGGAAAACCTTAAAAAATTGTAAAAAGAAAGCAAGCTGTTTTAGCCTAGCTTTTCTTCAATGTTCAAATAAGACAATGGTGTAAAACGATGAGGCAATGATTTTTGGAATTTTTTCACCAACAGTGACATCTTGCTATTTTTCTCTTTTCTGTTTTCACTGATCAAGACTTTCAGGATTTTAATGAACAACACGACATGCAGGCAATTTTCCTTGCCCAGCAATCGAATTTGTCTTTGTATGCTGTTCACCAATTGTCCAAAAAGATCCTGGTCTTTCAACAGGCAATATTGATAAGCCAATACCAGCTTGGTCTCCATGTAGATGTATGGATACTTCTTAATGCTGGCATCATTTAAAAATTGATTCAGCCATTTAGATGCTTCTTCATACTTATCCGCATGGTAACAAGAGATGCTGCGGTAAAGAATATAAATCAGGTATTCGTTGATGTTTTTCTTATTGATCTCAAAGTCTTCAAACAAGCCTTTGTTCTCTTCGTAAATGTTACCTTGTGTTTTGTTTTTTAAATGGTAATTTAATTTACTCAACAGGAAGTTAGGAGAAGCCGTATAAAGACTATAGTTAGTCAGAAGAGAGCTTAACGATTCGTTAATGTCTTCGTAATACTTTTCTGCTTTTTTATTTTCATCTATTGAAATGTAATATTCGAAACGAAGGTATTCCAATACCAAAATTAAATGGTAATAGGACGAGTCCAAATAATACAAATCAAAAGTCGATTGTATCTTATCAAATAGTTCTTCAAAGTCGTTGACCAGTTTTTTTTCTGGTTCAATGAACAATTGATGAAAGACATTTAAAAAAGAAGAGTAAACAAATAAACGATGCGATTGATAGAGATTAGCAACGTTGACCAATTCTTCCCTCATCAGGTTGAGACCCATTTTATCTGTCTCATCAAAACCCAGCATGTATTCTCCGTACTTCTTAAAGTAGTTGGCCAATAAATCTTCTGATTTATCAAGAGCCAACATGTAGGCCACATGTCGGTTATACAGCTGAGAATAATGAAAGTGATCCTCAGGGCTGTGTATCAATAATTTTTTTAATGATTTATAAACGATGGTCAGTTCATTGGCCAAATCATAATCCAACAATTCCTTTTCCAGCTTTTTAAGTGTGGCTACGGCAATTGTTTTTTTCTTGGTAAAGATGATTTCATTGATCGTAGCTACCTTTTTGATCAAAGAAGTTCTTGGGCTTTCCATTTGCTCCAATAAATATTCTTCAATCTTCTGGTTCAGTCGGGACCGGAGGGTATAATACGCATTATTGTTCACCTCGAGCTCTTCCATGATTTTAGCATCAGAAAGCTGTTTCTCGCGCATGAACTTCAACAGATAAGCCGATTTTTCAGCATTGCTGTTGAGCAGGGATTCGTATATAGCAGTATAATCTTTGGTAGAAAGCTGCTTAATGATATTTTTTAACTTCGACATTTAACCTCGTAAAAAAGCAAAGCTCTTAGATGATATAAGCTATAAAGATATAAAAAAAACAGAAAAACAGAATAGATTGGGAAAATCTCTGAGTATTAACTTCTAAGAAAAATGATGTATGGTGTTTGTCTGCTTTAGTGGAGGTAAAAAAAGAGGTCATCCATCGGACGACCTCTTTTGAGTGGAGAATATCGGATTCGAACCGATGACCCCTTGACTGCCAGCCAAGTGCTCTAGCCAGCTGAGCTAATCCCCCTTTTCAATGCGCACAAAGATAAAGGCATTTTTATCAATTCCCAATTTTTAAAGTACCCTGCGAAATTTAACAATCAACGGATAATAATAACCTGACAGCAATTCATTCTCCACTACTCCAAGTTTAGTCGAGGCATGAATGAATTTGGCATTCTTGCCATCTACTTCTGTGACGATCCCTACGTGTGTAATTTTTTTACTTCGGCTATTGTCGGCGAAAAACACCAGGTCACCTGGTTCAATATCATCTATGTCTACTGCTTGTCCGATGCCGCTTTGGGCCTGGGATGTGCGGGGTAACGTAATGTCAACGGCCTGGTAGGAAATAGAAGTAAGTCCCGAACAATCTAACCCAGACCTACTGGTTCCACCATATTTGTAGGGAGTCCCTGTATAACTGCGTGCGGTCTTGATGAGTTTTTTAGCTTTATCAGAATTAGCCGCGTGATTTTGTTTTTCTTTTTTCTTCTTCGAGTCAGAAGGAGAACGAACAGCGGAATGGTCCTTGTGACTATTGCGGTCAGATGAAGTATTGGTCCTGGATCGTTTACAAGAGCTTGTCAAAAGAAGAAGTGAAAACGACAGAAGAACTGTAAGATAAATGCGCACTTGCAACTTTTTTTGGTAAATTTCAGTAATCGTATAACAAATATACGCTTAGTTTTTATAAGGTAAAACGAATTTGACTTTCAACTCTGTATGTGCGGAATATCGGGAATTTTGGCGTTCAATCAAGTAGGCGCATTTTATATGATCAATCTCGCTAAAAGTCTCGATTGCCTTGCGCAACGTGGACCCGATGCGAGGGGTACATACATTGAAGATTTATATGCGGTGGGTCATCGGAGGTTGTCTATCATTGATACGGATTCACGTTCGAATCAACCGATGAAAGATGAAACGGGACGTTATATAATTTCTTTTAATGGTGAAATCTTCAATTTTAAATCCATCAAAGAAAAATTAGAAAACGAAGGCATCGCATTTCACACGAATTCAGATACTGAGGTTTTATTGAAAAGTTATATTTCCAAAGGGCCAAAAGCATTTGAAGAACTGGTTGGCTTTTTTGCCTTTACTATTTTTGATACACAGGAAAAAGAATTGATTGTATGTAGAGATCGCTACGGAATCAAACCTCTTTTATATTATCAGGATGAAGATAAATTTTTGTTTGCCTCTGAGATGAAAAGCATCATGGCATATAACGTAGCCAAGACCATAGATAAAGGAAGTGTTCTTCAATATTTTCAGTTCAACTATGTACCTCCTCAACACGCCATATATGAAGACGTACATAAGCTTACGCCGGGAACATATATTAAAATAAAAAACAAAAAAGTTAGTCATCATACGTACTATCAATTACCGCTCTATACCGGTGCATCGAAAGCTCCATCGTATGAAAATGCTGTTCAGGAATTTAAACAACTCATGGAGCAATCTGTGGTAGATCGTCTGGTAGCAGATGTACCTCTTGGTTCATTTCTTAGCGGCGGACTTGATTCCTCCATCATCACAGGTATTGCGTCGAAGCATTACGATAACCTGCATACTTTTTCTATAGGTTATGAAGGCCTGGCTGTATTTGATGAAAGTGAATATGCGTTGGCAGCTGCCAAACATTTTAATACTAAGCATCATGTTTTTCAATTGTCAGCAAAAGATTTTAGCGACAATGTGTTTAAAGCACTGGATTATATAGACGAACCCTTTGCAGACTCTGCGATGCTGCCCATGTACATATTGAGTCAAAAGGCATCTGCGTATTTGAAAGTGGCATTATCTGGTGATGGTGCAGATGAATTGTTAGGTGGCTATAACAAGCACGATGCAGAAGTAAAATTCAGGTCAGGTAATTATCCTCAAACATTGCTTTCCATGTTTCATTTATTTTCGCCGTTTTTACGAGAGAGCAGAAACAGTAAGCTGGGTAACCTGATCAGAAGATTAAAAAAGTTTGATGCCATCAAAAATATGAATAGCACCGATCGCTATTATTCCATGTGTCTTACTACTCCACCGGGCATATTAAAAAATGTATTTGTCCCATCATTTTATAAAGAAACACTCGAGCAGCAGGAGCGAAAGCGAGAAGTGGTGCACCATATCCGCGAAAAGACATTGGATATGAACGATGTGTTTCGATCCGATCTATTTACCGTGTTACCAGGAGATATGTTGTATAAGACAGACATGATGTCCATGGCTAATGGACTAGAAGTAAGAGTTCCTTTCCTGGATCATAGGCTCGTTGATTTCTTGATGAAACTTCCTTCGTCGTATAAGATTGATAGCGAAAGACGGAAAAAAATTGCTAGAGATGCATTCAGTGATGTGCTTCCTGACGTCATTATAAAAAGAAAGAAAAAAGGATTTGATGTTCCGGTGCAGGATTATTTATACAAAAATGAGGAGATTAGAAATTTCCTCACTTCGACACTGACTAGTCAATTTATAGAAGAACAAGGTTTATTTAATAAGGACTTTGCTCAAAGTATGGTCCCTTCAAAGAGAAAATCGATCCAATCAGACCCACATCTGTGGTGGGCTTATTTTGTTTTTCAGTATTGGTACAAGAAAAACATCATAGATCGCTCAAAATGAGGTAAGGAATAAAAGAAATCTGTTTGTTCCGACAAGTATTATGATTATTTTGTAACCTATTGTATATTTTATAGTATTTATCTTATCGGACATCTTATACTTTCATGAAGCTTTCTATCATTGTACCAATATTCAACGGGGCTCTCACTATCAGAAGGCTTGTGGATACTGTGAAGTTGGAAATGAATGACTTGCAACATGAGATAATACTCGTGAACGATGGGAGCAAGGACAATAGTGGAGAAATCTGTGAAGAACTGGCTTACATGGATGAGACTATCAATTACATCTCGCTGCGCAATAATTTTGGAGAACACAATGCGGTCATTTGTGGATTGAATGCATCGAGTGGAGATTATGCTGTCATTATAGACGATGATTTTCAAAACCCTCCTTCTGAAATAAAAAAATTGCTCAAACAAGCGATCTTCCATAACCACGACGTGGTATACTCCAAATACAGAATCAAATACCATAACTGGTATAGAAACCTCGGTAGCAAATGGAACAACCTGGTCGCTTCTTATGTATTGGATAAACCTTTTTCTCTTTACCTCTCCAGTTTTAAAATCATTAAAAGAGAAGTCGTAGACGAACTCATCAAATACAAGGGTTCCAGTCCATATATCGATGGGCTGATACTTAGAATTACCAGCAACATTGGAGTATATGAAGTAGAGCATTCTCCACGCATGGAAGGCAAATCCAATTATAATTTGCCTCGGCTTTTTTCTTTGTACATGAACATGTTCATCAATCATTCCATACGTCCGATTCGCTTCTTTATGTTTTTGGGTTTTGTGATGTTCCTGACAGGAATGGTTTTATTTTTCTACTTCCTGGATAGCAACATCAGGGAAACATCGCCTTACCTCAACTGGAAACTTTTTCTCTCAGGTTCTTTTGCGTTGTCTGGATTCAATGTATCTATCTTGAGTTTGATTGGAGAATATGTAGGTAAAATCCTGATCAGTTCTGGAGGCTCACCTCAGTTCGTCGTCAAGAAAATGGTGCTACACAATGGAAACAAGTCCAACTTTTCAAAAGTGGAACAGCAATAAAAAGACAGGTGTTCAATGATTGACAGGCCTGAAGAATATGAAAAAATGGATCTTACGGAGCGAAACCTCTGGTGGTACAAGATCCTTCACGAACATGTTCTGACTAGTATTCAAAAAAAATTTCCTCTTTCCTCTTCTTCTTCCATCAAGATTCTCGACGCAGCGTGTGGAACAGGTGGCTTGATTGACTACCTTACCAGGCAAGGCTTTTCAGCTGTACAGGGATTTGATATTTCAAATTTTGCGGTTCAAAAATGCAGGGAAAAAACAAAGTTGGACATTGCTCGGTTAGACATACGCGAGGCTGCCACTTTTTATAAAGGGTCTTTATTTGATGTCATCATTTGCAATGACGCCTTGTATTTTGTAAGTGAGGAAGAATTGCCTGTGGTGTTGCAAGGCTTACTTGGTTTGCTCTCTCCAAATGGAATTCTGATCATTAATCTTCCGGCGGGAAATGGATTTAGAGGAATGCACGATATCAGTGTTGGCATACAGGAGCGATGGAATTTCTCCAAATTTAATAAGCATTTGAGTACATCTTCTTCCACTCCTCATAAGGTAGATCATTTTTATTGGCCATTTTTACTGTCACCTTTGATTTACTCGATCAGGCTTGCCCAGCGAATCAAACTTCATTTATTCCCTTCATCAGAAATTACTTCAGATGTAGCGCTTCCTCCGCTTGTATTAAACCGTATATTTTATAAATTGACAAAGTGGGAATATTACCTACCGTTTAAGAAACGTATCGGAAGTTCTCTATTCATTGTCATCCACCGCTAGTATGAAAACGTTGAAAGAACCATATCTGATTGAATTGAAAGAAATAGGCGATTCGTCTGAAGGTTATTTAACAGTGGCCGAAGGTTCAACTGATATACCTTTTGATATCAAAAGAGTTTTCTGGAGTTACTATACTCCTCAAATGATCACAAGAGGAAGACATGCTCATTATGCATTAGAACAGGTATTGGTTGCTGTATCAGGAAAAATTATTGTTACAAACGAAGACCTGAAAGGCAAGACAACAGTACATGTTTTGGAAGATCCTAATATTGGTTTGTACGTGCCTCCTTTGCACTGGCATGTCATCCAGTTTTCGCACAATGCAGTCATGATGAGTTTGGCTTCTACGGTGTACAATCCTAAGGACTACATCAGCGATTACGAGGTTTTTTTAAATATGACAAAGTAAGTGCATGACTGCTGAAATTCCCTTTTACAGCCTGGCGTATCAAAATGAACAAATAAGAAAAGAAGTTCATGAAGCATTAAATAATGTATTTGATTCGGATTGGTATGTACTTGGAGAAAAAGTGGAACGCTTCGAACAGGAATATGCCAATTACCTTGGTGTGAAGCATTGCATCGGTGTAGGAAACGGACTCGATGCATTGAAGATTTCGCTTCATGCATTAGGCATAGGACCGGGCGATGAGGTCATTGTTCCTGCCAATACATACGTAGCTACAGTACTTGCTGTAACGGCCGTAGGCGCCTTACCTGTATTAGTAGAGCCGGATGTATTGACCTGTAATATTGATCCTAAAAGAATAGAAGAAAAGATCACTTCGAAAACGAAAGCCATCATTCCGGTGCACCTTTATGGTTTGCCTTGTGAAATGGACGCTATAGTTGCTATTGCTGCCAAACATAAATTGTTTATCGTAGAAGACAATGCGCAGGCAAGTGGTGGAGAATATAAAGGGAAGAAAACAGGAAGTATCGGTCATCTTAACGCACACAGTTTTTATCCTACTAAAAATCTGGGTGCATTGGGTGACGGCGGAGCTGTCACGACGAATGATGACGAGTTGGCTCGCCAGGCAAGGCTTTTAAGAAATTATGGATCTTCTGTAAAATACCATAACGAAATCATAGGATACAACTCGAGACTGGATGAAATTCAGGCGGCAGTGTTGAGTATAAAATTACGTTTTTTAGATCGCTGGATCGAATAAAAAAAAATACTATCCTCAGCTTACAATGAACGACTCGGAAACAGTAAGAGCATAGCGCGTGTTGAAAGCATGACAGGGAGCAAACATGCTCATCATTTGTATGTAGTGAAGAGTCAGCGCAGAGAGGACTTGTCAAATCATCTGAAAAAAAACGGCATCCATACATTAATCCATTATCCTGTAGCGGTCTTTAAACAACAGGCCTATAAAGGACAATTTGACGAACAGGCTTATCCAATCACAAACCTGCTTACAGAACAAGTACTTTCTCTGCCTCTATTTCCGGGCATGACCATGCAGCAACTCGATCAGGTTTTTTCTTGCCTTGCACAGTTTGATCGTTAGTTAATACCGCCGTCCTTCTATTAAATGGGTGATCCAACCTGTTTTTTTGTAATTTTCAGTATATTTGAAGAAGATTCTTTACAAATGAAAAAAGCTTTGATCACAGGTATTACAGGGCAAGACGGTGCTTACCTGACCGATTTTTTATTGCAAAAAGGCTATGAAGTGCATGGCATTAAAAGACGTTCGTCTTTATTTAATACAGATAGAATAGATCATATTTATCAGGATCCTCATGAAAAAGGTGCGAGATTAAAATTGCATTATGGAGACTTGTCTGATTCTGCCAATATCATCCGCATCATTCAGGAAGTACAACCGGATGAAATTTATAATCTTGGTGCGATGTCTCATGTGCGTGTGAGCTTTGATACGCCGGAATACACGGCCAATGTAGATGGTTTAGGTGCGTTGAGAATTCTGGAGGCGGTAAAGATGCTGGGTTTGACCAAAAAGACAAAAGTATACCAGGCTTCCACTTCTGAGTTATACGGTTTGGTGCAGGAAGTGCCGCAAAAAGAAACCACACCATTCTATCCAAGGTCTCCATATGCTGTCGCAAAGTTGTATGGTTATTGGATCACGGTAAACTATAGAGAAGCATATGGAATCTTTGCAGCAAACGGTATTTTATTTAATCATGAATCTCCGTTGCGCGGGGAAACATTTGTGACACGTAAAATCACCAGAGCTGTAGCCCGCATGTCACTGGGCTTACAAGATAAATTGTATTTAGGAAACCTGGATGCCAAAAGAGACTGGGGACATGCTAGAGATTATGTTGAAGCCATGTGGCTCATGTTGCAACAGGAGACAGCGGAAGACTTTGTCATTGCAACGGGTAAGACAACTACTGTGAGAGATTTTGTGCGAATGGCTTTTGCTGAAGTAGGGGTGGAGTTAGAGTTTAAAGGAAGCGGAGTAGATGAAGTAGGTTATGTTTCCAAGGTAAAGGAAGGCAATGTATTCAAAGTAGGACAGGCAGTGGTCAGTGTCGATCCTCGTTATTTCAGACCGACAGAAGTAGAATTGTTGATTGGAGATCCTACGAAAGCCAATCAGAAATTGGGATGGATACCCAAGTACACGTTGGAAGCATTGGTGAAAGAAATGGTATCTGCCGATGTGGAATTATTTAAAGCTGACGAGTTACTGAAAAGCAGCGGCTATAAAATTAAAAACTATTTTGAATAATAGAGGATTGGAAAAGCATAGTAAGATATATGTTGCCGGCCACAGAGGTATGGTTGGTTCGTCCATCCTGCGGAAGCTGGAACATGAAGGGTATAATAACATCGTAGTTAAAACTTCTGGTGAGTTAGATCTTAAACAACAAGATCAGGTGGAAGCATTTTTTAAAGTAGAAAAACCGGAGTATGTTTTTTTAGCAGCAGCTAAAGTCGGGGGGATTCAGGCGAATAATATTTACAGAGCAGATTTCTTATACGACAACTTGATGATACAAAACAACGTCATTCATCAGGCCTATGTATCAGGGGTAAAAAAATTATTGTTCCTGGGTTCATCTTGCATTTATCCGAAGATGGCACCACAACCTTTGAAAGAAGAGTCGTTGCTGACGGGTTTACTGGAACCTACCAACGAACCGTATGCGATCGCCAAAATTGCAGGCATTAAAATGTGTGAAGCCTACAGAGATCAATACGGATGCAATTTCATTTCTGCGATGCCCACCAACTTGTATGGTCCCGGTGATAATTATGATTTGAATAACTCGCACGTATTGCCGGCACTGATTCGCAAGTTTCATGAAGCCAAACAAGAAGGAAAGAAGGAAGTAGAGATATGGGGTTCAGGTACACCCAAAAGAGAATTTCTGCATGTAGATGATTTGGCAGAAGCCTGCATGCACCTGATGAAGCACTATAACGAAAAACTATTTGTCAACATTGGTTCAGGGGAAGACATCTCTATTAAAGACCTGGCCTTGATGGTTAAATCTATTATTGGTTACGAAGGTGAATTGAAATTCAATACATCAAAACCCGATGGTACTCCTAGAAAATTAATGGACGTGAGCAGGATGAGAGCCATAGGATGGAAAGATGTTGTTGCATTAAAAGACGGTATTGAAAAAGTTTATTCAGATTACATCAGGCATCGTTCATACGGTGGTGGATACAAAGCATCATGAAAAAAATTATTGTAACAGGAGGTTGTGGTTATATCGGTTCTCAAACGATCATTGAGTTATTGAAACACACAGAGTACGAAGTCATTTCTATTGACAACCTGGTAAACTCTGCGGAAACAGTATTGCAAAGAATAAAATTGATTGCAGGGAAAGAGGTGATCAACTACAAGGTAGATCTATGCGACTACAACACCACACGTCAGGTATTTCAGACCAATCAGGATGTTGTCGGTGTGATCCATTTCGCCGCATTAAAATCTGTTGGTGATTCCGTATCGCAACCGGTTCGGTATTATCACAACAACATCGAATCGTTGTTGAATGTCATCAAGTGCTGTCAGGAATTTCATATTGATAATTTTATTTTTTCTTCTTCTTGTTCGGTATACGGCAACGTAGCTTCTCTGCCTGTAAAAGAAGAAACATCGTTAAGTCCGGTGGTATCACCTTATGCACATACAAAATTAATGGCTGAGCAAATGCTTCGTTTCATTGCGGATCAGGCTACAATGAATTTTATTTTGCTTCGTTATTTCAATCCTGTAGGAGGTGATACAAGCGGAATGAATGGAGAAGATCCTGTCAACCCACCGTCTAACCTGATTCCTGTCATCACACAAACGGCAGCAGGTATCAGAGAAAAGATGACGGTATTTGGCAATGATTATCCAACTAGAGATGGATCGTGTATTCGCGATTACATACATGTGATTGATATCGCTGATGCGCACATCAAGGCGATGAATAGATTGGTAGATAAGAAAAACAAAGACAACTACGAAATCTATAATTTAGGTACCGGTGAGGGTGTCTCTGTCTTTGAAGCCATCAAAGCATTTGAAGAAGTGACAGGGGTATCTCTGAATTATGAAGTAAGTCCCCGCAGACCTGGTGACGTGGCATCCATATACAGCGATAGTACCAAGGCGAATATAGAACTGGGGTGGAAACCGGCTTACTCTATTAAAGAGATGATGAGTACAGCCTGGAAATGGCAGTTGTATATCAATTCCATTTCAAAATAAATAGAAGTTGTTTTATCTATTTATAAGAAGACGTTTGACATTGAACAAGGTCAAACTAATAAATCATTTTTTTATACAACTCGATGACCTTCACAAAACTTTTGCGTAGGACAAATAGAGAAACACATCCTATGGCGGCTAGCTGCAACAAAGAAAGGAGCTTCATGTGATCTTCCTGCAAAGCCACACAAAGTTGAAAAGCCCCTAAAATAAGTAATTCTACGAGAGGAACGACAATAAGATCTTTGCGAGACAAAGACAAGTGCAGTTTTTTCTGGCTCAATATCCATGAGACAGCCGTTGATATGATGTTGGATAATAGATTAGCAAAGATGACACCCCAAATTTGAAACAACGGAATGAAAATGAAATAAAAGGAAACCGTCATCACCACAGAGGCGATAGACATCATGGAAATCCAGCGCGTATTTTTACTGTACAACAGGTTATTGAAAAATATTTTATAATAAGCTTCTGCGATAAAGATCATCACACCTATAGCTACATATTTCGATACCTGTTGATAATCGGTATTGGAAATGATAAGATCGAGATTATTTCCAATAAGCACCAGTAATGATCCGAAGACAATAACTGCTTGCAGGTAAGATTTATAAATCTCATTTATTTTCGACGTGTTTTTTTCAATGCCTTCTGAGTAGAGATTATAAAGATAAGGTTGTATCCCGTGCATCATGGCATCCGAAAGCATGGTGATCAAACTGATCAATGTAACGAGGAAGCCATATAAGCCAAGCATGGAAAGATCAAGGTATGTTTCAATGAAGGCCCGGTCACCAAAGGTGTAGACCCAGCCAATGATACCTGAAGGGATAAGAGGAAGAGAAAACTTTAATGCTTTGCGCACATATTCTTTTTTGAAAGGAAGCAAGAGTACTTTTTTCTCACTGATTAAAATCAGAGATAAGCCTATTACTTCTGAAGATAGTCTTGCGATCAGCAATCCTTCCACACCATAATGAAACACGGCAATGAGCAATAGTTGCAAGAGGGCCATCGAAACAGTGACGACAATATACTGAATACTATACCTGCGAATGTCACGATCATTTTTGCAATACATCAAGTAACAAGAGCGTGTAGAACTGATTAATCCTATACCGATGGCAGGTAAACCCATGGAGGCAAAATGAATGGCAGGATCTTCAAATACGTATTTGATTATCAAATAAATAGGTAAGCAGGAAAGAACATATAAAACCAAGTTGCTAAGCAAGGAGAATTTTAAAGTATTTCCGTAAAACATTTGCAGTTCGGCAGGCTCCTGTTGCAATTCGTAGTAATAAGAAGTGATGGCAGTGCTCACCCTCATTCCTCCTACCACAGTAAAGAAAGCAGAAATACTGGTGATGAGTGAAAGTACCCCGTACTCCTGTATGCTCAGGTACTTGATATAGATGGGCATCAGCAAAAGATTCACTGCTGGCGGGAAGAATGTAATAACAGAAAAAATGATTGTCCCCGTTACGATATTCTTACTTTTCATGACTAAAACAAATAAACGTCATAGGTGCATTATTAGAGTTAAAGATAATTAGAATTAGACGTTTTCTGGTTATATTTAATAATTCTTTTTGAGCTAAAAGGACCTCTGTGAATGAAGATTCTTCTCTACTTTCCTTCCAATAAACGGACCATTGCCATGGAGACAATGGTGAAGCAATACATAGACAGTGGCCATGAAGTCTTATTACTTACACAATGTGAGCGTGGTGCTTTTCATGCGAAGCTGGAAGAATTCGGGGTAAAGACATTTGTGTTTCATCCTGAAAAAGTAAACCGGATGAGATATTATTTTAGACACATTACTTACCTAATTGGATTTTGCCGTAAAAATCATGTCGAAGCTGTTGTTTCACACTTGCAGGCAGCCAATATCATAGCGGTAGTCGCACAGTTTTTTATCCATGCACCGGTTATTGTATTCAGACATCATGATTATGCCAAAAATAAAAAAGAGAAGTGGGCGGATGAACTCATCAATTTTTTGGCAAAGCGTATCGTGGTACCTTCTTCGGGAGTAAAAAAAATGATGCTTGCGAATGAGTGGGTAAAGCCTTCAAAAGTGGAGATCGTTCCTTACATCTATAATTTCAGCAATTACAACCTCCTTGATCACGGCGGTGCTGGAACCATCAGACAACGTTATCAATCTTCACTCCTCTTGATCATGGTCAGTCGTCTCGTGGAGGAGAAACGCCATCTGTTAGTTTTCGATGTCGTTAGAAAATTGATACAAGAAGGCAAGGATATAAAACTGATGGTGATGGATGAAGGAACAATAAAAGATTCGCTGGAACAATACATTCGTTTGCATCACCTGCAGGATAAAATTTTCATGCTGGGCTTTCAAACGAACATCATTGATTACATCAGTGCGGCAGATGTCATGGTACATCCTTCTCTGGCTGAAGCGAGCTGCAGCGCAGTAAAAGAAGCTGGTCTCAAAGAAAAGATTGTGATTGCCTGTCATGAAGTGGGAGACTTCGACGATTATATCGTTCATAAAAGCAATGGGTTTTTAATGGATAAAGAGAAGAGCGAAGAACAATTGTACGTGTACCTACAGGAAATTCTGAACAGGAAAGAAGAATTGCAATCAATGGGTAAAAAATTGCGGACAACCATTCTTGAAACCTTTAGTCCATCTAAAGAGGTTGCAGCACTATACAATCGGTTGTTGGTTTACCCTTAATTTTTCAAGCCTACATGTCAGACAGGCGAACCATAAAGCAGGCCAGACATAAGCAGTTTAATCTCATAACGATCGTATATTCATGGCGACAACTCCTTTTTTTACCATTGTGATCCCCACGTATAACCGTGCAGGTCTTATTTTAAACACCCTTGAAACGGTGTTCAGTCAAAGCTTTCAGGATTATGAAGTCATCGTTGTTGACAATTGTTCGACGGACAATACCTATGAATTACTAATGCCTCTTATTGCAGCAGGTAAGATTACATTTATACAGCACGATAAGAATTACGAGAGAGCCAAATCCAGAAACACCGGTATTCAGCACGCTAGAGGTAATTACCTGACTTACCTGGATTCAGATGATTTCATGTATGAAGACAATTTAAAAGACGCATTCCACTTTATTGAACAAGAGCCTCGATACAAAGTTTTTCATAACTTGTACGAGTTGGTTAATGCAAACAAGCAAAAGGTTTCTAGTTATTCATTTAAGCCATTGAGAAACCCTCGCAAACAAATCACAACAGGTAATTTTCTATCCTGTATTGGTGTATTTGTTTCTCGTGAAGTATATACTGCAGTGGCATGGGACGAGACACCCATATTAACCGGCTCAGAAGATTACGATTATTGGTTAAGAGTGATTGCCTTTTTTCCTCAGGTCGGAAGGATAGAGAAAGTGAATAGCGGTATCCTGGAACATCCGGCCCGAACGGTCAATACCAGTGATTTGGAACAAACAAAGAAGAGATTTGAATACTTCTTTAACAAGATTGACAAAGACCCCGTATACGTAAATGGTTTCGGAACATTGCGCTACAGGATCAAAGCAACCCTATGGACTTACCTGGCAGAAATCGCAGCGATTGTAAAAGACTGGAAAAGCATGAAATATTTTCTTTATCGCGCTTTTCAAACCGATAAAGGTGTGGTAAGAAGAAGAAATTTTCTAAGTTTATGTTTTAGATTTTTAAAAAGAACCAATAATTAACTATGAAAAAAACTGTTTTAATCACAGGCGGCACAGGCTTTCTTGGCAAAAGATTGGGACTGGCTTTAAAAAACGAATACAATGTTGTACTGGCAGGCCGAAACAATAAGCAGAATATGTTTGCTCAGAAGTTTACCGGAGTTACTGTCATTCCGATGGACATTACAAATATAGAATCGGTGAGAGATGCATTTGTAGAGCACAAGCCACACATCGTCATCCATGCCGCGGCTACGAAATTCGTTGACCTTGCAGAAAAACAACCGATGGAATGTGTGGATGTCAATGTATTGGGATCGCAAAATATAGCTCGAGTAGCAGTAGAAAAAAACGTTGAATCGGTAATCGGTATTTCAACCGACAAAGCATCTCCTCCTGTAAGAAATACCTATGGACTTTCAAAGGCCATGATGGAACGTGTTTTTTGTTCCATGAACGGAAAATCCAATACTAAATTTACCTGTGTGCGCTATGGCAATGTGGCCTGGTCTACTGGATCTGTATTGACGATCTGGAAAAAAATGCTAGAGGAAACAGGATTGATTGGTACCACCGGTCCTGAAATGAGAAGATTCTTTTTCACCGTGGATGAAGCCGTTGCATTGGTGCTTACTGCTCTCCACAACATAGACACGTTACAGGGGAAGGTGCTTTCCCGTAAAATGAAAGCGGCGCAAATGGGAGAGATCCTGAAAGTGTGGGTCGAATATGCCGGTGGCAAATGGGAAAAAATAGAAGGACGTCCAGGAGAAAGAGACGATGAATTCTTAATCGGCGAATTGGAGTTACCATATACAAGAGAAGTAGAATATAACGGAGTAACGCACTATATCATTTCGTTCAATGACAAAGTGGCGAATCCTATTGCATTCGGTTTGTCTTCTGCCAATACCGATAAGTTATCGGAAGAAGAAATTCTGAACATCATTAAAAATCCACCTAGCGAAGAGGTATAACTATGACTTCATTCAATCATGCGATCATCATGGCAGCTGGAAGAGGCACACGGATGATGCCTCTCACAACGGACATCCCAAAGCCCATGGCGCCTTACAACGGATCTACGTTGATTGCTAATTCTATTACGAAAGTAAAGAATCATATTCCTCACCTTCATATTACGGTAGGATATAAAAAAGCAATGCTGGCTAAGCATGTCATTGAAGAAGGAGTGGCATCAGTATTTAATACAGAAGGACAAGGAAACAGTTGGTGGATTTTCAATACGCTGTTAAAAAACCTGGATGAACCATTGTTAGTATTGACCTGTGATAATATCATAGAACTCGATTTAGATTTAATTGCCAAAGAATACAATGCTTTCGGAGGCCCAGCTTGCATGGTCGTTCCTGTGAAACCGGTAGAAGGATTACACGGTGATTTTATTTTTCACAATAAAGGAGTAGTTTCTGAATTGAACAGAAATAAACCATCGGATATTTATTGTTCGGGTATTCAAGTTTTAAATCCTAAAAAAATCAATTCGCTCATTCAAGAAGTAGATGATTTTTACGACGTATGGAAACAACTCATTGCCATACAGCAATTGTATTGTTGCAATACATATCCTGAAAAATGGTTTACAGTAGACACCATGGATCAGCTTCACGAAGCCAATAAAATCAATAAAGAAGAGTAGTAAACGATTCATCTTACAATGGAACCTGTCTTAGTAAACCCCTATAATCAACAACCACTTTCCGAGCAGGGACAAAAATTGGTGGATTCTTCCGGCAACGAATTCTTAAAGATAGAGGGCGTTTACAAAATTGTGAATCAACCAAATTATACCGACAACTTTGGTTTTCAATGGCACAAGTTTCAAAAGACACAATTGGATGAAACCAATAATATTGACCTGACTGAAGATCGTTTCTTTAAATCAACAGGATGGGACAAGGAGGATCTGTCGGGTCGTTCTATGTTGGAAGTAGGGTGTGGTGCAGGTAGATTTTCAGAGATCGTATTGAATAAAACAAAAGCATCGCTCTACAGCCTTGACTATTCCTCTGCTGTAGAAGTCAACTACAAAAACAATGGAAAGTCTGATCGACTTAAATTGTTTCAGGCAAGCATTTATGAAATGCCTTTCAAGGATAATTCTTTTGACAAAGTGTTTTGCTTCGGAGTGTTGCAACATACACCTGATTTTAAAAAATCAGTAAACGCGTTGATCGATAAAGCAAAACCGGGTGGAGAAATCATCGTCGATTTTTATCCCATTAAAGGGTGGTGGACAAAAGTACATGCAAAATATTTGTTAAGACCCTGGACAAAAAAGATGAGCAATGAACAATTGCTTCAACGCATTGAGAAGCGTGCCGATGCTATGATTGCTGCGTATCAATGGTTATACAAACTGAAGCTGGGTTTTCTAACACGTTTCATCCCGATCTGCGATATTAAAAATACTTTTCCTGCTAGTCTGTCAAAAGAAGAATTAAGGAACTGGGTAATACTCGATACCTTCGATATGTTTTCACCTGAATACGATAATCCGCAAAAAATTGCTACTGTTGTACGCTGGTTTAAGGAACGCGGACTTCATCAGGTGAAAGGAGAATTCATTTCTTATGGCGGAACATTGCAAACCGCCGTTGTCAGAGGAATAAAATAACAAATATGTGTGGAATAGTAGGGGTTATATCGGAGACATGTACAGAAGAACAAGTAAAGATGTTGACGGACACCTTGTACCATCGTGGTCCTGACGCAGGTGGCTACTATAGTAATTCTGCAAAAAATATTTTTCTTGGTCACCGCAGATTAAGCATCCTCGACCTTTCCTCTTCTGCCAATCAACCCTTTTATTCCAGGTGTAAAAATTTTGTGATCGTCTTCAATGGAGAGGTTTACAATTACCAGGAACTGGCAACTAAATATAAGCTTCAGCTTTCTACTACCAGCGATACGGAAGTAATCGTCGAGCTGTTTGCACTTCTAGGAAAAGAGTGTGTACACGAATTCAACGGCATGTTTTCTTTTGCCATTTATGATATAAATAAAGAGGAGATTTTCTTGTGCAGAGATCGCCTGGGAGTGAAGCCCTTATTTGTCTACCAATCCGGAAAAGAAATATTATTTGCCTCCGAGCTGAAGGCATTGACTGCACTGGACCGCATAGCCAGTAAGCTTACAATAGACAAGAAGGCGGTAGGACTGTTTTTGCATCTGGCCTATATTCCGCAACCGCATTCCATCTACAATGAAATAACGAAATTTCCTGCGGGTTCATACGCATGGGTGAGTCGACAGGGCATAGACATCCATTCGTATTGGAGACCTGAAGATAAAGTGGAAGATAAAGTCATTGATAATTATGCAACGGCCAAACAACAACTGAAAGAGTTATTGCAAAGTTCCATTCGATACCGTATGATCAGCGATGTGCCATTCGGTACTTTTTTGAGCGGCGGTACGGACTCTAGTTTAGTGACGGCGATTGCTCAGGAGCAATCATCGACTCCATTAAAAACATTTTCCATCGGTTTCAAAGAGTTCAAATTAAATGAAACCATATACGCTCAAAAAGTGGCCTCTTATCTTAAGACGGACCATGAACAAATTATAGTTTCTGAAAAAGACGCCATGGAATCTATCGAAGAAATCATGGAGCAATTTGATGAACCTTTCGCGGATAGTTCTGCCCTGCCTACTTATTTGGTGAGTAAGATGTCTTCGCAAAAAGTAAAAATGGTTTTGACTGGTGATGGTGGTGATGAGCTATTCATGGGTTACGGCGCTTACAGTTGGGCCGAACGTTTTTCTAATAAAGGAATATATTCATTTCGAAAAGCAATTGCAGCAACATTAAATGCTACGGGTAACAATCGTTTCAAACGCATTGCACAGGTATTAAATTATAATTCAGCCACTGATCTTAGAAGTCACATTTATTCACAGGAACAATATTATTTTTCAGAAACAGAATTGTCAGATCTACTCATGCACCATAAGCTCTACAATCCTGGTAAATGGATTGATGAAGCAAAGATGAATCGTAGGCTTACTCCTAAAGAACAGCAGGCATTTTTCGATTTGACGCATTACCTGAAGGACGATTTATTGGTGAAAGTGGATAGAACCACTATGTATAATTCTATTGAAGCTCGAGAGCCCTTGTTAGATTATAGATTGGTAGAATTTGCATTGAATTTATCTCAGTCATTTAAATACAAAAAGGGTATTGAAAAATATATTCTAAAAGAAGTATTGTACGAATATGTTCCTAAAACATATTTCGATAGACCCAAGTGGGGATTCGGGATACCGCTTAGTAAATGGTTGAGTTGTGACCTGAAGTTTTTAATGGATAAATATTTAAGCGAAGAACAGATTTTAAAATACCAGGTGCTGAACCTAAAGGTTGTGCAGTCATTGGTACAAAGATATATGGCGGGGGAAGAATACCTGTCCAATAGAGTTTGGCTCATGATCATCCTGCAAAAGTGGTTGCATAAAAATCATATTAACGTTTAATTCCCGATAAAGCATACTGAAACATTTATCATTTTATAATTTAGAAATGAATCCGTCTGATCGTAAAAATATCCTTTTCATATCGTACGATGGAATGACAGACCCACTGGGCCAGTCACAGATCTTGCCTTATGTGTCGGGATTGAGTAAGATGGGTTATCGGTTTACCTTATTGAGTTGTGAAAAGAAAAATAGATTTCAAAAATACCGTTCCATTATAGAAGATAAATGCAAGTTACATCGTATTGATTGGCAAACAGTTTTTTTTCATAAGCGCCCACCGATTCTGGCAAAGTTTTATGATATCTATCAATTGAAGCAAAAGGCTTTGAAGTTATACAAAGAAAAAAATTTTGATTTGATTCATTGCCGCAGTTACATAGCGATAGAGATAGGACTTTGGCTAAAGAAAAAATTTGGAGTAAAGGTATTATTCGACATGCGTGGCTTCTGGGTGGATGAGCGCGTAGATGGTGGGCTTTGGAATAAGGAAATCTTCTTATTCCGCTGGGCGTATAAATATTATAAAAATAAAGAAGCACAGTTCATTCAAAATTCCGATCACATCATTGTATTAACCGAAGCTGGGAAGAAAGAATTGATGTCCTGGCCTTCGTACAAAAAATCTGTACCTGTAACAGTTGTCTCTTGCAGTGCAGATTTCGAATGGTTTACTTTATCGGATCACGATCAAAAACAAAAGGCACGGGAAAAATTGAATATACCATCCTCTTCACTTGTGGTGAGTTACCTTGGTTCTTTGGGTACATGGTATATGTTGGATGAAATGTTGGATTTTTTTAAAGAGCTAAAAAAAACGTATCCGGATGCAAAATTTCTAATGCTTACGCCAGATGATAAAAATATAGTATACACAGCTATTTATAAATTCAATTTAAAAGCGGAAGATTTCATCCTTTCTTTTGCTATGAGGGAAGATGTTCCTTATTTGTCTAAGGCAGCAGATTTTAGTTTGTCTTTTATCAAACCGGCTTATTCGAAGATTGCCAGTTCACCGACCAAAATCGGAGAGCTTTTGGCCATGGGCATTCCAGTGGTTTCAAATAAATCCATAGGAGATGTGGAACAGATGATGAAGGAAACATCTGCCGGCATTATCTTAGAAGGCTTTGATCAGCTATCTTACCAACGAGTGGTGACAGCCTTGCCTGAGATCCTGGCAAAAAATCCTGAAGAGATCAGAAACAAGAGTAGAAAATATTATGATTTAAATGAGGCACTAAACACGTACGAATATAGTTATAGATTGATATTAGAATCTTAAATTGATTAAGCGCTAAATAAATATATATGGCATCTGTACATTCACCGATTAGAGATTTTTTGAAACCCATTTTGTTTAAATTATTTGGCAAAAATTTATACGTATGGTTTCAATACAAAGCGAAAATAAAAGACATCGACCATCGCTTGGTAGAAGAGGCGGAAATGGTTCTATTGAATCACTTTTGTAAAGACGATGCGGAATCCATAGACATAGGTGCTAATTTTGCTTATCATACAGAACGGATGGCGAGACTAAGTAAAAAAGTATATGCCTTCGAACCAATTCCTTTTACCTACAAGGTCTGCAAAATGATTGTTGATCATTATAAACTGCGCAATGTAGAGTTGTATAATTTAGGTGTCGGACAACATACGGAAATCAAAACATTTTCTATTCCCGTTGTTGACTTCGGCGCATTCAGTAGTGGTCAGGCACATATGTCAGAGCGCAACAATGAATTAGAAGGTAAAGAGCAGCACTATAAATTCCATAAAAACCAAGTGTTCAATTGCCAGGTAGTTGACCTCGATACTTTTCTTGAGAAGAAACTGAAGAAACTTTCTTATATTAAAATGGATATAGAAGGTGCAGAGCTTTTTGCATTGAAAGGAATGACTAAAATACTGGCTGTTCATAAACCGGTCGTGTTGTTGGAAATAAATCCTTTTTTTCTTAAAGGGTTTGGTATTGCAAAACAGGAAATGAAAAATTTAATCCATTCGTTGAACTACGATACGTTCGTATACGATACGGCGCAAGGAAAATTAATATCCTATGAAAAGGATTATGTAGAAAGTAATTATATCCTGATTCATCGGGATAGAAAAACTGATTTTAGTTCCATTATTTCTTAATGACTATGGCTCTTAATCAATACACTCAGCGCATCAGACAAGCGTTTGCTCAATCTGCTTCCAATTATGAGGCACATCAAAAGAGCAGAGCCATCTTGGAAGAAATGGCAAGAGACACAACGGTTTTCCATGAGATCCTTAAAAAGAACATGGTAAGTCCGGATTTTCATTTGAAGAAAAGAATCAATCCTGTCATCGCTTTGGAAATAGATACAACGATCGATTATTCTTTCATTGCACATTGTTGGATGCCGCTACCTGATGCGGATACAGAAACGACACACCAGAGTATTCACCACCACGGCAATTTATTGTTAACTTCCATTGCTCCTATTGGTCCCGGCTATAGCTCTATATTGTTTAAGAATAATCATAAAATAAACAAGGATCAATCTGTTACACTTGATATTGATAAAGCCTATCACAATCATTTGTATAACATAGAGTTCATAGAAGTCAATACGCCACACGTTGTTTTTTATCCGGAAGACTTTTCCGTTACCTATGCTTTGTGGAGCAGCAACAAACGCTTAGGTTTTATTGAAAGAATCAAAAAGAGTAGTCTTTTTCAAAATAATAAATCCTTGGTTAAAGCACTGTTAGTAAAATTTGGTTTTTCAAAATCATTGAACTTGAACGTCATTGAAAATTTTGATTTTTTTCCTAAAAATGGGAAGATTATCGTGTTGAAGGATCGAGTGAATTACAAAGAAGGCTCAGCGGGAAATTATTACCACAACTTCTGCTACATCTTGCAAAAAAACAACTTCACCGACAATGAATTCATTCAGCAGTTGCTTCTCAAAACAGCAAATCAAAATAATCCTTTCTTGAAGAAATCGTTTACGCAATTTCTAAACGGAGAGATCTTACAACCTACTTTTGAAGCAATACACCTGACCATTCCTGAAATTAATTTTAAGAGAGAGGTGCTCATGCAGGCGCTTAAAAAGTAGTTCGCGTAGGCCTTGGGGCAAATTGTTTATGCGGATATAAAGTTACCGGCGCACGACCATTTTTATCTGTTCGAAGTTGTTGTTGCGCAGCTTTGTTACTCTTGTACTTATATAAAATGGCATAGATCGAAGTGATGTAAAATGGCATCATGGGTATTTTATACCGCACAAGGGTTCCGAAGTTTCCACTGGATACGCCGGTAATGAAAGAGAGGATGAGGGAGAAGACGAAGCAAAACATAATGGTCGGATCATTTGCCACTATTTTTATAACATTGAAGAGCCCTACTTTATATAGCATGTATAAGGTCATGATCAAAAACCAAGTGTTCTCTAAAGAAGATAAGAACATGGTAATGTTTTTTACCTCCCATAGCAAAGGTCTGAATAAAGAAAGAAAGATGGCTTGTGGAGCCAATTGCAAAGTTCCTAGTATGGTACCGTTTGATGCTCCAATGTTGTAGGCGGAACCGTCTTTGCCGGTTGAAGTGTAGATCCAGCGGTTGGTGATGTCAATATTTTTGGTGATGGTTTGCAGATCGTTGATATCATGACCAGTGTTTTCCTGAAGCACATCAAAAAATTGAGTGATCATAAATAAAACAATCGATATGGCAAAGGTTGAAAACATGATTTTCAAAATGACATTTCGAATCTTTTTAATGTACAACAGGTAAAGCCAAATAATCATAGGAGGGAAAAAACAAGCAATCACATAAGCTTTCACAGAAAATAAAATGTAAAGGCTGATGATAGCAAGAGGAATACATTTATAGATACGTTCTCTTTTGATTAAGCCAAAATAGAAAGCGTACATAAGCCAACCCAGACCCGCAAGTACCAATGGATCTTTCATGACACCGGATCCCCAAAAAAACAGAGAAGGAAGATAAAATAGACTGATGGCAATCTGCTTGTGAAGGTGAGGATAGAGGTTGGTAAAGACTAGGAATAAATGCCATAAGCCATTGAAACTAATGATAGCAAAACCCAATGTCATCGCAGAATAAGTTGAAAAGCAAAAAGGCGCTATAAATCCTCCGATCTGACATACAAAATAAGCAGAACGGTCATTGTACCAACCGATTTTAGCAACATACTTCATGATGTCCTTATCTGGAGAGGCATGAAAAATTAACTTCAGCCAGTCTAGGGGAGAATCCCATAATGCATTACCGATGACTTTACTGTACTGCCAGTATAATTGTGTGTCTCCTCCATAGTAAGCAAAGGCGTATATAATACCAAATAAAATACCGCCTGCGAATTTTAAATATAAACCAGTAATGAAATACTGTTGAAAGGCTTTGTTCTTTATTTGACGCGAAAGGATATAAGCCACCGCACATGCAATCAGCAGGTAGAAAGGCGTAAGTAGGATGTCGTTTATACCGAAGTGATAAGCAATCATGTTCGTGTTGGATTTAATTTTTCTAACATGGAACTAAAAAAATAAGAGGCTGGTATGAGCATGGCTGTATCTGCTTGCAAGAGATAACGAATTTCTATGTTCCTCATATAAAGAGGAGGGCCAAAGCACAGTATCAGATACCAGGCCATAAAGAAAATAAAAATAACAGTGACCATATTGTTGTAAGCACTTTTTAATAGGAATACAGAACCTGCAATACCTGCCAGAATCATAAAAGACCTAAATAAAAAGACGATGGAGGTAAGGCTGAAAAAAGCACGGCTAGAAGAAGGATAGACATCCATCTTAAACAAACATTTTTGAAGGGACTGTAAGGGAAGGAAGAGCCAGAAGTGCAAAGGACGATAAGTCACCTGATGGTGTTGTAGCTTTTTAAATAAAGAAACAATCTCCTGATCACAACCATCCGTTGAAAGAGATGCTTTCCAGTAGCCTTGCCAGTGGCTGAAACCGCTGCCACAATGTTTGGATAAGTAAATGGCTTTTGCTAAATCCGCAGAGTCGCTTGGCACAGCATAAGCTATTTTTTTATTGATAGTAAAAGGTTGGTTGGTGACAATCTGAGACATTTGGGGTTCCCAGTTTGTTTGTATAGAATAAATGTATTCCATATATGCAGAAACGTCTGGTCCCCATATTTCAATACCGCTGATGTCATGAGTAAGTACTACCCGTTGATGGAATACGTAGTTGCGAATAGGCCATAAACCATAGGTTAAAAAGATTCCGGATAAGAATAAAACCAAGGCATATGTTTTTTTCATGTCCCAAGTATGACGCACCACATAAAGAACATGTACGAGAAAAAAGACCAATGCAAAAATACCTAGCTGCGGTCTTACCAGGATATCAAAACCTATGATAAGACCTATGTAAAAAAAAGTATACTTGTGTGTATGGCATGTGTAAAGGTAGATGGCCAACATCATCAGAAAGACCGACAACGATTCAGACAATAATACGGGAGCCCAAAAAATATTGATAGGATTAAAGGCGTAAAGTATCGGAGCGATATACTTATACCTGGACTGAGGAAATAAGTGAGTGTATATACGGTATATGAAAAAAATGACGGCGCTATCGAGAAGAATCTGTGCATACCCTATGGCATATAAATAATAAGGTTCATTAAAAATATAATAGAACAAACCTATAAATAGTGCATACCCTGGCATTCTGCTGAAATAGCCATTAGCATTGTTGGGATCAACAGTATATTCACCCGTTTTCACCCAGTTTTTAATCGCACGAAACCAATCGCTGAAATCACCGGCATTTTGAAAAACCGCGTCGACATTGAAATAAGTATGGGAAATGTACCGGGCAAAAAACAGCGCATAAAGAATTCGAAGGGCTAGGCCCACGGCGCATATCATAAGTATAACACGATACCTTTCTGTAAATTTCATATAGATGTGTAATCTAATAAAATTACTGCATTACAGCTATATATGGAGAGAGTTTGGTGACTCTGTCGCTTAATTGATAATATTAAGAAAAAAGTGTATTCAATATGTTCAGGTAAGTATCTCTGTTGGCGTGTATGGAATATTTTTCTTCTACCCGTATTCTGGCTTGTCTGCCCATTGTCCTGCGCAGTTCAGCATCAACGATTAGTTTTTCAAGTGCCTGATACCATTCGTC